>DAOTKE010000045.1:0-22929 GCA_035449085.1 Kiritimatiellia bacterium | reverse complement strand
GCGGTTCATCATGTATTTGTCGACGAAGATGTTGCAGAAGCCGTCGTCGCTCGCGATGCCCACGACGCTGCCCGCCAGCACGCGGCGCGACTGCACGATCATCGTGCCCGGCTCTTCGGGCCGGTTGGTGTTGCGCACGTTGATCGGTACGCCGGCCTTGACCGCCGGGATGACCGCCTCATCGTGAAAGACGCCGAACCCGGCGTAGGATAGCTCACGCATTTCACGGTAGGTCATCGCGACGATTCCGGATTTGACCTCCGGCACCAGACGGGGATCGACCGGATAGACCGAGTCGACATCCGTGAAGTTTTCATAGACGTCGGCTTTGACCGCCGCCGCCAGGATCGATCCCGTGATATCCGAGCCGCCGCGCGGGAAGGTGGCCACCTTGCCCTCTTTGGTGTAACCGAAAAATCCGGGGAAGACCACCAGCTCCTCATGGTCGCGCAACGTCTTAGCCAGATATTGGTAAGATTCTTCGAGCAGTTGCGCGTTGCCGTAGTCGTTCGTCAGGTACATGCCGGCGTCGTGCGGATTCACGTAGACCGCGCGTGCGCCGCGCGACTGGAACGCCTGCGCCACCAGCTTGGCGCTGTTGTCCTCGCCGGCCGCCTTCATGCAGTCCATGAAGATGCCGCGGTGCGATTTGTCGCCCGCCAGGCGGAAGCGCAGATCCTTCTCGATCTCGGCGGTGATCCCGACCGGCAGGCCGAGTTCGCGCTGGATCTCGGCATAGCGCTCCACGATGGCGGCGAGCGCCGGCTCATAGTCCTTGTCCGCCAGCGCCAGTTCGGCGCACTTGATCAGCAGATCGGTGACTTTAGTGTCATCTTTCGACCGCTTGCCCGGAGCCGACACCACCACGATGCGGCGCGACGGGTCGGCCAGCACAATATCCACGATCTTGGTCACCTGTTCCGCACTGGCGACCGATGTCCCACCGAATTTGCATACCTTCAACATAACATCCACTCCCTCGGCTAGATCATCCGCAGTTTCACGGGTTCTTCATTCAGCACGCCCGCCGCCCGGATCTCGCGCAGCGCCGCCTCCATCTCCGCGTCTTTGGCCGGATGTGTCAGGATCACCACCGGCACATATCCGGCATGCGCAAGTTCGGCGGGTGACTCCTTTTGCGTGGCCGCCAGAATGCTCACGCCATGACGGCCGAGAATGGTCGTCATCGTACCCAGCGAGCCGGCCTTGTCCAACACCATCAATCGCACGTAGTAGCGGCTCACGATCTCTGCGGCAGGACGCATGCGCACCTGGCCCTGGTTGGCCGTGTTGACGCCGCGCCGGTAGCGCGACCGGCCCGCCATCAGGTTACGCACGATGTCGCCGATGTCGCCGATCACGGTGCTGGCCGTCGGCTCGCGTCCGGCACCGCGTCCGTAATAGAGCGTGTCGCCGCTGAGGTCGCCGTGCACCATCGCCGCGTTGAACACATGGTTGACCGAGGCCAGCATGTGCGTGAACGGAACCAGCGTGGGATGCACACGCACCTCCACCTCGCCGGCGTCGCGCTTGACCACGGCCAGCAGCTTGATGCGATACCCGAGCTCGGCCGCGAATCTGACATCCATGCCCGACAAATTGCGGATGCCCTCCACCAGCACCTGCTCCATCGGCACGTGAAAACCGTACGCCAGCGAGGCCAAAATGATCGCCTTGTGCGCCGTGTCCAGCCCGTCGATATCCAACCCAGGGTCGGCCTCAGCATAACCGGCCTTCTGCGCCTCTTTCAATACCTTGGAGAACGGCAGGCCCTCATTCTCCATGCGTGTCAGGATATAGTTGCACGTGCCGTTGAGGATGCCGTGGATGCTCTGGATCTCGTTGCCGGCGAGTCCTTCGCGCAACACGCGGATGATCGGGATACCGCCGCCCACACTCGCGCCGAAGTAGATGTCCACGCCGTTCTTCTCGGCGCTACCGAAAATCTCCTCGCCGCACTCAGCCAGCAGCTTCTTGTTGGCCGTGACCACCGACTTACCCGCGTTCAGCGCGGCCAGCACAAAGGTCTTGGCCACGCCGGTGCCGCCGATCAGCTCCACCACAATCTGGATGCCGGGGTCGTTGATGACCGCCATCGCGTCGGTTGTCAACAGCGAGGGCTCCACCGCCACGCCGCGGTCGGTCGTGATGTCGACATCCGCGATACGCTTGAGCACGACCTCCACGCCCAGCCGCTGCGCCATCACCTTGCGGTTGCGCTGCAAGCCGTCCGCGACGCCCGCGCCCACGGTCCCAAATCCGATAAGGCCTACACCGATCTGCTTCATACCCGCCTGCTTTCCTGTTGCCGCCAAAAAAAAGGAAGTGTACAGGGTAGTAAAAAACAGGGCCGGGTTACAAGCCCGCAAAGCCAAAATACCGGACGGCGTTACGATAACAGATGTCTTTGACGATCTCGCCGGCCCACGGGATGTCGTCGGGGATTCGGCCGGCCGTCATGTCGCTGCCCAGCAAATGACAGAGGATGCGGCGGAAATACTCGTGGCGCGTATAGCTGAGGAAAGAGCGGCTGTCGGTCAGCATGCCCACGAAACGGCTGAGCAGCCCGAGTTGCGAGAGCGCCTCCATCTGGCGCAGCATGCCGTCGCGCTGGTCGTTGAACCACCAGCCGCTGCCGAACTGCATGCGCCCGGCCACCGGGCCGCGCTGAAAATTGCCGATCATGGTGCCGATCATCTCATTATCACGCGGGTTGAGCGTGTAGATCACGGTGCGCGGCAGAGCGTCCGCCTGTTCCAGACGGTCGAACAGCCGCGCCATGGGCACAGCCACGTTCCAGTCGCCGATGCTGTCGAAACCGGTGTCGGGGCCGAGCGCCTTGAACATTCGGGAGTTGTTGTTGCGCAGGGCGCCGTAGTGGATCTGGGCACTCCAGCCACTGCGCGCGTCCATGGCCAGCGCTTCGAACAGAAGCGCCGAACGGAAGGTGGCGGTCTCGTCGGCGGTGGCCTCTCCTCCTTGCCGCACGCGTGTGAAGATCTCGCGGATTTCAGCCTCGAGGTAGGGCTCGGCATAGAGCGTGTCGAGCCCGTAATCGGACAACAGGCAGCCGTGGGCAGCGAACACGTCATGGCGCTTCTGCAGGGCGTTCAGCAGGTCGTCCCAACTCTTGACCGGCTGGCCGGACGCAGCCTCCAGGCGGTCGAGCCATGCATTCCAGAAAGCCGGCCGGTCAATCGCCAGTGCCTTGTCCGGGCGCCAAGTGGGCAGGACCTGCACGTTGAAACCAGAAGCCTTTACGGCTGCATGGTGCTCAAGCGTGTCGCAGGGGTCATCCGTCGTGCAGACCAGTCGCACGTTGCTGCGCGCCATCAGGCCGCGCGCACTGAACCCGGGCTCGGCCAGCCGCTGAGCGGTTGTCACCCAGATCGCCTCCGCTGTGGCAGGCGAAAGCAGGTCGTAGATGTCAAAGTAGCGCGCCAATTCGAGGTGTGACCAGTCGAAGAGCGGGTTGCGCAGCAGGTAGGGCATGGTTTCGGCGAACTTCTGGAACTTTTCGCGATCTGATGCGTCGCCGGTGATGAAACGCTCGTCGACGCCGTTGGAGCGCATCGCGCGCCATTTGTAGTGGTCACCCCCGAGCCACACCTGCGCCATATTCTCCCAGCGTTTGTCCTGCGCGACCTCCGCAGGCGGCAGATGGCAGTGATAGTCAATGATCGGCATCTGTTCGGCATACCCGTGATACAGCTCGCGCGCCGCCGGATTCTCAAGCAGGAAATCGTCGTGGATAAAAGGTTTCATGTCGTTCGCTCGTCCCTTCTGTCATACGTACGGTTGCATGGTATCGTACGCATTGAGCTGGGTCAACGCTGTCTGAATGCTGTTTCGCCTAGCGCAGGGCGTTCCGGCGTGTTAAGTTATCACCATGAAAGTGACAGCGTTCGTTGTTTTGGGTTGGATCGGAATCATGGGTGCAGTGTCCGCCGGAGCGGGCGAGGTCTGGCTCTCGCAGCTTGACATCGGCAAGACGCGCCAGGGCTGGAAAGCGGCGGCGCGCGATTTCAATCTGCACGGACGTCGTTTGAGTGTGGCCGGACAGACCTACACCAACGGTGTGGCGACCCATTCGCCCTCCGAACTGTACGTGGAACTGCGCGGGGCGACGCGCTTCATCGCCGAGGCCGGCGTGGACGACACCAGCGACCAGCCCGACAAGCGCATGGTCTTCCAGGTGATCGCCGACGGCCGCCTGATCTGGCAAAGCCGGCCGCTACGCCGCGGCGACCGGGCCGCACAGATCGATCTTGATGTCGCACCGTATGCCCACCTGCTGTTGCGCGTCGATCCGTGGCGGGACGGCAATGCGGCCGATCATGCCGACTGGCTGAACGCGCGGTTCATCACCGCTTCGGCCGAAACGCCGCGCACCGTCGACACGTTACGCTGGCCGAATGCCTGGCTTTCCGCGCTGGACACCGCCTATGTGACGCCGGGCGGCAAGGCCGACATCCAGGGGCTCACGATCGCGGGCGTGACGTATGCCGAGGGGCTGGGATTGACCGTTCCCTCCGAGTTCTGCCTGCTCACCGGATCGGCGGTCCGCTTTGCCGGCAAGGTCGGGGTGGACGACAATCTTGATGGTCAAGTGGAGTTCATAATGAGCGGCGACGGGCGCGAGCTGTGGCGCAGCGGCGTGATGCGCACCGGCCAGCCCGCCAGGCCGTTCGACGTTGACTTGCGGGGCGTGGGGCGTGTGCGCCTCGCCGTTGAAGGCACCCGCAACGCGCGCGCCAACTGGGTGGAGACAACCTTCACGTTGAACGGCAGCCTGAGGCCCGCGGCCACGCACAATGCCTCGATCTATGAGAGCCGCCCCGAGTGGGAAAACCCGCGTGTCTTCCGCGTCGGCACGGAACCCTCGACCGCCACCATGATGGTCTTTGACTCGCCCAAGGCGGCCCGCAAGACCGCGTCACGTGAGGCTTCGCCTTATTTTCTCTCGCTCGACGGCGAGTGGCGCTTCAACTGGGTGCCGCATCCCGACCAGCGCCCGGCCGCGTTTCATCAGCCATCGTTCGATGTGACGGCCTGGCCCGCGATCACTGTGCCCGGTTGTGTGGAGGTACAAGGTTACGGTACGCCGCTCTACAAGAACATCGGCTACTATTTCAAGGTCGATCCGCCGTTTGTCACGGGCGAACCCGATCCGAGCTACACCACCTTCAAAGAACGTAACGCGGTCAGTTCCTACCGCCGCACCTTCCGTGTGCCGGACACCTGGAAAGGACGCACCGTGTATCTGCGTTTCGACGGCTTTGCCTCCGCGATCATGGTCTGGCTGAATGGCGAGCGTCTGGGATACGCGGAGGATGGACGCCAGGGCGCAGAGTTTAACATCACCGATTCTCTGGCCCCGGGTGAGAACACACTGGCGGTCGAGGTCTATCGGCTGTGTGACGGTTCCTACATGGAAGATCAGGATTTCTGGCGTCTTTCGGGCCTGACCCGTCCGGTCTACCTCTGGTCAGTGCCGCGGACACATCTGCGCGACTTCTTCGTGCGTACCACGCCGCTGACACCGGGCGTCTACGATGGCACGTGGAATCTCAAGATCAACGCGCGTCTCACGCAGCCCGCCGACGCCCATCCGCCAATACTTGAGGCCGAGCTTGTCCCGCGCAGCTTCAAGGGCCGCAGTGTGGCACGCGGACGTGCCATGCCGGTTGACGGTGCCATCCAACTCAATCTCGCCGTTGATACACCGCGCCTGTGGTCGGCTGAAACCCCCGCACTCTACACGCTGCTTCTGACGCTACGGGACGCGCGCGGCGCGATCATCGAATCCATCCCGCAACGCGTGGGCTTCCGTCAGGTCGAGGCACGCGGCAGTCAGATCCTGCTGAACGGTCAACCGCTTGAGATCCGTGGCGTCAACCGTCACGAGATGGATCCCGACCACGGCTATGCCGTGCCGGACAGCCGCATGGTGGAAGACATCCTGTTGATGAAGCGCAACAACATCAATGCCGTACGCACCAGCCACTATCCCAATGATCCGCGCTGGTATGACCTGTGCGATGAGTACGGGCTCTATGTGATGGATGAGGCCAACCTCGAGACACACGGCCTCACGAATGCGCGCAATCCGGTCTGCGACCCCTGTTTCCGCGACGCCGCGATGGATCGCGAGATGGGCATGGTTGAGCGCGACAAAAACCATCCGTCGATCCTCTTCTGGTCACTCGGCAATGAGAACAATGTGGACTCCGATTTCTTCGGACACGCCTACCGCTGGATCAAGACGCGCGATCCGGGACGTATGATCCAGAACCAGCGCAACGGGCCGCGCGATCTGGTCGATACCATGTACGCCCGCGTGAGCGACATCGAGGCGTACGGACGCCGCGACGACACGACCATCCCGTTCATCCTGTGCGAGTATTCGCATGCGATGGGCAATTCGTCAGGAAACTTGGCCGACTATTGGCGCACGATCCGTTCCTATCCCAACTTGCAGGGGGGCTTTATCTGGGATTTCGTCGATCAGGCGCTGCGTCAACCGATCCCTACTGAACGTGTGCGCCATGGTGGGCCATCGACCTTCTGGGCCTACGGCGGTGATTTCGGCGATTTCCCTAATGACGACAATTTCAACTGTAACGGACTGGTGCAGTCCGACCGCCGACCGTCACCGCAGTTTGAGGAGATGCGGTATTGCTATCAGCCGATCGCGGTCGAGGCGGTCGATGTTTCGCGTGGCCTCTTCCTGATCCGCAACCGCCACCTCTTCACCGGCCTGAGCGGTTTCGATGCCCGCTGGACCTACGAGGAGAACGGCGAGGTGGTGGCGCAGGGCCGTCTCAAAGGGCTGGACGTGCCGCCGCAGGGAACCCACACAGTCGAACTGCCGCTCTCGATGATCCGTCGTCCCGCTTACGCGGCACGCGTCAGCACATGGAATTTCAACTTTGCCACGACCCGCGCGAGTATGTGGGCGGAAAAAGGGCACGTGGTCGCCCGCGAGCAGATTGTCGTGCCGGCCGATCCCCAGCCTGCACCGTTCGCGAACGTGGCGGGCCGCGCGGCCGTCCGACTCGACGAGCGTGAAACGTCGGTGACGGCCGAAGGCGATGGCTTCAGTGTGCGCATCGGCAAGACGAGCGGTGTGATCGAATCCTGGAAGGTTGATGGCGTTGAAATGCTCCTGACGCCGCTGGTGCCCGACTTCTGGCGCGCGCCCACCGACAACGACCGCGGCAATGGCATGGAGAAGCGTCACGCGGTGTGGCGCGAGGCAGCCGCACGCCGTGAAGTGCGCGAGGTGACGGTCCGGCGTGAGGTCGACGGCAACTGGCGCGTGCTGGTGGAGCTTGCCTATCCTACGGCGGGCGAGACGGTCGGCACGCTGATCTACACTTTCACCAACGGCGGCCAGATCCGTGTGGCGTTCCAGATCGAACCGAAGGGAGAGGGGGTGCCGGCACTGCCACGAATCGGTATGACCGCGCAGATTTCCGCCTCTTTCGATCGCGTGACCTGGCTGGGGCGCGGGCCTCACGAGAATTACGCGGACCGCCGGGACTCGGCCTTTTTCGGCCGCTACACGCTGTCGGCTGATGACTTCTTCTTTCCCTATGTCGAGCCGCAGGAAACCGGCAACCGTACGGAGGTCTTCTGGGCAACTTTCACCGACGCGTCCGGCAAGGGCATTCGGGCGTGGGGCGATCCCAAGTTCAACTTTAGCGTCCTGCCTTACACAACGGAAGAGCTGGAGACGCGCAAGCATCCGTGGGAACTCAACCGTTGCGGGAACCTTGTTCTGCGCCTTGACTACGGACAGATGGGGCTGGCCGGCGAGAACAGTTGGGGCGCGCTCCCCTGGCCCGAACATCAGCTTCCTGCGGGACGTGTCTACCAATACGGGTTTGTGCTGGAGCCGTACCGCGGATTTTGAGCGGGCTCTTATTTATCAGAAGGTGCCCCTGCTTATGTGTACAAGGACAGGTGGTCCACCTGAAAGGCGTGAATGGATCATACGGACAAGAATGGCCAAAGACGGAGGTAAACAACAAAGACCTAGAAAATTGATTGGGGTTTTGTATTGCATACGTTGTGGCCGCTCCTATACCATCAACGAGACATTGGTTCTACTTGGAGTATCAAGATGGTGGGCTCGTCAGTTACTGTCGCGTTATTGGCCATTTGCCCGGCCTTTGTCGGATCTGTGCTGGCTGACGGCGTCAGTCCGCATCGCGCACCGGATGAAAAGTTGGTGAAGACGCTGACAACGAATCAGGTCACCCAATTCCAGGGATACGTTCAGGCGAAGGATTTGCGGAATCAGGAATTCGCTGTGTGCGGCAGGATCTTGAATGAAAAGCGAAGCGAGGCCCAGATGATTCGCAAGCTGATGCTTTCGCGGCGTCTGACCGAGCAGCAGATCACTGTCCTGATGCAGTTGCGTGCAGAGAAGATGAAAGAGTCTGGCAAGACTGACGCAAAACTGCGGGAGGTCTTCGGTTTGGACCCCAAAGCCCAGTATCGTCTTGAAGCGGCTACAGGGAGATTGTTGTTGGTCGGGAAAAAGAGTGATCAGGATGTTGAGCCGGCCACGGATGCCGGCGCCGCGTCCGTCAAAGCGGCACTGGCGAAGGCGAAGAAGTAGGCCCCTGCGGTAATCACCTGTTACGGCGGAGCATGCGGTTCAGAGGCAGGCCATACCTTGACGACGGGTGTGCGATGTCGGCCAGGGTGGTTCTGGCTTTAGGAAGGCCGGGAACATCACCTATACTGACCCGTTGTTGAATGAGATGCTGTAGTCTACGACTCTAACAAAAGGAATAAGTATGAACACCTCACGTATCACGATGCGATTCGGTTTTGTGATGGCGCTGTCTTTCGCCTGCGTCTTTTCCGCTGCCGGGCAGGGAATGCGTCAAAAAGGAAGCGACCCTCAGCAGATCTGGCTGAAATTCGAGAAGGAACTGGGCCTGCAGCAAAGCTATGCCGCCGATATGGAGATCCAGGCCATGGGCATGAACATGACTAGCACGGTCTACCGCGACGGCAACAAGTCGCGGACTGAAATGACCGTGCCCTTCATGAACATGAAGATGGTGGCGCTGCAGCTCACCGAAAACGGCAAGATGACCGGCTACACGCTCTTCCCCGACAAGAAGAAGTACTGCGTGACGCCGGAGGAGGACCTGGCCGCTGACGGCAACTTGGACTACACGTTGAAAGACGCAGGCAGTGAGGTCTTCGAGGGCGTGACCTGCAAAAAGCGCCGTTTGACGGTCAAAATCCCCGATCAGGGCACACAGGTCATGGACATCCTTTTCTCACCCAAGCAGAAAGACATGCCGGTGAAGATGACGGCGAACACCCAGATGAAGACTGAACAAGGGGCCGAGCCGATGACCATGACGACGGTGATCCTGTTCAAGAACTATCGTTTCGGACCGCAGCCTGCCGCGCTCTTCACGATCCCCAAAGATTACACGAAGGCCAAGGACATGCAGGAGGTGATGATGGGCGGACTCTTCGGCGGCGGGCAGGCGCCGGCTGCGGCGGGTCAGCCTCAAGGAATGACCCTGCCGCCCGAAGCGCTCAAAGCCATCCAGGAGGCGCAGGCCGAGGCCGAGAAAGAGGCGGCGGCGGGCAACCACGACGAGGGTCCCCAAGCCATTCGTCAGGGCCTTCAGTCCTTGCGCGGCCTGCTGGGCAAGTGACTTCATGAGCGGTGCCGTCCTCAGCTCCATCCTGCCCGTCTGCCTGCTGCTGCTGCTGGGAGCGGCGCTGTGTCAGTCCGGCTTCCTGCCGGACCTTTTTTTCGCGCACCTGAACCGCCTGGGCTTCTGGGTGCTCCTGCCCACGCTGCTGTTCTGCACCATTCTGCAGGCGCCGCAGACCGCCAGCGCTGATGGCCTGAAGATCGGACTCCTGCTCTGCGTCTGCTCGGTGGCCGTGACGGCGGCGGCCTGGCTGGCGGCCCGCGTTATGCGCCTCCCCGATTTCTCGGCGCGCGCATTGATGCAGGCGGCCATGCGCGGCAACCTCGCCTACACCGCCCTGCCGGTGATTCTGTACGCCTTCGGAGAAAATAGCCGGATGGCAGCGGTCGCCTCATTCGCAATCGCGCCTGCCATTCCGTTCTACAACTTCTGGGCCGTGGTGATCCTCACCTCACACGCGCAGGATGCCTCGCACGGACGTCAAAGGTTGCGTGCGGCGCTCGCGATATTGCAGAACCCGCTGATCATCGGCTGCCTGCTCGGCGTCCTGGCGCTGAAAAGCGGCATACGTCTGCCGAGGGGACTCTTGAACGCCGTCAGCACGCTCGGTCACGCTGCCCTGCCGTGCGCCCTGATGGCGCTGGGGGCCGGCCTGACATTTGAGCGTCTGCGCGCCAGTTTCCGCCCGGCTCTGATCGGCACGGCATTGAAATTATTGCTGATGCCAGCCCTTGGCTATGTCTTCGCGCGCGCGGCAGGTTTCAGCAATGAACTGCTTCTGGTGGCCTTGCTCTTTCTGGCCAGCCCCTGCGCCGTCACTTCCTATGTGATGGCCGACCAGATGGGGGCGGACAAAGAACTCGCCGGTTCGGCGATTGTCCTCAGTACGGCACTGTGCCTGCCCGTCATGGCTGCTCTCCTGCTCATGTTCTCGTCTGTCACTTGAGCGTTGAACGTTCCCCCATCGAGCATGCGCGACACAACCGCATGGCAGGTCATGCTAGAGGTCGCGCAACGCATCGGGCTCGAACCGGCGCGCGGCGGCGCAGGCGGCGCCCCAGACGCAACCGGCGGCGCAGAGCAGCAGCATGGCAATCACGATCGCCATCATTTCCCACGGCAGCGCACCGCCCAGCGAACGCGCCGCCGGCTGAATCGCCACCAGCGCCGGCAGGACACCGGCCGCCAGCCCCGCCGCAACCAGCAACCCGTATTCCGCCGCCAGCAGGCGGATCACATCTCGGCGTGCCACGCCGACCGCCGCCAGCAGGGCGAACTCGCCGCGCCGTTCATCCACGCCGCGCAGGATCACCAGCGACAGCCCGGCCGTGCCCAACAGTAGCCCAAGCGCGCCGAGCACCAGAAAGAGATCCAGGTAACTCGCCTCGATCGCGCCCAGCGCACGTAGCCGCTCTTCCACGGTTTCAACCGTCACTCCCGGTGCCGGGTGGCGCAGCGCGGCGACCTGCAACCGTTGTCCGGCTGTCGGACGCCATGCCGCGTCCGCAGCCTCGCGCAAGGCGTAAGGCGCGTAGTCGCAAAGCCACATCCGATACCCCTCTTCAGGAAACATCTGCACGAAAAACCGTTCATCGATGAGCAGTGCGCCTTGCAGGATTCCGCTGCGCACCGGCAACGCGCCCACGATCCGCACACGCCACGGCGTGCCATCGCTCCCGGTATAGGTCATGACCTTGCCGTCTGTGACTCCGGCCTTGGCTTTGAGACTGTACTGCAACATCGCTTGATCGGCCGCCAGCGCCGGGATCGCGCCGTCTGGCAGCAGCCGTTCGAGCGGCGACCAGACACCGCCCGCCTCGCGCGGTTCAAAAGCCCGTGCACGCGCCATGACACGCGCCTCAAGGCCCAACAACCGCGGCGTTTGCGGCGCGTTCATGTTGAGACATCCGGCATCGTCGCCCTCCCGGACCCGTACCGGAACCACACCCTCCGCGCCGCTCGCCTTACGCGCCAGTTCCAGACCACGCGCGCGATCCTGCGCCACGGTCGAGGTGACAATCGCACGAAAGCCGCCGCTCCCGGACCACGGATGTTCGCTGCCCGCTGCGGGATCATGCTTCATCGCAAGAATCCCGACCGACAGGAAGAGCCCCACCGCCAGCAGAATCACCACGGGCGCACTGCGGCGCGGCACCGCCAGCGCCCGCGCGATGCCGGCCGCCACCGGCGACCTCACGGCAGATCGACCGGCTGCGGCACGCCGCCACGCTTCGCCCAGCGATACCAAGAACAGCAGGACCGACACCATCAGCAGGAACCCGGCACCGAAAAACGCCCCGTTCGCGGCGGTTCCCTCTGGGCTCCACTCCATGATCGCGAGCGCCGCGAGCGCCAGCACGCCGCCACCCATACTTGCGACTGACACACGCCGCGGCGATGCATTCTTTTCCGGAACGCGCACGGTCGTCACCGCATCCTGCATCTGCCAAACTGCGGCGGGCAGACACACCGCATAACGCCGTGTGACGTGTAGCAGCACCAGCAGGGTTAGCCCAATGCTGATTATGGCGGCCACCAATGCCACCGGTGCGGAAAACAAAAAGAGCGGCTCGGCACCGGCAAAGGCATCGCGCCAGAAACGTCCCAGACTCCACACCAATGCGCGGGCAAGCAAGGCGCCCCCGCAACTGCCCGCCACGCTACCCGCGCAAAGCGGCACACTCCACTCCACCGTCAGAACTAGCGCGACGCGTCCACGACCCCAACCCAGCGCACGGAGGAGTGCGATCTCGTTCCTGCGAGCCTCAAGCGCCAGCGCCAAAGAGAGCGCGACCAGCAGCAGTGACGCGGCCACCACGATGAAGGCCATGCCGACAAAAAGCAGCCGGAAATCGGTGGTGCCACGTGCGGCAGCCAGCCCTTCTTGCCAGATGGGCCGCACCTGAAATCCAAGCCGCGCCGGCGCGATGTTTCTGAGGGCCGCGCGTACTGCCGTCGCATCCGCCGCCACGCTCAGGCTCATGGCATCACCAAAAACGGTGCCGAACGCCGCCTTTCCCGTCGCGTGCGTCAAGAACAGTTTCGGCGTTTCGCGCCACGCCTTCCAGTAGGCCTCGTTCGCGGCATCGTTCAAACGTTCCTCATCCATCGGCAGACCAACATCCCAAGCCGCGCAACTGTCCACCCCTTCAAGTCCCGGAAAAACAGGCATCGCGCGACGTGCCTCCGCCGCCACCTCCATCGGGATGACGCGGCGTACGCGAAAAACACCCTGCGTCTCGACCAATCGTCCGCCCGCTTCGAAGCGGTGCCAAGTCACCGTGACGCTTGCGCGGGTGGTGACGCCCAGCGAGTCGGCCAGCCACGCATTCAGCACTGTTTCATCATCGCGCAGGTCACGCGGCACGCGCACGCCGTCCGGTGTGACCGCCGCCACAAAGCCGTACGGTGTACGGCGTCCGTTTGCCGCACATTCATCCACCAGATGGTAGGTCGCGGGATTCACCTTCAACCCCGCCTGCTCCAGGGTCTCCCGCAGGCCGGACGGCAGAAACACGCGGCGGCTCCTGATCACCGTGACCGGTTCTCCGCCCTCCGTCTTCTGCTCTTCGATCGTCAGCCCGCAAGCCTCCGGTGTCAGCGCTTGCGCCAGCGCCTGCTCCAGCGCCTGTGGCGCAAGCGATGAGAGCAACAGGTTGGCCATACCCGGCACGCCCGCACTTTCTGCCAGTGCGGCCAGGGGAACGAAGACATTCACGGGGGGTAACGATGCAGGGCGTAATGCGAAATCGGCGGGGAACAGTGTGGCGTCCTGCGGACGCGACACCGCCGGCGCGAGAGAGGTCAGGCTGCGACGGACCAGGCGCGATGCCTTCACCTGACCGAGCGGCAGTTCGGCCGCGTGAAGCGCCGGCTTCACAAAGCGTACCGCGCCTTCTGTCGTGCGCAACACGTCGCGCGCCCGATCATTGAGCGCGGCCTGAAATTCCGTACTCTCCGATTCCTGATGGCGCAGACCGATGATCTGAGCATCGGACGCGCACACCTCGCCGTCGGCTGTCAACACCTCGCCCCGCAACAGCAGGGCGGCCTCAGTGTGGGGCAAGCGCTGTCCGAGATCCGCCGGAAAGACCCCTTCTGTGAGCAGCACGGCAGAGCGAGCGGCGCCGAGACGGGCGTACAGGCCAGCCCGCAGGCCGGCCTGCAACGATTCGCCGGTCAGCAGGGCCGAACTCAATAGCGCTGCGGTCAACGCGGCGGTAACCGCGAAGACCCCATGCCGGGCGCGGTAGTACCGCAGACTTCGTTGGGCCCAGATCCAGATTGTCATAAGGCGGTTAGACCGTGAAGAGCCCGCTGCGCCAGTTCTCGATGAGCAGCGTGTCGAGCTGCCGCAGGCCTTGGGCCTCGTAGGCCGCGCGAACGGCGGCATACTGCTCGTCCAAGATGCCCGAGACCACCAGACGCGCACGCGGCCCAGCGGCCAGCGAGGCGGCGACCTGCGGCGCGAACCGGATCAGGACCGGCGCGAGGATGTTCGCCACGACGATGTCCGCCGGCGCGTGCGCGTGCGAGAGATCATCCAGCGTGAAGGGGATCGACACGCCGTTCAGCGCCGCGTTCTCCCCCGACACGCGCATGCAGTCGGGGTCATTGTCGAAGCCGCGCACGTCGCTGAAGCCCAGCAGCTTCGCGCCGATCGCCAGAATGCCCGAGCCGCACCCCATGTCCAGGACGGAACGGTTGATATCCTCTGCCGCCAGCCGATCCAGGAAACGGAGGCAGGCCTGCGTGGTGGCGTGCTTGCCGGTGCCGAAGCTCAAGCCGGGATCGAGGGTGATCACGCGTTCGCCGGGTTGCGCCGTGTAGGGTTCCCAAGAGGGCCGCACCACCACGCGTTCGGAAATCTTCTCGACGTGGAAGAACTGTTTCCAGCTCTCGGCCCAGTCGGTCTGCGCGACGGTCGTGATCTCCGGCTCGACCTTCACGCCGAGCAATGCGGCGGCGGCGAGCAGCGCGTCCCGCGCGTGCGCCACGCCGTCCGATTCATCCGGGAAGAGCGAGACACGGCAGACGCCGCTCTCCACGTCATGCCAGGAGGCCGGCGTGAAGCCGTCGCTGTCGATCATTTCAAACAGCGCACCGGCCGTCTCGGGCGGCAGTGTTATGGAGACGCAGGAAACGGGGGCGGTTGAGGCGGTCATGTCAGGAAGATTCCGTTTCAGCGCAGTTCGATGCGCGACAGATAGTCCAGGCTCTTGGGTAACTGCTCCAGCACGCTCGGGCTTTCGTCCTCGATGAAGTAGTACGCGATGCCGATCTCCTGGCAGGCTTTCAGGATGGCGGGATAGTCTGCCTGGCCGGCACCGAGCACGACATCGTTCGTCAAGTCAGTACCTCCGCTAAGGTTGCCGACAACCCCTTTCTTCAAATCCTTGAGGTGCATCAGCACCCAGCGGCTGGGATATTTCTTGAGCAGCTTCACCGGATCCTGGCCGGGGAAGACCGTCCAGAGCACGTCCATCTCAAACTTGACGAGGTCAGGATCGGTCTTCTCCATCAGCAGATCGAACAGCGTGCCGTCTTTGTAGGGATAGAACTCAAAGCCGTGGTTGTGGTAGAAGAACTGAATGCCTGCCGCCTTGAGCCGTTTGCCGATCTCATTGAAATCGGCGGCAATCTTCAAGGTCTGCGCCTCGTCGAGCGGCTTCTGGTGCGCGGCCCAGGCGACGCCGAGATACTTCAGGCCGAAATAACGGGCGGCGGCGATCGCCTCATCCGTCTTGTTGAGCAGGTACCCCTGTCCGGCATGGGCGGCGATCGGGATGAGTCCGCGCTCGTCCAATGCCTGCTTCATCTGTTCTTGAGTCAGGCCGTAGTGGCTCTCAATGCCGATCTCGACGTATTTGACGTTCAGGTCTTTGAGCACATCGAGAGCTTTCGCCCCGTCCTGCTTAAGCTGGTTGCGCAGCGAATAGATCTGGACGCCGACCGGGCCCTTGAAGGTCGCGCTGGTGCCGACGCCTTGGGCGAAAACCGACGCGGTGAACAACGCGGCGGACAGGGAAACAATCAGACTCCTTTTGGCAGCATGCATGGCATCATTCCTTATGAGGGGGTGAACGTACGGATTTCCTTTTCCAGCGCAGGATATTGTGCGCGCAGGTCGGCAGGATCCGCGATCTCAAAATCGGCAAAATCGAACCCGGGGGCGACCGTGCAACCCACAAGACAGAACTGCGAGCCGGACGCGGGGCGCGCGCCAAACCAATAGCCCGCCGGCACGACGCACTGCACCGTCTCCTGCGGCCCACCCCCCATGCGCGTTTCCGTCCAGTCGCCGTCCGGAGAAAGCGTGACCAGGCGCAAAGTCCCGCCGGCGTGGAAGTGCCAGATTTCGTCCTGCCGCAATCGGTGCAGGGCCGAGCACTCCCCCTCGCGGAGCAGGTACAGGATGGCGGTGCAATACGCCCGTGACCCCGTGAAACCCGGAAGCGCGGCGGCGGGAATCATCCCCGCGCTCCGGTACGTTTCGGCATAAAACCCGCCTTCGGGATGCGGCTTCATGGCGTAACGGGCGATGATGGCATCGGTATCCATACAGGCATCACACCACCGTACAGATGGCGGAGTGGGCGTTGATTTCGGCTTTAATGACTTTGAGCAGGTCCTGGGAGATCGGCTGGTCGAGCTTGATGATCGCCAGCGAACGGCGGGTCTTGGCGTTGTGCGGGTTGCGCATGTCCTCGATGTTGATGCCCGCGTCCGCCAGCTTGCGGCTGATCGAGGCGATCACGCCCGGCCGGTCGTCGTACAGGCAGAAGAGGGTGGCGCCGCTCGGCTCGAAGTAGAGGCGGTCGAACTCGTCGATACGCGAGACCGTCTGCACGCCTTCAGTGACCGTGCCGCGCACGCTGAAACTCTTGAGGCTCTTGTCGGCCTGCTCGACCTTGAGGTCGATCGTGATGGCGCTGCCGTAGCCCTTCTCGGAGTCGGCCTCGCGGTTAACCAGCTCGATACCCATCTCCTTAAGGAACTTGAGCGCGGCCTTGTAATCGTTGTAACGGTCGAACTCGCGCCAGATACCGGAGAGAATCGAGACGGTCAGCCATTTGCCGAAAGGCGCGAGGTCGCCGTAGAAGCTGGTCTCGATCATCCTGATCGGCGTCTGGGTGCCGGAGATCTGCCGCACGAGGCTGGCGAGGTTGAAGGCCAGCTCGCAGTAGGCGCGCTCAAGTCCATCGGGGATGTCGCGGTTGACGATGCAGCTCATGTCGGCCTTTTCGTCGAGGTCGATCAGCTCCTGCGCCGCGCGCTGCGCCGCCACGAAGTTGGCTTCCTGGGTGTTGGCGCCGAGATGCGGCAGCATCAGGTCGGCGATGTCGGTCATGCTCTTGGGGCCGGCCTCGTCTTTGGGGTAGACATCGTTCAGATAGCGCAACCCCTTCTCGGCCTTGACCGCGCGCAGCGCCTCTTCGTCGACGATGCCGTAACGGGCGCAGTTGATGATGGTGGCGCCCTTCTTCATGAGGCCGATCAGCTTGGCGCCGACCAGGCCGCGCGTGCTCTCGCCGCCGGGGATGTGCAGCGTGACATAATCGCACTGGCTGAAGATCTCCTCCAGCGTCGCCGACTCGATGCCGAGATCGCGCAGGCGGTCGCTGTTGGCCAGCGGATCGTAACCCAGGATGCGGCACTCGAAGCCCCTGAGACGCTTGGCGACCAGGCGGCCGATGTTGCCGAGGCCGACGATGCCGACGGTCTTGCCGGTGATTTCACGGCCCATGTAGTTCTTCTTCTCCCAGCCGCCGGCGCGTGTCGTGATGTCGGCCTGCACGATGTGGCGCGCGTCGGCCAGCATCATGGCGATCACCTCTTCGGCGACGCCGTTGGCGTTCGCGCCCGGCGTGTTCATCACGTCCACGCCCTTTTTGCGGGCGTGCTTGATGTCGATCGTGTCATACCCCGCGCCGGCACGCACGATGACCTTGAGCTGCGGCAGCGCGTCGATGATCGCGGCCGGCACCTTCTCGCTGCGCACGATCAGGGCGTAGGCGTCGGGATGCGACTTGACTTGTTCTTCGAGGGGCGTTTTCGCGTCTTGCACCACATTGTATCCGCCGTGCGCTTTCAGAATCTCGGCGGCCACGGTGTCCAGCTTGGTCGGAATCAGAACTTTTTTCATGCTTCTCCAGTCCCTCGGGGTTTGATACGCTTGAAAATGAATCGGGCGTCTTCAGGTGTAGGCGACAGCCTGCCCGTCGCCAACCCAAAAGATGGCATTACTGTAATCCTGTTGCGGTCGGGAATCAAGCTCCGTCGCAGGACAGGATGAACGGGACCGGCGGTACAGGCCGGAATGGAAGAGACATGAAGAGACAGGTTACAACCATCGGTTTCGCGGCACTCATCGCGGTCGCCACCGTCACGGTGGGCTGGACGCAAACCGGAAGGCCGGGAGGGACGCGCGGCTACGCCACCGATCACTTCGAGGGGTTCGACGCGCTCGATGAAGACTCGCGCATCCCGCAGAAAACCAAATCGTTCTGGTATTCTGTGGACGCCGAGACGCCGGCCGCCCAGCTCCAGATCGCAGAGAAGAAAGAGGCGCTGGGGCGCGACCGCGCCGCTCGCAAGGCCTACGAGGCGCTGATCCGCGAGTGGCCGACTGCCCCGGAAGCGGCGCAGGCCCAATATGCGTTGGCCCAGCTCTTGGAACGGCAGCAGAAATTTGAGAGGGCGTTCGACGAGTATCAGTACCTGATCACCCACTACGCCGGGCACTGCCCGTACCAAGAGGTGCTCGACCGCCAGTTCCGTATCGCCAACTATCTGCTGCACAACAACAAGAGCATGTTCGGCTGGTCTTTGAGCGGGATGGACACGATTCGCGAGCGCTTCGAGCAGATCGTGCGCAACGCCCCGCGCGGCGCGCAGGCGCCGGAGATCATGCTGGTGATCGGCGGTATCCGGGTTTCCGAAAAGGAGCTGCAAGAAGCAATCGCTGTTTATGAGGGACTCCTCAACCGCTTCCCGCAGACACCTCAGGCGACCTCCGCCGCCTACCTCGCTGCACAGTGCCGTCATGAGCTCGCCGTCAAGCACAGCTACAACGAGCCGCGCTGTCGTGAGGCGATCGCCTTTATCAAGGCCGCTCTCGCCCGCATGCCGACCCATCCCCAGAAGGCACAGATGACGGCATGGCTGGATGAGCTGACAGCGCTGCTCATCGAACAAAACTACCAGCAGGCGGTCTTTTACGACACGAAACAACGCAATGTCGAAGCCGCTAAGGCAGCCTATCGCCGTTTTCTCTCTGAATTCTCTGACTCTCATTACGCCGCGCAGGTTCGCGAACGCCTTACGCAACTCGAACAGGGCGCGGCCCCGTTACGCTAACCGCTGGAGGTTATGATGTGTGACATGCAGAAAACGCGGGTTGCCAGATTTCCGGCGCTCTGCTCACTCGTGCTGCTCTTATCGGCCGGCTGTGCCTCGTATCGGTTCGGTTCCGCTGTGCCTGAAGAGCTGCGCACGATCGCGGTGCCGGTCTTTGAGAACGCATCGGGATTCCCCAAGATCGATGCAACCGTGACCCAATACGTGTTGCGCGAGTTCCAGCGCGAGGGCACTTTTAAGATCGCCTCGCTGGATGATGCCTCAGTCAAATTGCTCGGCAAGCTGGTCCGATCCGATCAGCAACCGCTTAACTACGACCGCAACTTCGGCTCGCGCACCTCAGAATACCGCTACACGCTCGTGGCTGAGATCACGCTGGTTGAGCGTGGCACCGGCAAACTGCTGATCGACGGCCAGCAGATTAGAGCCAACACCACCTTCCTGACGCACGGCGACATGCTGACCGGTATGCAAGACGCTGGCCCGCGCATCGCGAAAGAACTGTCCCGCGCCATTGTTGACGCCGTGCTTGCCCACAGGGCACCCCAGAATGAATGAAGCTGCATGACACATCCCATGTCGAGCGCGCCGTTCTGTTTCAGGTCGTGCACGCCCGCATGGACGCGCTGGAAGCCGCCGATTCTCTGCTGGAACTGGGCAGGCTTGCCGACACCGCCGGATTTGAGGTCGTGGGCCAGTTGACCCAGCATCGTGACAAACCCGACGGGAGCACGCTGATCGGTTCCGGCAAGGTCGAGGATCTCAGGGAGCTCATCGCCGAAACCGGCGCGAACACGGTGATCGCCGACAATGACCTGAACGCCTTTCAGGCTTACAATCTCGCCAAGGTGCTGGGTGTGCGTGTGCTGGACCGCACCGAGGTGATCCTGGAGATTTTCGCGCGCCGCGCCCGTTCTTCCGAAGCCCAGCTTCAGGTCGAGCTGGCCAAGACCCAGTTCCTGCTCTCGCGCATCCCGGTCACCGAAGCGCAGCAGCGCTTCACCGGCGGCGGCGCCAATGTGCGCGGCCCCGGCGAGAGCCACCTCAATCTGCGCAACATGCCGCTGCGGCGCCGCATCACGGAGTTGAAAAAGCGCCTGGCGGCGATCCAGAGCCGGCCGACCGTGCGCGACCGCGCCAAGCGCGGGTGGCCGGTCGTTTGCCTGGTGGGCTACACCAATGCCGGCAAGTCGACGCTTCTCAACGCTTTCGCCGGTGCAGACGCTTACGTCGATGACCGCCTCTTCGCCACGCTCGACACCAAGACGCGCAAGGTCTGGCTCGCGCCCGGCCGCGAGATCCTGCTGACCGACACCGTCGGCTTCATCCGCAACCTGCCGCACGGGCTGGTCGCCTCCTTCCGCTCCACCCTCGATGTCGCGGTTCAGGCCGACCTGCTGCTGGTTGTGGTTGATGCCGCCTACCCGCGCGTGGCCGACCACATCGACGTCTGCTTCCGCACGCTCAAAGAGATCGGTGCCGACCGCGTGCCGCACCTGCTGGTGCTCAACAAGTGCGACACGCAGGCCGCCGTTTCCGCCAAGGACGCCGCCACCGCGTCATTGCCTCTCATCGCCGGACGTTACCCGCAGGCGCTGCCGGTTTCGGCCCGCACCGGTTACGGACTTGACCTGCTCAAACAGGCCATCGTTCAAGAACTCCAAGCATGTTCCACGTTGTGGCGACTCCCATCGGCAACCTTGACAAGCTAAAGGACAGGACTTAAGGTGAAAAGTGTCGATACAATAAAGGAGATTGCTTTGCCTGCGATTCAATCAACGGTCTTGGGCCAATACCAGACCACGATCCCGCTGGCCATAAGAAAACGGCTAGGGATCGAGAAGAAGGATACGATCCGTTACCGGGTTGTCAGCGGTGCGGTCGTCATTGAAAAGGCAGAGCCGCTTACAGAACGCCTCCGCTCCTTGCATGCGGGCATCCGTAAGAAAGTCGAACTCGAAAAAATATACCGTTTGGACCGTCGTGGAGATTTCCGAGGCGCTGGATATCATTCTGAATATTCCGCAACTTGTCCTTAACCGGCCTTTGTTTCAAACCGTGGTTCAGGTCTATCTGGCCAACGCCACCTTAAGGAACCCTCATCATGCTCCACGTTGTGGCGACTCCCATCGGCAACCTGGCGGATCTCAGTCCGCGTGCGCTGGACGCACTGAAGTCCGCCGACCTTATCGCTTGCGAGGACACGCGGCGCACATGGGCGCTGCTCAGTGCCTTTAACATTCCTCGGCCGGAGATGATCTCGTACCGGCAGGGCAATGAGGAGCGCGTCGCTGAACGTATCCTGCAGGCCGTCGCCGCAGGCCGCAATGTCGCGCTCTGTTCCGATGGCGGCTATCCGGGCATCAGTGATCCCGGCTATCGCCTGATCCGCCGCGCCGCGCGGGAAAAGGTGCCGTTCGACGTGCTCCCCGGCGCCTCGGCCGTTGACATCGCGTTGCTTTCGTCCGGGCTTTCCACGTCGAGTTACACCTTCAAGGGATTCCCGCCGCGCAAGCCCGGTGCGCTGCACCGCTTTTTCGAGGAGGAGCAGGCGATGCCGCACACCTTGATCTGTTTCGAGTCGCCGTTCCGCGTCGGCGCCACGCTCAAGGCCGCGCACGACGCGCTGGGTGACCGCGAGGCCGCCGTCTGCATCGAGTTGACCAAGGCGCACGAGCGTGTGCACCGCGGGTATCTCACCGAACTGATCCCGCTCTTCGTCGGCAAGCCGGTCAAAGGCGAAGTCGCCGTCGTCATCGCGGGTGCCAATCCCAAATTCGCGCGCGATACGGACGATTCCGCAGGGGTGCAAGCGTCCGTCTGCCCGTGAGCACCACAGGGATTGCGGGAAAAAAAAGGGACAAGAAGTTATCCTGTCCGTCCAACGGCTACGCAAGCTTCGTCAGGATGGATCGGAGACGCTATCGACAATTGGCGGAAGGGCGGAACCGGACACACCGTCCGCGTCTGTCTCCAGCGGAATGTTCCGGTGGCATTCCAAGACGACTGGATGCGCTGGCCCACCTCGTAAATTCGAGACGCGCGATCCGCAGGATTCTGTCCCCGCCGGCCTGACAATGTGGTGTTCACTTCACCGGACGTATCACGTAGTGCCGGGGCCGAGGCGTGACGTTTGCGCGGATGCTATTCATGCGTTCCGCCGACCGCCGGCGCAACGCGTCTTTTTCCGGCAGTAATTCGAAATACGTTTTGATGACCCCCGCGCGGTAGCGGTGCCAGACGTTATCCTTGCCGGCCAGCTCGGCGAGTTTGCTTTCCAGATACGCGCGGTCGCTGTCGGGCGTGCGGTTCTCTCTGTCGGAGAAAAAGAGGAATTCGATATGGTCAAAAGTCCTCAGCTTACGCCCTTCGATCATCGCCCGCTCGTTAAGCCACTTTCTGAGCTGCATGGCTTGCTGGTGTTGCGGCGTGTCGGACAGTTCAGCGAGATTGATTCCCTTTGCCAATGCGGCGGCGGTTGTTTCCGCCACCCTGCGGCCGTCGATCTCGAGCGCGTAGCGTTCGCCGCTCAAGCCGGTGACGGCCAGCATCTCGCGGTTGAGCTCCTGCGTGAACGGCACCCACTCCAGCGCAGGGGCGCAGGCCTTGTCGACGGGAAACGGCAGGGCTGCGGCGCGGCATGTGAACGTCAGCGTGCCGTCCGCCAAGTGGATGTCCGAGACCTCGCAGTTGTCGTGCCGGACGAGCTTGCCCTGACGGCCGTCCAGCGTCATTTCCGAAACGATGGCCGGCATTCCCTGCGCTTTCAGAAAAAGATAGGCCATGACCAGGTGCCCCGCCGGACCGGGATGAACGCGGTCGGGGCCGACCACCGTGAAACCGGGCTGCCGGGCCTGCCACTCCCGGTTGA
>DAOTKE010000044.1:0-23253 GCA_035449085.1 Kiritimatiellia bacterium | reverse complement strand
CGTTGCACCTTCTTGAAGCGGAACAGGCCGCGCAGCGTATAGAGGTTCGCCTGCTCGCCGCACAGCGTCGCCACGTACTTGTCAAACAGGTCACGGTCATTCTGGCGCACGGCCTGCTGAAGCAACGCGATCGTCGCCGGGTTATACAGATGCGCTTCACCGTCGCGACGCCACTGATAGATGCCGCCCGGCGGCAAATCCAAGCCGCCCGAAACCCCTGTCCCGAGATATGACGCGTGATTGCGCCGCGCCTCTTCGGCGATCTGCGCGAGCCCGACACCTTCCACGCGCGACACGGTGCCGGTGAAATAGTGCTGCGTCACTTCGCTGTTGATGCCGACAATCTCGAAGATCTGCGCGCCACAGTAGCTTTGCAGCGTGGAGATGCCCATCTTGGACATCACCTTCAGCAGACCTTTGCCCACAGCCTTCACGTAGTGCGCACACGCCTCTTCGGGATCATCATCCAGATACAGTTTGCGCGCACACAGGTCGCGCAGCGTGGCCAAAGCGAGATAGGGGCAGACCGCGTCCGCGCCGAATCCGATCAGCGTGGCGCAGTGATGCACCTCACGCGCGTCGCCGGAATCCGAAATCAACGCCACATGCGTGCGAAGCTGGCGGCGCACCAGATGCTGATGCACGGCCGACAACGCCAGCAGGGAGGGGATGGGCGCGTGCGTCTCATCGGCCGCGCGATCCGACAGGATCAGGAAGCTCCGGCCTTGCGTGACGGCCAGCTCGGCCTGTTCGCACAGCGCATCCAACGCCTGTTGCAGGGCCGGGCCATCTCCTGCGACATCAAAGACCGCAGGCAACACGACGCTGCGGACCACGTCGTTTTCCGCATCGCGAATCCGCACCAGCTCGCTTTCGTTGAGAATCGGCTGCTTCAGCCGCAACACGGCACACTGTTCGGGCCCTTCATCCAGCAAGTTGCCGCGCTTTCCAAGGTAGGTTTGCAGCGAGGTCACCAGCTCCTCGCGGATCGCGTCCAGCGGCGGGTTGGTCACCTGTGCAAACAGTTGGTGGAAATAGTCGAAGAACAGGCGGGGCCGTTCCGACAGAACAGCCAGCGGCGCGTCGTTGCCCATGGAGCCCGTCGGTTCAGCGCCTTGACGCCCCATCGGGGCCAGCGTGATCTTCAAATCCTCCATGCTGTAGCCGAAGAGGCGCTGGCGTGCCGCCAGAGCGTCGCCCGACAATGTCAGCCGTCCGTTCTCGCGCGGCGCGGGCAGGCCGTCAAGATCCCGCAGCGAAATTTGAAGCCACGCCTGATACGGCTTGCGGGCGCACAGCTCCGCCTTGATCTCGTCGTCATCCACAATGCGCCCTTGCCGCGTATCGACCAAAAACATACGTCCGGGCTGAAGACGCCCCTTGCGTTCGACGTTCTCAGGCGCGACCTCGAGCACACCGGTTTCGGAGCCCATGATGACCAGCCCGTCTTGGGTCACGGTGTACCGCGAAGGCCGGAGTCCGTTACGGTCCAGCACCGCGCCGATCACCTCGCCGTCCGTGAACGGAATCGAGGCCGGCCCGTCCCACGGTTCCATCAGGCAGGCGTGATATTCGTAAAACGCCTTCTTCTCGGCGGCCATCGTCGTATGATGGTGCCACGCCTCCGGGATCAACATCAGCACGGCATGCGGCAGGGAACGTCCGGCGTGATAGAGCAGCTCGATCGCGTTGTCCAGAATCGCCGAATCGCTGGCCCCTTCCGTCAGGATCGGGAACAGCCGTTCCAGACCGGTGCCGAGCAGCTCAGACCGGAACAGCCCCTGCCTGGCCCGCATCCAGTTCAGGTTGCCGCGCAGCGTGTTGATCTCGCCGTTGTGGCTGATGAAGCGGAACGGTTGAGCCAACGACCAAGACGGGAAGGTGTTGGTGCTGTAACGCTGGTGCACGAGCGCCAGTCCCGAAGTCACACGCGGATCACGTAATTCCGGATAGAAGTCCGCAACCCGGAACGAGCGCATCAGTCCCTTGTACACGAGGGTGCGGGAAGAACAGCTCGGCAGATAAAACGTGCCGTCGCCGGCCAGGCCGTCACGCCGCACCACATTCTCCGCCACCTTGCGCGCGATAAAGAGATGCCGGTCGAGATGTTGACGCGCCACGCTACCACATCCGACAAACACTTGGCGGATGACCGGCAGCGTGCTGCGTCCCAGCTCCCCTACCGCCTCCGGGCAAACCGGCACATCGCGCCAGGCCAGCACCTCCAGCCCTTCATCCTTGAAGCATGCATCGAGCGCCTGTTCACAGCGTGTGCGGCAGACGGCATCCTGCGGCAGGAAAACCATGCCCACCCCGTACGCACCGGCCTCAGGCAGTCCGACGACCTCCTCACTGAAAAAGGCGTGCGGCACCTGCAACAGAATCCCCGCGCCGTCGCCCGTGTCCGGATCATAGCCGGTCGCACCGCGGTGCTCCAGGTTGGCAAGCACGTCCAGCGCCTTGACGACGATATCGTGGGACTTCTCGCCGCGCAGGCTGCACACCATCCCCACTCCGCATGCATCCCGCTCAAAAGAAGGATCATACAAACCATGCCGCAGCGGCTCACACACTTTCTGCTCGTGACTCATTCACACCTCATGCCGTTACCGGCTACTACTGCATCATCACACCGTAACGGTGGTGACGGTCTTCCAATTGATCAGGCCCGCTGCGCTCAAGCGCATGCTTACACACCACGTGTTCCGTGCCGCAGACGTACCGTCCGGTGAAACAACCGTAGCAGTAATGTCCAGAGTTCGCCAGAGAAGATTTCAAGCCCTCTAGACTCAGGTACCCCACCGAGTCCGCGCCGCACAGCGCGCAAATCTGCTCCTCGGTTCGTCCGGCCGCCACCAACTCGTTGGTCTCAGGAAAATCGATGCCGAAGTAACAGGGATGGCGCGTCGGAGGGCAGGCGATGCGCACGTGAACCTCGCGCGCGCCGGCGCGCCGCAGCACATCGATGCGCTTTTGAATCGTGTTGCCGCGGATGATGGAATCATCCACCACCACCACGCGCTTTCCGGCCACCGCCTCGGGCACCACGGCCAGCTTGAGATCCACGCTGCTGCTGCGCGACCGTTGGCTCGGCATGATAAACGTCCGGCCGACATAATGGTTCCGGATGAACCCCAGCTCGAACGGGATGCCGCTCTCATGGGAGAAGCCCAAAGCAGCCAGCACCCCGCTGTCGGGGATCGGCACGACCACATCCGCGCTGCAGGGCTGCTCCCGCGCGAGCGTGCGGCCGTTCGCGATGCGTGTCGTGTAGACACTCTGCCCGAAGACATGGCTGTTCGGACGGGCGAAATAGATCTGCTCAAACACGCACTGGCCATACCCGCTCACCGGCACATCGGCAAAACGCAGGCTCTTCACCCCGTTTTCATCCAGTTTGACCAACTCGCCGGGGTTCACGTCGCGCACAAACTCCGCGCCGATCTGCTGGAGCGCGCAGGTCTCGCTCGCCACGATGTAGCCATTTCCAAGTTTGCCCAGCGAGAGGGGCCGGATCCCCCAGGGGTCGCGTGCGGCGTAGACGCAATGCGGACGCGCGATCACAAAGGCGAACGAGCCGCAGAGCTCGGCCAACGCCGAACGGATACGGTCGCGCTGTCCGAAATACGCGGGATCGGCAAGCTGATGCAGCAGGATCTCGCTGTCGGTCGTGGTTTGGAAAATCGCCCCCTGCTTCTGGTACTTGTCACGCAACTCGCCCGCGTTGACCAAGTTGCCGTTGTGCGCGATCGCCCACATCCCGTCACGGCATTCGGCCAGAAAAGGCTGGACGTTCACTGTTCTAGAAGCGCCGGTCGTGGAATACCGTACATGGCCGATACCGATATGGCCGGGCAGATGTTCAGCGAAATCGCCGGTGAAGACCTCACTCACCAGCCCCATGCCCTTGCAGTAGTGGAGGGTCTTGCCGTCACTGACAACCATGCCGGCGCCCTCCTGCCCGCGGTGCTGCAGGGCGAACAAACCGTTGTAGAGCGTCAGCGCGGCGTTTTCCACGCCATACACCGCCACCACGCCGCAGGACTCACGCGGGCCCTCTCGCTGGCCACACTGGCCATCGTCGCTGTTCTCGGTTACACACATACGGGCATCCATTAAGCACACGATATGCCAAGCAGACAAAAACCACTGCTTTTTGTGGTCTAGGCCGTTAAACGCGCTGAAAATAGCCGCCAGCCGACGTTGAAAATCGTCTCCCGCCACAATTGTGTGGGCCTTGACTCGGAGACATGAACGCCATGCGACATTTTTGTCTGGCTGGTGTCCGCAGATTCACCAGATCATGCATGGCGGCGCGCGTCTGGCGAAATCGGCGTGTTCCATACGGCTTATCGCGTGGCTTGAAAAGATTTTTTTCAGCATCGGCAGTGGCTACCGGTTATCAGAGCGAGTCGTCGTCCACTGCATCAGCCCCCACAGCAGATCGTGCTGCGATGTCCCGTCCGGTGTGCGGGTACGCTCGTACAGCGTCCAGAAGGGTGCCCAGTTGCGCTCGATGCCGCCGCTGTAACGGATCAGGTTGAGTTCCAGCACGCGCAGGCGCGTGCGTTCGGGTGTCGCCTCACGTACATAGAAAGGCCAGACGCGCGTGTAGCGCTCAGCCTCATACTCGGTTCCGGCCCTGTCGGTCTTGCAAACAGTCTCGTGCGTGTAAAACGGGAAGAAGCGTGTGCGCTCGGCGCGACGGTTCTTGCTTTCCGAACTTGAATACCAGATCAGCGGCCACGCCGCATACCAGCGACGATCGCCTTCTCCGGTCACGTCGCCGTAAAACGGCCAATAATGACGCTTCTGCGCAGACTTCGTGGTGGCCGTCGCCCACGTTTCTTGCGTCTGATAAAAAGGCCAGGGCATGCGCCAACGCTCCGACGAGTCGGTGCGCGCATAAGAGAAGAAAGGCGGCAGCACCAGGCGTTGCGTTTCGTTGGCCCGGTTGACCTCGCCGTAGAGCGGGAAGAGCAGGAAAGAAGAGCCCGGATTGCGTTCGCCGCCATAAACCGCCGACGTCCAAAACGGCCAGAACGCATAGCGGCGTTCCGTCTGGCGTTTGGTGTTGATTTGACGGCACCAGAGTGGAAAGACCCCCTCTTCGCGCAAGTGCGGATTCTCGGTCAGCCGCGAATAGAAGGGCCAGGGCGTGTAGACCCGCTCGATACCGTTGACCGAATAATTGAAATAAAGAGGGAACAACGTGAAATCAATATCGTCCATCAGGGCCAGGTGCGGCAGGTGGCCATGGATCGGAAAGAGCGCCCAGTACGCCTCACCCAACCTGCGGCGCCCCTGAAACCAGACCGGAAGTACTGCGAATTTCCAGCCGGAATCGTCACGTGCGACGTCGTCATCCGAACCGTATGCCAGCAAAAAGCGCCACCAGGATTGCTCACGGTCACGGTGAAAAGTGCTGAACGGCCAAGCGACATCCGTGACCCGCGTGTCGATCATAGGATCCTGGACTTTTGAGTAGAACGGACGCACGGCCCAAAACGTTGCGCCATCGCGCGTCGCACTGTACTCAAAAAACGGCCCGAGCCGGAAACGGCTGACCACATGATCCGGCGTGCGGCGCACCGTCTCCTCTGCAAAGACCGCCGTGGACGCCAGCGCAACTCCAACGGCCACGCACGCGATCCAGCGTGTCTTGAGAACGCACATTTTGTTTGCAGGGCGAAAGGTCATGAAAAAGAAGCCGACAAACACGGTTCGACGTTTCACGCCGTTCAATTGTTATGCCGGAAATAGTCGTGGATACGTTTCTCGCAACCGAACGTCATCGCGATCAAGGCCGTGCGGATCCACATGCCATTACGCATTTGGCGCCAATACATCGCGCGCGGATCACTGTCCACGGCGGTCGCGATTTCATCACGCCGCGGCAGCGGGTGCATGATGATGGCGCGGGGCGGCAGGAGCGCGAGCTCCTCCAGCCCGAACTTGAAGCGACGGGTGTCAATCGCCGCGCTCTCGCCCTTTGAGCGGTCCCACTCATCCTGAATGCGCGTCATGTAGACCGCGTCCGCCTCACGGATCGCCGCATGGAAATCATCGGTCCGCTCAAACTGCACGCCTTTCTGTTTGAGGATCGCAAGAACGTCCTCTCCGACCTGAAGCTGCTCGGGCGCCACAAAGATCTGACGGATGTTGGAATAATTGGTCAGCAGGTATGAGAGCGAACGCACCGTGCGGCCGCGCAGCAGGTCGCCACAAAAGACGACCGTCTTATCGCGCAGCCCACCGCCGCGCTCAAAGCTTCGCAACAGGGTGAAGATGTCAAGGAGCGCCTGAGTCGGATGCTGGTCTTGCCCTGATCCAGCATTAATGATCGGGATTGGACGGTCGGAATTCGAGAGCACCCAGGCCATGTGCTCCGCCAAGCCCTTTTCCGGCGTACGCATGATAATCAGATCGAAATACGAGCTGAAGGTGCGCACCGAATCCTCGCGTGACTCGCCTTTGAATTCGGACGAGATGGAGGTGTCGCGCACCTCGCCGGTCTGCACGCCCAAGATTTGGCAGGCCGAGACGAACGAGAGAAAGGTCCGCGAGCTGGGTTGGGAAAAATACAGCATGGCCCGCTTGTGCGTGACCTGCTGGCGCAGAAACTCAGCGCCGACACGGGTCTTGGCGATCGCACGGATCTCGTTCGCCAACACCGCGAGCTGGTCGAGCAGCACATAGTCGAACTGCTGCGCGAAAAGCGTGTGATACGGCGTACCGTCTGGCTGCATCAGATAAGGCGTCTTCTCTGTCAGCGGCAATGCGCTGAAGGTTTCCCATGCAATGTTCGCCAATCTTTTCGTCATATCACCTCCCGCTCCGTCCCAGCCATCACAGTGCGGACAGGTCGGCCATGGCCGACACGTACAGCGCCTTGATCGTGTGCATGCGGTTTTCAGCCTCGTCAAACACCTTGGAGAAAGGCGCCTCAAAAACCTCGTCCGTCACCTCCAGTGCTCCGCTTTCCGCCGTCACCGCAGTTTCGTGATCGTGAAAGGCCGGCAGGCAGTGCAAGAAGATCAATTTGCCGTCAGCATTACCTGTCGCCTTGACCAGATCCATGTTCACCTGGTAAGGGCGCAGCAGACGCATCCGGTTTTCCTTCTGCGCTTCCTCACCCATCGAGACCCACACGTCCGTATACAGCACGTTGGCACCGGCCACGCCCCGTTTGGGATCATGGACGACCTCGGCCGTCACGCCGTTGCGCGCCGCCACCTCGACCGCCTCCTTGACCAACACCGGATCGGGCGACAACTCGGGCGGCGTGCAGTTCACATAGTGGACACCGGCCTTGGCGCAACCGAGCATCAGCGAGTTCGCCACGTTGTTGCGACCGTCGCCCACATACGCCAACTTGACGCCCTTCAGCCTTCCGAAGTTCTCCTGGATCGTCATGAGGTCGGCGAGAATCTGCGTCGGATGGAAATCGTCTGTGAGACCGTTCCAAACCGGCACACCAGAATAACGCGCCAAAGTCTCGACCGTCTCCTGTGAGAAGCCGCGGAACAGGATGCCGTCGAAAATCCGCCCCAACACGCGGGCCGTATCCTTGACCGACTCCTTGGCCCCCAGATGGATGTCGTTCTTGGTCAGATACTCCGCAGAGCCGCCCTCATCACGGATCGCCACCGATGCGGAGTTGCGCGTGCGTGTCGAGCTTTTCTCAAAAATCAGCGCGACCTGACGACGTCTGAGCAGATCGCCGCGAATGCCCGCACGCCGCCGCGCCTTGAGCGCGATCGCCAGATCAATCAGATCCAGCATTTCCACATCCGTCAGATCCGCCAGCCTCAATAGCGAGCGTCCGTGTAGCTCTGGGGTCCATTTCAACATGTCGTCATCTCCAATCGGCTCCATTATAGGAGAGTCCCCCCCCGACACACAAGGCCGATAAGTCGATATCGCGCGGGATCGGTCAGTGGCAGGGGCATGCGGGTTTAGCGCGTGATGGATGTGAGGCACACCTGGGAACGCGGGGCTCCGTACCCGCTCCATAAGTCTGCGTGCGAGTCTGGCGCTAAACCGGGCGGTCTCGCCGAGACCGCCGCGGACGGCCCGGCGGTCCGAACCTGCCAAAAGCGGTTTTGCGTGACCATCATAACCACACGCCGCCCATTAGCACGACACGTTGTTGCGGGCGAGGACGCCCGCAACACTGGCTTCTGACGCGGAGCCTGTGATATCGCAAGCCTCCTCACAACGTTTGCACGGCAGCCTGATGCTTTGATATGGTCAAAGACAGTTCATACAATGTCCATCTTTACCCGTATGACTGGAGCGCGGCACCCGAGCAGCTCGATCTGCTGGAGGCCGACCGCAACGCGCCAGCCCCGTTAACCTTCGAACAGAAATTGTAACCAGGAGTCTTGCACATGCGCACAGATCTTTCACGTCGCTGTTTCATGTCTGCCGCCACGGCGGCGCTCGGAGCGATCCCCGTCGCCGCCACGCGCGCGGCGGCACCTGCGCCGGCGTCGGTCGGCACCTTCCGCTACGCGCTCAACACCGCCACGCTCCGCGGCTACAAGCTGTCGCTCCCAGAACAGATCGCCGTGACGGCCCAAGCCGGCTACAGCGGCATCGAACCGTGGGTTTCGGATATCGCCAAGGCCGTCGAAGAAGGGATCCAGTGCGCTGCGCTGAAAAGGCAGTGTGACAACGCAAGGTTGTCGGTGATTAGTGCGATCGGCTTCGCGGCATGGGCCGTGGACGATGACACCGCTCGCGCCAAGGGTATGGAACAGATGAAGCGGGACATGGATCTTGTCGCGCAGCTCGGCGGCACCCACATTGCGGCTTCTCCCGCCGGCGTCTTCAAAGCCGACGTCAAACTCGACCTAGACCGTGCTGCCGAGCGTTACCGTGCCGTCCTGGAGTTAGGGCGCAGTCTGGGCGTGATCCCGCAGCTTGAGTTCTGGGGTGCCTCTGCAAATCTCTCGCGTCTCGATCAATGCCTCTATGTCGCGGCGCGTGCCGGACATCCCGACGCCTGTGTGCTGGCGGACGCCTTCCACCTGTATCGCGGGGGCAGTGATGCGGCTTCGCTGCGGTTGCTGAGTCGCAGTGCGGCGCACTGTTTCCACATGAACGACTATCCCGCCCAGCCAGTGCGCGAAGCCCTCAAGGACAGCGACCGCGTCTGGCCGGGCGACGGGATCGCGCCCCTCACGGAGATCCTCGCGGCCCTTGAGGAAAACCGCGCAGGGGTCTGGCTTTCGGTTGAACTCTTCAACGCCACCTACTGGCAGCAACCGGCCGCCGAAACCGCGCGCACGGGCCTTGAAAAGATGAAAGCAGCGGTCGCCAAAATGCGTAAGGCCCGCGTCATCGGCTAACGACAGCGGGGAGGCGGCATTCCGTCGCCTCAACCGCCTTGTTGGGGATTGGTTTCATCCAAATCGCTGCCGCCATCGGGATCCCGAGACCGCCGCGGGCGCCTTGGCGGGGCGTCCCTACGAGCGGCGGGTGTCTCACGGCGCGCGTTGCTGCGCGTAGAAATCGAGCAGCGCGCGCAGATTGACCCGCGTGTAGGGTTCGTCGCAGGCCGGCGTTTTCTTGCCGGCATCCGAGAACCACATGTCGAGCGTTTCCGGCATAAAGATGGCATTGTGCAGGTTCGAGCGCATGGCCACCGGCCGCTTGATGATCTCGATCATCACTTCCGGCGTGATCTTGCCGAAGTGCGCGTGGAGCCTTTCGGAGAGGGCCTTGGCGCGGCCGCCGGCCGAGAACATCACGGTGTCTTTGGGCACAGTCGGCAAGTGCTCATCCTGCTGACCGGGCTCCAGCACCTGTAGCGCACCAGGCGTGGCATAGACACCGACCATATTGCGCGAAGCATCGCTGATCACGTAATAGTACTCGCAGGTGCGTGGCACGGTACGCATGATCGTGAGTGCCTGCTCAACCGTCTCGGCGCGCTCCGCGATCTCACGCATCAGGAAGGTCATCGGCATCCCGTCCCAATCCCCCTCGCCCTTGCCGCCCATCTCACCGATCGCCAGCCCTTTGGCGTTCATCGCCGTGACCGTCCCTAGAAACCCGGCATATCCCACCGACATCCACGGAATGCCCCCCTCGGGGACGAACACCTGCAACACGGTGTATTTCTGCAGGTTGATGTCACGCATGTAATCCAGCACACGCGCATGCACCACACGGCCATCGGCACTCGCCGAGTTGCGCACCGCCACCCCACTGCAGTGGAAGAGTTCCGGAAAGAAATTGCCGCTGATCGCCGCCCGCTCCGCGATGCCGGCCGCGGTCGCCATCGCGCGGCATTCGCGCAGAAATCGCTCGGGCGTATGCGGCGCAGCACGACGGTGAATCTCATCGATCCGGTCATAGAACCAATCGCCCTTCTGAACGGCGAGTCCCGCACCGACCAGCGCCATCGTGCGCGGCATCACATTCGGCACCAGCTCGGCGAGGAGGCGACCGTGCGCACGGCCCATCTGCTCGGGCGTACCGCTCACGATCAGCACCCGCTTGCCGTTCACCTGACCCAGCAGGCCCTGACCGTCCGGATCGCGCGCAACGACCTGCATCACATCCTGCGCGTGCACCGCCGCGCAGCCGGTCAGGGCCGCCGCCGCAACGATCACCGTCCAAAAAACCGTCTGCCGCTTCATTCCGTAGCCTCCACCGCGAATTCAAACACCGCCGCGAACATCCGCAGCACATCCTCCTGCAACACCGCCTGGCGCGGCAGGTCAGGCGGCGGGTCAAACAGGGCGTCATCCGTGACGGCGTTCAGGCGCCAATGGCTTAAACGCGCCGTACCCGCCACGTCGCCAAACGCCCAGGAGGCGTTCAACGGCGTACCGTCAGGGCTGAAGGTCAGCTCAAGCCGACCGCGCGCCTTCTTGTGATTCACGTTGACCTCGACCAGGCGCTCCCCGTTCGAGCGCTTCAGCTCGCCCAGCGTATAGTACTGCTTGAGCGCTTCGGGCGCGAAGGCGGCGGCCGCAAGCGCGCCCGCCGCCACTTTCATTTTCATCAGCCGTTGCGGCTGGATCAACGACGCGGCAGTCAGGCCAGTGCGGCTGGCCTCGGTACCACAAAAGACCCGCTTACCCGCCCCAATCAGCCACGGAAACTCCCCCTGCCCCAAACCGGCTTTGCCGATTTCGGGAAAGGTGCCTGTCAGTTTGAAGCGCCCACGCGTACCGCGCAGGAAATCGAACGCGGCGGCATAGCGTTTGCCGTCAACCGTCACCTCCGCCGCCCCGCCCACCATGTGCGCACGGTCCTCGACCGGTTCGCCGCACAGCAACGCGGATAGACCGGATAGAAACCCTCCCACCAGTTCGGAAGCGCTTTTCTCGCCATTCGTCTGGGGCGGTTGCCATGTTACGGGCACGTCTTGTCCAAAGAATGTGACGACTTCCTCCATGATTTGCGGAAAGCTGGCCATCGCCGAATAGTGATCCATGCCTTTCAGCCAGGTGACACGATCCGCGCACCCGGCGGCCTCCGCCAGCCGACGGCTGCACGCTGGCGGCACCACCTGATCCAGTTCGGCGCAGGTCATACGCAGGCGGTCGTCCTGCGCCAAGCGCCTGAGCCCGTCCCGCGCACGGATGGGATCAAGCCGATCCAGGCAGTCGAACACGCGCTGACGCGCATCCGGCGGCAACTGCTCGATAAACGCGCGCAACTTGCGCGTCTCATGCGCCGTCATGACAATCTGACGCACGTCGCCCCCCCCCAACATGAGAAATGCCTTGTAGATACGCGGCTCGATGCCGCAGACACTGGCCGATTGAATGGCCCCCATACTGACACCCGTGACCCCGACACGCGCCGGATTCACTTCTGGCAAACTCTGCATGATGTCCACCGCACGGCGGGCGTCCTGCAAGCCCTGCTCCAGGCCGCGCACAAAGATCTCTGCGTTCGAGACCAAAATCGCCTTGCCCTCTGATCCGCCGCGTTCGGCGTAATAGGGCTGTTTAAAAAACATCGCGGGCACCCCGTTCTGCGCCAGCCGCGCACAGAGCATGCGCTCCAAATCAAAACTGCCGTGAAAGATGTGCAGACAGACCACCGCTGGAAAAGTGCGGTCACAGCTCATGCCCAGCGGCAGGTAAAGTTCGGCAGGCACCGTGTTGTTCGGCTCGAAGTCGGTCACTTCCGGCGACGGATAAATGACGTCATATCGCTCATGCCGATGGTTGCGCTCCCGTAACAGCCGCGTATAGACGAACGCCCGGCCATCGAAACTGTCCCGGGCCGACACCTCGACACGTTCCTGTTGCTGGGGTTGCGCGGCGGGCTGTGCGCACACGATCCCGGCGACCATCAGGGCCGACACAAGTCTTCTCATCATGCTACCGTTCTCTCCTTTCATCCCCATTCCTCTGTGCGGCCGCCTCAGCCATTCTGTATTGCCTGCGGAAAAACGCGGTCCACTCACTCAACACATCCAGGCGTGACTGCCGCGCATAATAAGCCAATGCACTGTTCCAGTCCAGCGGAACCGGCGTGTCGGGCATCGCCTCCAACAGGCACATGGCCTCGGGATTGCCCGCCGGCCCTCCGTTTTTCAAGATCGTCTGCCAGGCGCGGCGGAGTTCATCGCCGGCATCCAGACACATGGCGCGAATCAGATCACGCTGAATACCGAAGTGACGACCGGTCCAGCGCGCCTCATAGTGAAAAGCCTCGCCCAGTCGATAGGCGTCGACCTCCGGTTGCCACAGAGGGTCTGAGAGATGTGGCCGATGCCCCTCCTGTGCCGCCTGCAACAGGGGATCGGCCGATGGATAGAAATCGCGGCGGATCGGCAGACGGCGCAGCGCGTACCGAACTGGCCCGCCGGGTTCGCCGACACGGTAATTCCAAAGTTTCTGACCCTCTTCTCCCAGCAAATACTCGATAAAACGCACCGCCAGCGCACGATGCGGTGCCCCCCGCAGCAGGCTGACCGGATCGGCCGTCACGCTCGAGCCGCCGACCGGCGTCACATAAGTCATGACCGGCGCGCGTCCAGGCGGCGTGGAGAGTTCCGACTGAAGCCGTCCGTAGAAGTCAATCACGATGCCGGCTGCCGCCGCCCCCATCCCCACGTCATTCGGAACCTTGCCGGCCGCATCCGTGACGTAGCGCGCGTTGGCGCCGATACGCCGCACCAGATTGACGCCCGCCAGCCACCCCTGCTCCACCGCCTCCTGATAGGCGGGCGGCACGCCAGCCGGCACACCGTGAGTCAAGGCCGTCGCCTGCGCGAAAAGCGCTTCGTAACGCTGAACCTGCTCGCGGGTGAACCCGGCTTCCGCCACGTACTGCGCACAACGGGCGTGTATCATCATCTCGTACGCTTTGGCCACACTGCCGCTCTTGGTGGGGTCTGCCAGTCCCAAATGGCCGGCATACCGCGCATCCGCGAGATCCTCCCATGCTTCAGGCGGACGTTCGATACCCAGGTCGGCGAGGCGATCCCTGTTGTAGCAAATGCCGAAGGCGCTCAGCACACAGCCGTAGTAGGCACTCCCGCACCATACCTCGCCGTTCATGGCCGTAGGGATCAACACGTTCCCGGCGGCATCCTTGAAAAGCCCCACCGGCGGCCCCGCCGTGCCCCATGCCGCCACGGTCAGACCCTGCCGCTCCGCCTTCGCGTGATCAAAGACCCCACCGCCGAAAAAGAGATCCATGCGGCAGGTCACCTCGTCCGGCGCATCGCTCGCGCGAAAGGCCTGCCACAGCGCCCACCGATCCTCGTCATCCGGCCGACTGGCAGACAACACCACCTGAGCACCGTCCGCCGGCCAAGCCACACCCTGCGCCTTGAAAAAACGGCGGGCCGAAGCCGCATACTCCGAGGCCAGGTAACGCATAATCTCCGTCGTACCGCCAATCACCCGCCAGTCGACACGGACAGGAGAACCGTAATGCGCCCGGTGCCAACGCGAGAATCCCTCTCCAAACTCGTGACGGATCGCCTCATTGTGCGGCGTGACGATGATCAACTCGGCATCGCCCGGGCGCCACTCCCCACCCCCCGGCATGCGCCGGAAAAGGAAGGGCAGCACGACAACCGTCACCGCCAATAACATCGCCCAAAACCACTTCATTGCGAGCAGTATATCAAAATCCACCGTTCTGCCATAGACTCTGTGGGAATCTGTGTCATCTGTGCCATCTGTGGAGAGTGATGGGCCAGCGACAGGGGTCATGCGAATTGAGCGCGTGCTGTGACCCGCGCCCCAGACTCGCTCTTACGCTTTTCGACAGAAACGCCAACCGCAAGACTTGCGCTTTGACGCACAGAATTGAATCCGTTAAAATGACGTTTCATGCCACATAGAATTCTTTCTTTACAACAGGCCGCGCGCCATATCCGCATCCCGGAGCGCGAGCTGTTTCATCTGGTACAGCGCGACGAGATTCCCTTCCTCCGCCAGGGCGACGACGTGGTTTTTGAGCACCGCGTTCTCGACGACTGGGCGCAGCGCCGGATTCTGGGTCTTCCCAGTCGCATGCTCTCGGAGCAGCATCGCCAGGAGACTGTGAGCCGTGCCGGCAAGGATTCGTCCGACATCCTCATCGAACGCCTTTGCCGGCCCGAATGGATCCATCCGGCCCTGTCGGCGAAAACCAAACCGGGTGTCATCCGCGACATGGTTGACCTCGCTGTCACCACCGGTCTGCTCTACGATGACGCCGCCCTGCATCGCGAGATTGAGGAGCGCGAGAGTGCCGGCTCCACCGCGATCGGCGGCGGTGCCGCCTTTCTGCACGCGCGTTACCACGATCCCTACTACGCCGCCGACTCGTTTGTGGTGCTCGGCAAGGCCATGCAGCAGATCTTCTACGGGGCCCAGGACGGTGCCCCGACCGATCTTTTCTTCTTGATCTGCTGCACCGACGATGCCTTGCACCTGCACGTTCTGGCCCGGCTCTGCATGATGGCGCATGGCACCATGCTGCTTTCCGACCTGCGCGCCGCCACGACGGGCGACGAGATGTACCAGACACTGCGACATGCTGAACTCGATCTGTTGAAAGCCATGTGATCCCGTGCTGTGCATGCGACACAGACTGTGGACACCGAATCACCCACCCGATGTAGCCGCCGACAACCCCACACTGACCATGTGAAGACCTGACAATACGCACCCGACAGGAGTCTCCTATGCTGATATGTGCTCTCGCGACCTCACGCCTGACAAGAATGCTGCGCGGCACCATATGGGCCTGTGCGACCGTCGCCCTTACGGCCGCCTCGCAAACCCCGCGTGATTTCGCGATCGACCTACATGCGACGGTTTCCGAAACCGCGCCTTGCATCACTCTCTCCTGGTCGTTGCGTCAGGCCGCGAAGATCTCCTCCCAGACGATCCATCGCCGCGTCAAAAACGCCGTCGGACTGCCGTGGGAACTTCTCGCAACCCTGGCCACCGACGCCACCTCCTTTGCCGACAGCAGCGCCGTGCCGGGCGTCGAATATGAGTACTGGTTGCAACGTTCCTTCTCGGGCCTCTCGCCCTCTCCGGCCGTCGGCTATCTCAGCGCCGGCGTGAAGGTGCCGGAAGTCCATCAGCGTGGCATCCTGTTGCTGGTGATCGACAACACTTTCGTTGCCCCGCTGGCGCCGGAGATCGCACAGCTCTCGGCCGACCTCGCCGCCGACGGTTGGACGCTGCAGCCTATCGTTGCCCCGCGCACCGGCACGCCCGCCGCCGTCAAGGCGCTGATCCAAGCGGCCTATGCCGCCGATCCCGCACAGGTCAAGATGGTCTACCTGCTGGGTCACGTGCCGGTCCCCTATTCCGGCAACATCGCGCCAGACGGGCATAGCGACCACGTCGGAGCCTGGCCCGCCGACGGTTATTATGCCGACATGGACGGCATCTGGACCGACACCACCGTCAACAACACCAGTGCCTCGCGATCGGCCAATAACAACATTCCCGGCGACGGAAAGTTTGACCAAAACGATCTCCCCAGCGCCACGGAGCTCATGATTGGACGCGTTGATCTGCACAGCATGACCCGTGCCCCCTCCGCTGCCGCCACCGAGTTGATCTTGCTACGACGTTACCTGCGCAAGGCGCACGACTACCGTCACAAACAGGGCGCGTATGCTGCCATTCCGCGACGCAGCCTGATCCGCGACGGATTCGGCTATTTCAGCGGCGAGGCCTTCGCCATCAACGGCTGGAGCTGGGCTTTCACGACCGTCGGGCCGACAGTCGACGAGGCTCCGAGCGGCCAGTGGTTTTCGGCCTCCTATGCGGGCGGCAAGGACTACCTCGTTGCCTACGGCAACGGCGGCGGAAGCTATGAGAGCTCGAGTACGGTCGGCACATCCACGGACTTCGGCCTGCGTCCCAGCCGCGCGGTGTTCACCAGCCTTTTTGGCAGTTACTTCGGCGACTGGGACGCCAACAACGACTTGCTGCGCGCACCGTTGGCGGGTAACGCCACCGGCGACTCGCTCGGTCTGACCTGCTTCTGGGGTGGGCGCCCCAACCGTTTTATGCATCACCTTGGCATGGGTGAAACCTTCGGCTTCGCGACCCTTGTCTCGCATAACTCCAGCTTCTGGAGTGCCCGTTATCAGCCTGGCACCTATGCCGGTGCGCATTGCGGCCTGATGGGCGATCCCGCCCTGCGCCTGCATGTTGTGGAGCCGCCGCGACACCTGCGTGCCACCAGTGCCAACTCACAGGTCATCCTCACATGGAATGCCTCGTCTGAATCCGACGTCCAGGGCTATCACGTCTACCGGGCGTCTACGCCCACCGGGCCCTTCTCCCGATTGACCGAAGACCCCGTGGCCGTCACCACGTTCACTGACTCCAACGTGATCTCCGGCCAGACCTACACCTACCTTGTCCGTACACTGAAACTCGAAGCCGTGCCTGGCGGTTCCTACTATAACCTCAGCGTCGGCTCTGCGCTGACATTGACCGCGCGATCCGCCTCCAGCGCCATTCCCTCCAACCCCACGGCACTGACCGTCGCGCAGAGTAGTGCCACACAAGCGACGCTCACGTGGACCGACACGTCCGCGAACGAAACCGGTTTTCGCATTGAGCGCCGCGTCGATGCCGCAAGCACCTTCACGCTGCTCGCGACGGTCGCCGCCAACACCACGGGATACACCGACCTCGGCCCTTTCACGCACGGCAGCACGTATGCTTATCGCGTGATCGCCACGAACGCCGCCGGCAACTCGGCCGCTTCGTCCGAAGCCTCGTTCGATGCGATCGCCGGGCACTTCACCTTACCCGTCACCCGGCTGAAGGTCAACAAGAGCGCCATCAACGCCGTGATCAACGTCGAACGCTTCGGCGGAATCAACGGCGCTTGCTCGGTGAACTACGCCACCGCCAACACCTCGGCACAGGCCGGCACGCATTATTTGTCGACAAGCGGCACGCTCACCTGGGCGGACGGCACGACCGGCGCCAGGGCGATCACCGTGCCTGTGGTCAACACCTCAACACCGCAGCCTGCGCGCCAGTTCACCCTCACGCTGAGCGGCAACTCCGCCGGGACCGGCTTGACCGCCAGCCAAAAAGCCTCGGTCCTGATCGAAGACCCGACCGCCACGCTCGGGGCGCCGTGGAGCCAGGCGACCGTTGGAAGCGTCACCGACTCCTCTCCCGCCGTGTTGATCGACGGCACCCTCAGCAGCACCGTGATCGGCGGCTCGGGGGTCACATCCGGCACCAGCGACGGCGGACGCTTCATCTATCAGAGCCGCAACGGTGACGGCAGCATCACGGCCTATTTCCCGGCCGGCATCCCGAACGACGCCAACGCGCGGATTGGCGTCATGATCCGCGCATCAACCGCCAACAACGCCGTTAGCGCGGCGGCGGTCGCCGGCGCCACCAGTGCCTTCGGCACCAAGCTGGCCTACCGCGCCACGACCGGCGGCAGCGCGACGGCCATCCCATCCAGTGCAAACGGCCTCTATCTGGGATGCTGGCTGCGGCTCACCCGTGCTGGCTCGCTCTTCACCGCCGAAGCGTCGAAAGATGGGGCCGCCTGGACCGTGCTCGGCACCGCCACGCTCAGCAGCATGCCCGCCACTGCGTTGTGGGGTATGTTCCACCTCTCCTCCAACAACAACGATTTTCACCTCGCCTCTGCCTCGTCTATCGCTTTCGCGGATCTGCCACTGCCTTCGCCCCCCTCCAACCTGGTCGCAAGCGCTTCCACGCCGACTGCCGTCACGCTGACCTGGACGAGCGTACCCGGTGCGTCCGGTTATGTGATCGAACGCATGACGGAAGGCGGGGGCTTTACTCTGCTCGCCGATATCGCGACGGCCACCGGTGCGAACCAAACCTATATCGACACCGGGTTCAGCGCGGATACTGCTGTGGCCTATCGCGTGCGCGCCTATAACGGCTCGGGCAGCAGTGCTTTCAGCGCACCGGTCACCGTGACCACCCCACCGCCCTATCTCATGGTCGCCGTCACGACCGCTGACACGGGCGGTGCCGACGCGACCTTGCAACGCGACATGCCTTCAACCCCGCTCGGCAACAATGCCGTGATCTCGGTAGCTGGCTACTACTATGACGATGGCATTTCGTGGTCCGTCTTGGACAGCGCCTGTAAGAGCTATCTGCGATTCGATCTAACGGGACTCCCGACTCCGGTCAGTGCGCAGTTGGCCATGACCTTTGCCGACGCCCGGCTGTTTGAGCAGTATGGATACTTTGACATCAACGCTGATCTGCTCGCCGATACATCCGACACGTGGAGCGAATCCGCCATCACATGGAACAACGCCCCGCAGAACGCCGTCAACTCCTACGGATTCACCGGAACCGTGCGTTACCTCGGCAATATGTACGAAGAACGGCTGCCCGCCGCCGGCGAGATCGTCCGGATGCCTCTGGATGTCGCCACACTTTTCAACAACCGTGGTGCCGACAACCGCGTCACACTCGGATTGTATCAGTATTACGGCGCCAGCACCGACTGGGCATCGCGCGAACATGCGACGTTCGCCCCGCCCGCGATCGAGTTCGCCTGCGTGAATCCGGCCCCGCTGCGGCCCGGGTTCCTGACCGCCACACCGGGCCGTCTTTTCAGCATCCGACTTGACTGGGCCGATCTCGCCACCAACGAAACCAGCTATGCGCTGGAACGCAGCGTGAACGGTGGAGCTTTCCTGTTGTTTCAGACGCTGCCGGCAGGCACAACGAACTTCATTGATGACACCACTCAGCCTGACACGGCCTACGCCTACCGCGTGCGCGCCGTGAACGCCGCCGGACCGTCCGCTTGGTCGTCGGTCGCCACGCTCGCGACGCCCGGTGACTTTCAAGCCTGGGGCACCGTCTGGGATAGCGGCGGACTGGTCAATTATTTCTCATGGCATCTTAACTGGGATCTCGACCAGACGCCACCGTTCGACGGCACCATGCCGCTGAACTTCGCTTCCAGCGGCACCGTTGCCCAGGTCAACACCGAGGCGCGCGCCAGCGGCATTAGCTTGCACAGCAAAGACCCCTTCACGTTGCAGGACAGCAGCAACGGCTCGCTGATTATCGGCGCAGGCGGCATCCGCGCCTTCAACCCCAACAGTCACACAGCGATTGCCTACACCATTGAATCCGACATCACACTCGCAGCCGACCAGACCTGGGGTGTGACCAACAACAACGGCGCAGGACTCACCACCCTGATCGTCACCGGGCCGGTTCAAGATGGCGACGCGACTTTCGGTTTCACCAAGACCGGCGACGGGTGTCTGGTTCTTGCCGGTGCCAACACCTACGACGGTGTCACGCGGATCACCGACGGCCTCGTGAAAATACAGCATAATCACGCCCTCGGCAGCGCGGTCGGCGGCACATGGGTGGAGGGGGCCGCATGGCTCGAACTCGGCGGCGGACTTTCCTTATCCGAACCGCTGACGCTCAATGGCAACTCGCCGGATGGCACGTTGCGAGTTGTCGCCGGCACGAATCTTTTGAGTGGTCCACTCACTTCCTCAGAGACCTCCCCGTTGCGCGTGCTGAACGGCAGCCGCCTCACACTCACAGGCGGCGTAACAGCCTCATCCGGGCTCACACTGGAGCCTGACCCCGACGCAACGCTTGCGGTCGCCGGCGCTCCTCTCGTCGCCAACACTTCAGCCAAAATCATCGCGCAAGGTGGCGGTACCGTCGTCTTCGGCGCTGCCAGCAACCGCTGGGACACCCTGGAAATCGCCGGCACAACCGTGCGAACCGACGTCAGCCATGCCTTCCCTCCAAACTCCATCATCTTGATGGGTCGGAGTGGAGAACTCAACGCCACGCTGGATCTGAACGGGTGCGACCAGACGGTCGCGCAGCTCAAACGCGGCCCGACCGCGTCCGGCACGCGTATCGTGACCAGTCCTGTGCCCGCCACGATGACCATCAACTACAATGGCTCACCGACGATCTATTATGATGGCGCTTTCAACGGCGCTGTCAACGTGACGAAAACCGGCAGCGGCACACTTTATCTGACATCGACCAACCACAACACGACCGGCGACTTCTCAGTCCTCGGTGGGGTGCTCCGTTTTTACGCGACGCCCGTCATCGCCGACACCGCCCGCCTCAGCATCAGCTCGCCCGGCAGACTTCAGCTTCCGGCAGGTTATGTCGAAACGGTCGGTGAACTGGTTATCGACGGCGGACGCAAGTGGCAGGGCACCTGGGGCTCTTCGAGCAGCCCAGCCGACAACAAAGACGACGACCACTTCGCAGGCGAAGGCATGGTGCTGGTTCCATCCGGCCACAGCTCAGCCTGGGACGGCGGCGCATCCACGCCGGACATCAACGCGCCGTTCAACTGGGACTATGACGATCTGCCCGCCCTCTACGACGGGTCGCGGACGCTGACCTTCGGTGTGGGCGGCCATCTGGCGGTGGTGAACACGGATGTCCATTTCCGCGGCATCCTGCTCAACCGCGCCGCCGATTTCACGTTCGCACCCGGCGGCGGCACGCTGACGCTTGGCGCGGACGGCCTCTGCGCCGCCCTGCCCGGCGATATTCCCTACACCTACACGGTCGGGGCACCGCTCGTGATGGCCGCACCCCAACTCTGGTGCGTGACCAACGCCGGCACAGCGCAGACCACCGTCCTCGTCACCGGCACACTCTCCGACGGTGGGGCCGGATTCCCTCTGGAAAAGGAAGGCGACGGCACCTTGGTGCTGGCCGGTGACAACCGTAATTACGAAGGTTCGATCATCGTGCGCTCCAACAGCGTGCTGCGCGTCGCGCATGCGTACGGACTGGGCAGTGCCAGCACGCCAACCCGCGTTCAGGCCGGCGGCCGGCTTGAAGTGGGCGGGAACGCGGCAGTGGCAGAGCCTGTGATTCTTGAAGGCCCGGACAGCGTTCTCTGTGGTGTCAGCGGCAGCAACCTTTGGAGTGGGCCGATCACGCAAAGCTCACCCGCGCGCATCCTCGCTAAAGACGGTGGCACGCTGCTGTTCGCCGCGCCGCCATCCCCGAGCTACGATCTATACCTCTCACCCGAGACGGGAGCCTGCGTGGCGCTTGTTGACCGGCCGCAGCTTCTGGGCACGCGGAAACTCTGTGCCCACGGCGCCGGCACCGTCGCCATCGCCGTCAGCGGCAACACCTGGAATACGCTGGAGATCGGCGGAACGACCGTGCGGCTCGATGTGCCCGGCGCGTTACCCGCATCCGGCATCGTCACTCTGGGCATAACCAACAATCTGAACGGCACGTTGGATCTGAACGGCAACGATCAGACGGTCGCGCAGATCAAGCGCGGCCTGACAACGTCGGGGGTTCGTACCGTGACCAGTGCCGCGCCCGCCACGCTGACAGTCAATCAAAGCAGCAGCACCTACTATTGCGACGCCAGTCTCCAAGGGGCAGTCAGTCTCGTCAAGGCCGGTGCGGGAACACTCCACCTGCTGGGCACCAACAGCACCTTCACCGGCACCGTCACCGTTCAGGCCGGCACGCTGCAGGTCAACGCGACCTCCAGCTTGGGCAACAGCACACGCGTGACAATCTCCGGCGGTGTCTTGCGGCTGGGCAACAACGACAGCATTCCGGACGACGCCGATCTGATCCTGGCGGCCAGCGGCGCCAGGCTGCAGTTGGATGCCGCCGGTGAGGAAACCGTGCGCACGCTGCGGATCGGCTCTACCTTAATGCGGCGCGGCACCTACAGCGCGAATGCCGCGAGCGGTGCGCAGGTGATTGACACCCAACGCTTTGCCGGCACCGGTGTCCTGCGCGTGTTGCGCGGCACCGAATCGGTCATCACCCTGCGTTAACGGAGCTTGACGTTTCATGACGGTGCTTCACGGCGTGATTTGGGGCGGGCCATCGCTCGCTCATCACTGCCGTGCCGGGTGGGCAGTCTGGCGACAATGCCGCCGGCGATCTGGCCGGTCCGAGAGGCATCGCTTTCGGCCTTGGCCGCCATTGCCCTCACCAGCGCGTCGCGCCGCGCCAACACCGCATCCAGCCGGGTCATCTGCGCTTGCAGCGCCGGCCCCAGCATCCAGGTGTTCACCGGCTGGTTGAGAGAGCCTGAGCCGCTGATGATACCGTTGACGACAAACTCGCCCCCGCAGGGCCGGTACAATGACAAACTGCCAATTATGCCGCAGTCCGGATTTGTAATCGGTTCTGACGCGCGGCCCCATAACCGCGCTTCTCCCGGTTCACGGGCACCTTCAGGCGCCTCTCGATCTACGCGATGAGGCTGGCGGGGATGCGGGCCGCAGCACGTTTTGCGTTGAAGGAAATTCGCACCATTTTCCGCTTTAAGTCGGAAACGAATTTGAGATAGGATTATATGTAAGATTTCATCATTTAGTTATCAGACAAGGAGTGAACCATGAAACAAACCCCACCGCGTTTCGCAGGTTTGGCCATTCTGTGTGTAACGATGCTCAGCACAGTCGCGCCATGCACGTCGCATGCGGGCGTGTACGACGACGCTGCCGCCTGGTGGCATTTCGACTACGACCCTGATTATAATCCCGATGCCGTGAATGTCGCGACAGCGGACGACATTCGCGACCAGCGGGCTTGGGGTTCGGCCTCAACGAAGGGGGCAGGCGGACGACACGCAAGCGGCGTGCGCGGCGTACTTGGCGGCCCGCTCTGGACCCATGCGCCTGTCGTCTGTCCCGCAGGTGGCCGGCGTTACGGTGCCCTCAGTCTCCGTTTCCAGCAGGAAACCAATGAATTGGGGCAAGTCTGCCCAGACTCCATCAAGATCGAT
>DAOTKE010000043.1:9895-23330 GCA_035449085.1 Kiritimatiellia bacterium | reverse complement strand
GAAGTGTTTCCCTGATAAACAACGCGCGAGCCCAGTTCAAATAAAAACGCCCTGTCCGAATCTTTTTCCTGTTCTCTTTTTCCTCTTTTTCCTGTTGCGCTTTAGTCGCGGGTTTGGCAAGGTTGCCCTGAAATCTTTTCACATCCTGGGCACAGAACAGGACGTGCAGGGATGGGATCGTCAACAACACGAATTTGCGAGGTAACAGACCTGAAATGTCACAAAACCTGCTGGATGCGTTGGACGGCTGGAACAGTGTAAAAAGCGCCGAACTGTACGGGGTCGGCGCGTGGGGTCAGGGTCATTTCACGGTTACGGATGACGGTTTCGTGGCCGTTAACCTGAAGAACGCCACCGGTACGGTCCGCATCAATCTTTACGACATCGTCCGCGGCCTGCACGACCGTGGCATGAGCCTGCCGCTGCTGTTGCGTTTCAGCGACTTGCTGGGCAACCGTATCCGCCTCATCAACGAGTCGTTTCAAAAGGCGATCTCGGACTACGACTACCAGAACATCTATCGCGGCGTCTTCCCGATCAAAGTCAACCAGCAGCAGCAGGCCGTCCATGACGTGGTGACGTTCGGCGCCCCCTACCACCACGGGCTCGAGGCCGGATCCAAGGCCGAGCTGATCGCCGCGCTGGCCTATATGCGCGACCCGCAGGCCTTCCTGATCTGCAATGGATACAAGGACGCGGAGTTTATCGATCTCGCGCTCTCGTCGCTCAAGATGGGCCTCCAGACCATTCTGGTGCTTGAGACCGCCGACGAGCTGAACCTGATCCTGGAACGCTCGGCCGCGCTCAGCATACGGCCGCGCATGGGCATCCGCGTGAAGCTCTCCAGCCGCGTCGGCGGTAAGTGGTCCGAGTCCGGCGGCGAACGCAGCGTGTTCGGACTCACACCGTCACAGGTGATCGACGTGGTGGACACCCTGCGCGACGCGCGGATGCTGGACTGCCTCGAGCTGCTGCACTACCACCTCGGCTCCCAGGTGCCGAACATCCGCGAGATCCGCGACGCCGTCAAGGAAGCCTCGCGCTTTTACGTCGGCCTGGTCAAGGAGGGCGCGCGCATGGGCATCTTCGACATCGGCGGCGGCATGGCCATTGACTACGACGGTTCACACACCAATTTCGCCAGCAGCGCGAACTACGATATCTCGGAGTACTGCGCCGACGTGATCGAAGGCATCATGACCGCCTGCAACGAGGCCGGAATACCCCACCCGACCGTCATCAGCGAGTCCGGGCGCGCGCTGATCGGCTACTACTCGGTGCTGGTCATCAATGTGCTCGACGCCGCGATCTACGAGGAGAAAGAGTGCCCGGAAAACATTCCCGAGCCGCGCCCCGAGGCACTCGAGAACATGCTGGAGGTGGCGCACACTCTGAGCCTCAAAAACCTTCAGGAGTCGTTCAACGACGCGCTCTACTACCGTGAGGAGATCCAGAAGGCCTTCAAGCACGGCGACATCACGCTGCGCCAGCACGCGGCCGCCGACTGCCTGTTCTGGCACATCCTGACGCGCATCCGCGAGCTGCTGCCAGGCCTCAAGGTCATCCCCAGAGATCTGCTCGGGCTCGACGCCCTGCTGGCCGATGTCTACTACTGCAACTTCAGTGTCTTCCAGTCGCTCCCCGACGCCTGGGCCATCGACCAGCTCTTCCCGATCATGCCGGTCCACCGCCTGAACGAAAAGCCGACGCGCATGGCCTGCCTGTCGGACATCACCTGCGACTGCGACGGGCGCATCGACAAGTTCATCGACCAGCACGATGTCAAACCCGTCCTACCGGTGCACGCGCTGCGCAAGGGCGAGTCCTACATGCTCGCCGCCTTCCTGGTCGGCGCGTACCAGGAAACCCTGGGCGACCTCCACAATCTTTTCGGTGACACCAATGTCGTGAGCGTCCAGGTCGATGAGGACGGCGAAATTGAATACATGCAGGAGCTGCAGGGCGATTCGGTCGGCGACGTGCTCAGCTACGTCGAATACCGGCCCGAACGCCTGATGGAACAGTTCCGCGCATTGGCGGAGGAGGCCGTCAAGGCCAAGCGCATCACGCCGGCCGAACGCCGTGAAATCCTCGCCGCTTACGACAACGGTCTGCGGGGCTACACGTACTTCGAGCAGTGATGGGAGCCGGAACGCGCCATGACCCACATACGCATTCCTTACCACACGTCCGCTCTGGAAGCGGATCTTCCGACCGCGTGGCGGGCAACGGCGCTGACACCGCCCTGCCACGCCGCCGCAGACGTCCGGCCACCCTCCATCGATGAGCAGCGCCGGTGTGTCGAGCGCGCGCTGGACCGGCCCATCGGCTCGCCGCCGCTTGAAACGCTCGCGGCCGGCAAGGCAACCGCCACGGTCATCACCAGCGACCACACCCGCCCGGTGCCCAGCCGCATCACGCTGCCGCTGCTGCTCGATCGCCTGCGCCGCGGCAACCCCGCGATCAACATCCGTATCCTGGTGGCCACCGGCTGCCACCGGGCCACGACACCCGGCGAGTTGCGCGAAAAATTCGGCGAGGAAGTCGTGCGGCGCGAAACGTTCCTGATACACGACTGCACCGACACCGCAAGCCTGCGCCAGCTCGCGCGCCTGCCCTCCGGCGGCGAACTCTGGCTGAACCGCGCGGCGCTGGACACCGACCTGCTGGTGGCGGAAGGATTCATTGAGCCCCACTTTTTCGCGGGCTTTTCCGGTGGCCGCAAAAGCGTGCTGCCCGGCATCGCCGGCCGCACCACCGTGCTCGCCAACCATTGCGCCGCCTTTATCGCCGACCCGCACGCCCGCGCCGGCAGTCTGGCGGGCAACCCGATCCACCGCGACATGCTTTTTGCCGCACAGCAAGCGCATCTGGCGTTCATCCTCAACGTCACGATCAATACCGACAAGAGCATTCGCGCCGCCTTTGCCGGCCACCCCGAAGAGGCGCACGCCACCGGCTGCCGCCATCTCGCAGAAGAGGTCACCATCCCCCGCATGCCAGGCGACATTGTGATTACCGGTAACGGCGGCTATCCGCTCGACCAGAACATCTACCAAGCCGTCAAAGGCATGACCGCCGCCGAGGCCTGTTGCAACCCCGGCGGTACCGTGATCATGGTGGCGGGTTGCTGCGACGGCGCAGGCGGGGAGAATTTTTACCAAGCGCTGTCTGAAATGAAAAATCCCAGGGAATTGCTGGATGCCATCGGACGCGTGCCTCAAGACAAGACCGCGCCTGATCAATGGGAAGTCCAGATCCTCGCGCGTATCTTGGCCAAACACCGCGTGATCTTGGTCAGTGATGTGTGTGACGCGACCGTGATCCGAAGCATGGGCATGGAGGCGGCCACCAGTCTGCCCGAAGCCATTGATATCGCGGGTCGCACGGCACCGCAGGATGCGCGCGTGACCGTCATTCCGGATGGTGTATCCGTCATTGTGGAGAACACATGAGATGCGAATCCTAGTCTGTATCAAACAGGTCCCCGGCACAACGCAGGTGGACATCGATGAAAAAACCGGCGTGCTCAAACGCGACGGCGTTGAATCAAAAATCAATCCGTACGATCTCTACGCGATCGAAACCGCGTTGCGCCTCAAGGAGCATTGGCCGGAGGCCACGACTCACGCGCTCACCATGGGCCCGCCGCAAGCTGAACAGTCGTTGCGCGAAGCCCTGATGATGGGCATCGACGAAGTGATCCTGATCTCCGACCGCGCGTTTGCGGGTTCAGACGTCCTTGCAACCGCCTACACGCTTTCTCAGGCCATTCAGGCCATCGGAGACATCGGCATCATCATCTGTGGACAGCAGACCACCGACGGTGACACCGCACAGGTCGGCCCGGAAATCGCGGAATTTCTGAACATTCCCCACGCGACCCATATCAGTGCCATCCCTGAATGTCAGGCTTGCTCGGTGACGGTTCAGGTCGATCTTCCCGCAACAGAGGAGATCATTCGTCTGCCGCTGCCCTGCCTGCTCTCCGTCAACAAGGGCATCCATACGCCTCGCCTGCCCTCTTTCAAGCGCAAGAAGGAGACGCGTGATGTCCCGGTGCGCAGCATGACATTGGCCGATCTGCCGGACACCAATCCAGACCATTACGGACTGAACGGCTCTCCGACCAATGTGGTGCGCATCTTTCCGCCGGAACATCATGTCACCCGCGAAACATGGGAGGGCTCTTCCGGCGAATTGGCCGACCGGCTTTACACCTACCTGCGCGATGCAAAATTCTTGGCCTAGGAACTCGTCATGGCAGCAATCATCGTTCATCAGGAAAAAATCCCGGATCTTTCGCGGGTTGTCGAACTGTGTCCTTTCGGGGCCATCGAGATCAACGACAACCGCGTCACCGTCTCGTCGGCGTGCCGCATGTGCAAGATCTGCATCAAAAAAGGTCCCGTCGGTGCTTTCGAACTCGTTGAGAGCCCGCAGGTGTCCGTTGACAAGAACGCATGGCGCGGCGTCGCGGTGTATATCGACCAGACCGAAGGCAAGATCCATCCCGTCTCATTGGAACTGGTTGGCAAAGCCTGCGATCTCGCCGGTAAGATCGGCCAACCGGTCTTCGCGCTGCTTGCCGGCCATCACATGACCGCATTAGCCGAAGAGCTGCGGCATTATGGCATCGACTCGATCTTCGTCTATGACCATCCGCAACTGGAGCACTTCCGCATCGAACCTTACACGGCGGTGTTCGAAAATTTCATCAACCGCTGCAAACCCTCCACCGTGTTGGTCGGGGGCACGGCGATCGGCCGCTCGCTGGCCCCGCGCGTGGCCGCGCGCTTCCGTACGGGCTTGACCGCCGACTGCACCTTTCTGGACATGCAGCCCAACACCGACCTCGACCAAATCCGGCCTGCGTTTGGCGGCAACATCATGGCGCACATCCGGACGCCGCGTCACCGTCCTCAGTTCGCCACTGTCCGTTACAAAATCTTCTCAGCGCCTCAACGCCGTGCTGAGCCGGGGGGTGTGGTGACCGCCATCACGCCGGACGAAAAAATGCTGGTCTCCAGCATCGAGACGCTGTCGTCCCACCGGAAAGAGCCGGTCAAAAACATTGAGGACGCCGACGTGCTGGTCGTCGCCGGACAAGGCATCCAGCGGCGCGATAATATCGAGTTGCTGCAGCAGCTCGCCGACCGTCTGGGCGGCATGGTGGGCGGGACCCGTCCGGTCATCGAGGCCGGTTGGCTGGAGCCGCGCCGCCAGATCGGACTCAGCGGACGCACCGTCAAACCCAAACTGATCATCACCTGCGGCGTGTCTGGCTCGGTCCAGTTTGTCGCCGGCATGAGCGGCGCCGAAAAGATCATTGCCATCAACATCGATCCGGACGCCTCGATTTTCAAAATCGCGCACACCGCCATGATTGGTGACGTTTGTGAGATCATTCCGGAACTGTTGAACAAGCTTGCGAAGGGAGGCAACGCCCATGTCTGAGTCGCCGTTTAGCCGTCTGAATGAAGCGGACATCGCCTATCTCAGATCCGTGGTGGAGCCCAGCGGCAAGGTCACGCCGCGCGAGGCGATCCACGAGGATTACAGCCACGATGAAATGGGTGCGGTGCACCACTTCCCCGATGTTCTGGTCGAAGCTGCTTCCACCGAACAGGTCTCCGCTGTGCTGCGTTACGCGAACGAGCGCCGCCTGCCGGTGACGCCACGCGGACAGGGCACCGGTCTGGTCGGTGCCGCTGTCGCGCTTTATGGCGGCATCATGCTGAGCACCGCGCGCATGAACCGCATCCTGGAATTGGACGAGGACAACCTCACGCTCACCGTTGAGCCCGGTGTGTTGCTGATGGACATCGCCAAGTTCGTTGAAGAGCACGATCTCTTCTATCCGCCAGATCCCGGCGAAAAGAGTGCCTCGATCGGCGGCAACATCAGCACCAACGCCGGTGGCATGCGCGCCGTCAAATACGGTGTGACACGCGATTACGTGCGAGGACTGGAAGTAGTCCTCGCCAACGGCGATGTCATCGAGGTCGGCGGCAAGATCGTCAAAAACAGCTCGGGCTACGGCATCAAGGAACTGATCGTCGGCTCCGAAGGGACGCTCGGTTTTGTCACAAAGGCTGTCCTCAAGCTGCTCCCCCTTCCCAAGAAGGCCATCAGCCTGCTGGTACCCTTCGCCGATCTCACGACCGCTATCGAAACGGTTCCCGTCATCATCCGCTCCAAGTACATTCCGACGGCGATCGAGTACATGGAGAAGCCGGTGATCCTCTGCGCCGAACAGTATCTGGGCAAAAAGTTCCCCGACCACTCGTCCGATGCCTATCTGCTGCTGACCTTCGACGGGAACAGCCGTGAAGAGGTTGAGGCCATCTACGAAAAGGTCGCCGAAGTGTGCCTGCAGGCCGGGGCCAGGGATGTGCTGATTTCCGATACCGACGAGCGCCAGGTCTCGATCTGGAGCGCGCGCGGCGCCTTCCTCGAGGCGATCAAAGCATCGACCACAGAGATGGAAGAGTGTGACGTGGTCGTGCCGCGCAACCGTGTGGCCGATTTTGTGAAATACACAAAACAGGTCGAACGGCAGGTCGGTGTGCGCCTGACCGGTTTCGGCCACGCCGGCGACGGCAACCTGCACGTCTACGTGCTGCGCGACGACTTCGATCCGGAGACCTACGCACGCAAGCTCAACGAGGCCTTCGAACTCCTCTACGCCAAGGCGCGCACACTCGGCGGCCAGGTGTCGGGCGAGCATGGCATCGGATTCGCCAAAAAAGCCTTTTTGGCCGAGTCGCTTGGCGAGGTTTCCATCAATCTGCTCCGAAACATCAAACGCGCCTTCGACCCGAACGGTATCCTCAACCCCGGCAAGGTCTGTTAATGAATAAGAGCCCCACCTTTCCTTTTTCACTCGAAGCGTACCTCGCTGACCGCAGGCGTGAGGTCGAAAAACATCTGTTCGCCAGCCTGCCTGCTGCCGAGACACGGCCCGCCATTCTCGCAGAGGCGATGCGCCACGCGGTCTTGTCGGGCGGTAAGCGTCTGCGCCCGATCCTCTGTCTGGCCGCCGCGGAAGCGGCCGGCGGATCGGCGGCGGACGCGCACTGTGCGGCCACGGCGGTCGAACTGCTCCACACCTACACGCTGGTGCATGATGACCTGCCCTGCATGGACAACGACCTGCTGCGCCGCGGTCAACCCACCGTACACGCCAAATATGGTGAAGCGGTCGCCGTACTGACGGGTGACGCCTTGCAAACGCTCGCCTTCGGCATCTTGGCCCTTTCACCGGAACGGCGCCCTGGCACCGTCGCCCGGCTTGTTGCCGAACTTGCTCGTGCCGCCGGTGCTGCCGGGGTGATCGGGGGACAGGTCGAGGACATCCGCTTTGCATCCGCGCCCACACGCGCCGTGATTGACTTTGTCTTCCAGCACAAAACCGCCGATCTGTTCAAGGCCGCCTGCCGTCTTGGCGTGATCGCCGCTGGCGGAGACGATTCCGCCGCCGAGCGGCTCGCGCACTATGCCGACGGTCTGGGTTTCGCCTTTCAAATCATCGACGACCTGCTCGATGCGCAGGAGACCGCAACCGACGATCCTCCTGAACTCTCCTGCCTCGCCGTGATGTCTGCCGACGAGGCGCGCGATTGGGCGAAGAGTCTCACGAAGCAGGCTGTCGCCGCACTCGATGGCCTTCCGGGGGACACCGCGCCGCTCGCCGCTCTGGCCGATCATCTGCTCACACGAATCATCTGAGTCTGCCATGAACACATCTCGCACACCGCATATTCTGATCACGGGAGCGACAGGCCTGCTGGGGCGCCCCTTGTTGCGCGCCTGCGCCAATCGCCGCGAGTGGCGCGTGACCGGTACTGCTTTCCGACGCAGCGGTCCTGGGCTGGAACGGATGGACCTGTCTCAGACCGACGCCATTCCCGGCTTTCTCGACCGCCTCGCGCCGGACGTCATCATCCACACCGCTGCCGAACGCCGTCCTGACGTGAGCGAACGTGATCCCGTCGGCACGCAGCGCCTGAACGTCGGCAGCACCGCCGCCATCGCGCAATGGGCCGCAGCGCACGGCGCTTTCGTGATCTACATCTCCTCCGACTATGTGTTCGACGGCACGCAACCGCCCTACCGTCCCGGCGACGCCACGCATCCGCTCAATGCGTACGGCCAAAGCAAGCTCGACGGTGAGCATGCGGTCTTGCAGGCTGGCTGCGCTGCGGCCATCCTGCGTGTGCCGTTGCTTTACGGCGACGTGGAGCGCTTGGATGAATCCTCTGTGACCGTGCTGGCCGAGGCGTTGATGAAAGCCGCTCCCGGTCAGCGGGTCAAAATGGAGCACTGGGCCACGCGTTACCCCACGCACACGGCAGATGTTGCCGACGTACTCGTCGGCCTGACCGCCTACAGACTGGAAAACCCAAGTTTCGGCGGTATATTTCATTGGAGCGGCAATGAGGCACTGACCAAGTACGAGATGGCGTGTCTCTTCGCGCCGCTGGTCGGAACCGACCCCGCGTGCATCGTGGCGGATCCCACGCCGCCCGCAGGTGCCCCCCGTCCCAAAGACGCCCATCTTGACTGCTCCGCCCTGGAGCATCTGGGCATCGGTCGCCGCACGCCCTTCGCCGCAGCGATTCCCGCCATTCTCGCTCCGCACCTTCACGTTTCCGCGTAAAGGTCGTGGCGAATGGTTCTCCCTTCTTTCGTACCCACCTTCTGTTTTGTTTGTTTCCGCTCCCCAATTAATCGCTTGATAAACATCGATTCGTTCTTGACCGCCACATCCCCCTTTATTACTGTTGGACGGGTATCCAACCCCTATGGGATGATGTCCCGCGTTCGACCGAAATGAAGCCAGCTTCAGGTGACGATATGACACAAGACTTGCAGCAGTTGCTCGAAAAAATCCAGCGTGATGGCGTGGAAAAGGCGCAGGCGGAGGCAGAGGCCCTGCTCGCCGACGCGCGGAAAAAGGCCACTTCAATCCTTGATGCGGCGCAGGCCGAAGCGGCCAAGGTCAAAGCCGAGGCGCGCCAAGAGGCCGAAGCGTTTGAGCGCCGCGCGGAAGAAACCATGCGGCAGGCCGCGCGCGATACCGTCACGAAGGTCGAAAAGGCGGTCACCCGGCTCTTGCAGCGGCTGTTGCTGGAAAACGTCAACGCCGGTTTTGACGCGAACCCTGACCTCGTTGCCGATCTCGCCGTCGAAGCCGTACGCGTACATTTGGGTGCCAAAGGCGGGATTGAGGTGGAGGCGGCGGCCAAACTGGCCGATGTGTTGCGCGCGAAGCTCGCGGCGGAAGCGGCGCAGGGTGTCACGGTGGTCACCGACGAAACCGCCGGCACCGGGTTCCGGCTGCGTCTTGCCAACGGTCGCGTGGAACACACCTTCACCGGAGCGGCCGTCGCTGAGGCCCTCGCCAAACAGCTCCGCCCGCGCCTGGCGGCCTTGATGAAGCCATGAGTGTCATCTACCTCCTTTCCAGCCTGCCGATGCTGCGGCTCGACGCCCCGTCGGCCGTGACGCCCGAGGCGTTTCTCTCGGCCTGCCGTGACCAGCTCAGCGCCGCCGACGCGGCTGCGGCAGAGGCCTTGCTCACCGGAGCCGCGTGCGACCATCCGTTCGTCGCCGCCTGGCGCGACCGCGACACGATTCTGCGCAATGCCGTCGCGCGCCAGCGCGCCCGTTTGGCAGGTGATGACGCATCCCGCTGGCTGCGTCCCGCGTCCGGCTGCGATACGCGCATTGAGACCCAGGTTGAGGAGGCTTTTAACCAGCCTGACCCGCTGCGGCGCGAAAAGGCGCTCGACCAGATCCGCTGGATGATCGCTGAGGAGCTGCAAGGACCGGACCCGCTCGACGTGAAGGGCGTTTTCGCCTATGCCGTCAAACTTGCGATCCTTGCCCGCTGGGCAGCCCTGACACCCGAGCAGGGGCAGAACACTTTTGACCGTCTCACAGAAATCCCTCTTACGTTCAACTCGGGCGATTGAACCACCGCCCACTTACGGAAACACGCTTATGGAAACGACAGGAAAAATTGTCGGCGTCAACGGCAACATGATCACCGTCGCGTTTGACGGTGCGGTCGCCCAGAACGAGGTCGGGTACGCCTGCCTTGAGCAGGGCGGCACCACCCAGCGGCTGATGAGCGAGATCGTCCGCATCCGCGGCCGCTTGGCGGACCTCCAGGTGTTCGAAGACACGCGCGATCTCCAAGTCGGCGACACCGTTGTTTTCACCGGCAACCTGCTGACGGCGGAACTCGGCCCCGGCCTCCTCGCGCAGATCTACGACGGCCTGCAGAACCCCCTGCCCCAGCTCGCCGAGCAGTGCGGCTTTTTCCTGCAGCGCGGCACCTATCTCAAGGCTTTGAACCGCGAAACGCGCTGGGCCTTCACCCCGGCCGCCAAGCCCGGGGACCGCGTGAGCGCGGGCGAGACGCTCGGCACGGTGCCGGAAGGCATCTTTAAACACCGCATCATGGTGCCTTTCGCCTTCCGCGGCGCGTACACCGTAAAACAGGTCGCCGCCGCCGGAGAGTACACGGTCGAGCAGGAGATCGCCGTCCTGACCGACGCCGACGGCAAAGACCACAGCGTCAGCATGCTGCAGCGCTGGCCGGTCAAACTGCCGATCACCTGCTTCGCGGAGCGGCTCAAGCCGACCGAAACGATGACCACGCGCGTGCGCCCGATCGACACCTTTTTCCCGGTCGCGCTGGGCGGCACCTACTGCATTCCCGGCCCCTTCGGCGCGGGCAAGACGGTGCTTCAGCAGTCCACCTCGCGGTATGCGGACGTGGACATCGTGGTGCTCGCCGCCTGCGGTGAACGCGCGGGTGAGGTGGTCGAGACCCTGCGCGAATTCCCGGAGCTGGAAGACCCGCGCACCGGCAAGCCGCTGATGGACCGCACGGTCATCATCTGCAACACCTCGTCCATGCCGGTCGCGGCGCGTGAAGCCTCGGTCTACACGGCAGTGACGATCGCCGGTTATTACCGGCAGATGGGGCTGCACGTTCTGCTGCTGGCCGACTCGACCTCGCGCTGGGCCCAGGCCCTGCGTGAACTCTCCGGCCGCCTGGAGGAGATCCCGGGCGAGGAGGCCTTCCCGGCCTACCTCGAGTCCCTGATCGCCAACTTCTACGAACGCGCCGGGCTCGTGCGACTCAAGGACGGCTCGATCGGCTCGGTCACGATCGGCGGCACGGTCTCGCCCGCAGGCGGCAACTTCGACGAGCCGGTCACCCAGGCCACGCTCAAGGTCGTCGGCGCCTTCCACGGCCTGTCGCGGGCGCGCTCCGACGCGCGCCGCTACCCCGCCATCGATCCGCTGGAGAGCTGGAGCAAATACCCCAGCATCATCGACTGGAAACGCGTTGAACAGGTCCGCGCGATTCTGCGTCAAGGCAACGACGTGGCCCAGATGATGAAGGTGGTCGGCGAAGAAGGCACCAGCATCGACGACTTTACCGTCTATCTGAAAAGCGAGTTTCTTGACGCGGTGTACCTCCAGCAGAACGCCTTCAGCGACATCGACGCCGCCACGCCGGCCGACCGCCAGCGCGAGATGTTCGATGTGGTGGAGAAAGCCCTGCTCGCCGCGTACCCCTTCAAGCAAAAGGACGAGGCGCGCAAATTCTTCCAAGGCCTGACCCAGACCTATATCGACTGGAACAACACCGAATACACCGCGCCGGAATACGCAGAACGCAGGGACGCCATCTTGCGGACGATCCAGGAGGCCGCGCTCGAAGCGTTTGCCGCTCAAACGGATGAATTTGCCGTCATCAAGCCCCGACCTGATCCCACCGGCGGCTCCGCCGCTTGCGTGCTCGACCACGAAGCCGTTGCCGCAGCCGTCAACACGGAGCCTGAAATCCGATGAGCAAGTTGAACCAGATCACGAAACCAATATCCGACATCGAGAATGGAAGTTCCCATGTATAAGGTTTACCACTCCATCGACAACCTGGCCGGCAGCGTGATCACGCTGCGCGCGCAGGGTGTCAAATACCGCGAACTCGCCGAGGTCTCCTCGCGGAACGGCACTTCATTGGCGCAGGTCATCAAGTTGGACGGCGACACGGTTACGTTGCAGGTCTTCGCCGGGGCGCGCGGCATCGCGACCGACGGCAAGGTGCGTTTCCTCGGCACGCCGATGCGCGTTCCCTTCTCGGAGGCGCTGCTCGGCCGCGCCTTCACCGGCAGCGCCGTGCCGCGCGACAACGGTCCCGCGCTGACCGACAACCTGACCGACATCGGCACGCCGTCGGTCAACCCGGCCAAACGCATCATGCCGCGCAACATGGTCCGCACCAACATCCCGATGATCGACGTCTTCAACTCGCTGGTCGAGTCGCAGAAGCTGCCGATCTTCGCCCGCGCCGGCGAGCCTTACAATCCGCTGCTCGCGCGCATCGCGCTGCAGGCCGAGGTCGACATCATCATCCTCGGCGGCATGGGGCTCAAATACGACGACTACCTCGCCTTCCGCGACACGCTGGACGAGAGCGGCGCACTCTCGCGGACCGTCATGTTCGTGCACACCGCCTCCGACCCGATCGTGGAGTGCATGCTGGTGCCGGACATCTCGCTGGCTGTCGCCGAACAGTTCGCGCTGCAAGGGAAAAAGGTGCTGGTACTGCTGACCGACATGACCAGCTTCGCCGACGCGCTCAAGGAGATCGCCATCACCATGGAGCAGATCCCCTCCAACCGCGGCTATCCGGGCGACCTTTATTCGCAACTCGCCGCGCGCTATGAGAAGGCGGTCGACTTCGAGGGTGCGGGATCCATCACCATTCTCGCGGTCACCACCATGCCCGGCGACGATGTCACCCATCCGGTGCCGGACAACACCGGGTACATCACCGAGGGCCAGTTCTACCTGCGTAACGGGCGCATCGAGCCGTTCGGCTCGCTGAGCCGTCTGAAGCAACAGGTCAACAAAGACACGCGCGAAGACCACCGCACCATCATGGACGCCATGATCAAGCTCTACGCCTCGTTCAAAGAGACGCAGGAAAAGCAGTCCATGGGCTTCCGCATGAGCGACTGGGACCGTAAACTGCTCAAATACGGCGAACGCTTCGAAAAAGAGATGATGGACCTCTCGGTCAATATCCCGCTGGAAAAGGCACTAGACCTCGGTTGGCGCATACTGGCCGACTGCTTTGAGCCGGACGAGACCGGTATCCCCTCCAAACTCACAACAGCCTTTTGGCCTAAGGAGAAAAGGCTGTGAGGTTTTGAGACTGTAAGGCTGTAAGGCTGTGAGGCTGTGAAGTATGATGAACCGAAAAAGAATCCGTGAGTGTGATGTTGCCCATCGACCCCCCACAGCCTCAACCTCTCACAGCCTTAACCCTCAACCCCCTAACCTCTCACAGCCTTAACCCTCAACCCCCTAACCTCTCACAGCCTTAACCCTCAACCCCCTAACC
>DAOTKE010000043.1:0-9795 GCA_035449085.1 Kiritimatiellia bacterium | reverse complement strand
CTCACAGCCTTAACCCTCAACCCCCTAACCCCTCACAGCCTTAACCCTCAACCCCCTAACCCCTCACAGCCTTAACCCTCAACCCCCTAACCCCTCACAGCCTTAACCCCTCACAGCCTTAACCCCATGGCTAAAATCAAACTCACAAAGACCGAGCTTAAGGCACAGACCGACGCACTCAAGCGCTTCCAGCGTTTTCTGCCGATGCTGCAGCTCAAGAAGCAGCAGTTGCAGGCCGAAATCGCGACCGTGGACGCGCATATCGCGAGGGTAAAGCAACGGGAGCGCGACGCGAAAGCTGCGCTTTCCAGTTGGGTCGCGCTCTTTGCCGCCGACACCACCCCGTTGCAAAGCCTGTTGACCTTTCAGGGTGTCCGTACCAGCACCAGCAACATCGCGGGTGTGACGATTCCGGTTTACAAAGGTATTGATGTCAGCGTTGGCGAGATGGATCTCTTTGCCACGCCGGTTTGGCATGATGATGCCGCCCATGCGATCAAACGCGCTTGGGCGCTGAAAGCCGAGCGGGCCTTGCTGGAAGAGCAGCGCAAGCTGATCATGGAAGAACTGAACACCACCTCGCAGCGCGTGAACCTTTTCGAAAAGGTCAAGATTCCCGAGTGCCGCGAGAACATCCGTCTCATCAAGATCGCGATCGGCGACGAGCAGACCGCGTCCGTGACCCGCGGCAAGATCGCCAAAGGACGCACCGGCAAGCCCCAAGAGGAGGATGCGGCATGATCGTTCCGATGAAACACATGACTCTGATTTGCTTGGCCGCCGACCGCGAGCCGACGTTGGAGCGGTTGCGCGAACTGGGCGCCGTGCATCTTGAGCTGGACGGCGCGGCCGATTCAGAGGCCTGCCGCCAGGCGCAGAACCGGCTGGCGAGCGCACGCCAGGCGCAACAGATTTTGAAAGACGCACTGGCCGGCAAGCCTGTCATCCCGACGGTCTCCGGACCGCACAGGATCCATGGTCACGAAGGTGGTGCGACCGACCCCCTCTCTGTTCCGCTGCCAGAAGTCAAGGGCGACGCGGAGGCGCGCATCACCGCGATCTGCAAGCTGGCCGACCTGCGTCAGGCGTTGGCCAACGAGGCCGAAAGGCTCTCGCGCGAAATCGCGCGAGTGGCGCCGTTCGGGAACTTTGACGTCACCCTGCCTGCACGCCTTGCCGCGCAAGGCGTGACGGTCCGCCTCTTCACCGCACCGGCCAAAACCGCCCTGACGCCGGGTGAAGGTGCCGTCATCCACACGCTCAGCGCCGACGACCGCACCGTCTGGGGCGTCATGATCGGTTCGGGCGAGCTGCCTGAAGGCTGCTTGCCTGCGGCGTTGCCGGAAGCCCCGCTCGACCAGCTTCGCGAGAAACACCATACAGCGCTCGCACACATTGATCGGATCACGCAACGCCTGTGCTATGTCGCCCGGCATGCGGATGACATCCAGACCGAGACCGCCCGTTTGACGGAATGGAGCCAGTTCGCCACGGCGGCCGCCGCGATGCAGTCCGCCGGAACCGTGGCCTGGATTGCGGGCTGGCTGCCCGCTGACCGGGAGGCCGAATTGCGCGAGGCCGCGCGTGAAAACGCATGGGGTCTCCTGATACGCGATCCGCTGGCAGGGGAAACGCCCCCCACGCTGCTGCGTCCGCCGCGCCTATTCCGCCCGGTGCTGGCGCTCTTCGAGGGGCTCGGCATCGCGCCGGCCTACACGGAGTCGGACATCAGCGTACCCTTCTTCTGCTTCTTCAGCATCTTTTTCGCCATGCTGGTGGGGGACGGCGGCTATGGCGCGCTGATCCTGGCGCTGACACTTCTCGCGCGCCGCAAGCTGCCGACCGCGCCGCGCGCACCGTTTGTCTTGCTGACATGTTTCGCCACGGCCACCATCGTGTGGGGCGTCCTTTCCAACACCTGGTTCGGAGCGCATCCTGCCTTCGCGGACAACGCGGCCAGCCGCTGGCTGAACCATCCTGTGAACGGCAACAACAACATGATGCTGCTCTGTTTCACGCTGGGTGTGATCCACCTATCTGTGGCACGTCTCTGGAACGCCTTTGCGCTGTTTCCGGACACCAAGGCACTGGCGCAACTCGGGTGGGTCGGCGTGGTGGTCTTCATGTACTGCATGTCGTGCGGCATCGTCGGCATTTTCAAGGTGCCGCCCTTTATCTATCCGGTCTTCGCGGTCTCACTGGTGTTGATCTTCCTCTTTACGTTGAAGCGCGATGAACTGAAAACCAACGGCATTGAACTCGGCATGCTGCCGCTCAACATCGTGAGTGCGCTCGGGGACATCATCTCGTACGTGCGCCTTTTCGCCGTGGGGCTGGCATCGGTCAAGGTCGCTGAAAACTTTAACGACATGGCGATCAATATGGGATTGCCGCTGTGGGCCAAGATCCTGCCGATGATCCTGATCCTGCTGATCGGCCACGGGCTGAACTTCGCGATGGCGGGCCTCAGCATTCTGGTGCACGCTGTCCGTCTCAACACCCTGGAGTTCTCAAACCACAAAGGCATCACCTGGGCCGGTTACGCCTTCAAACCTTTCAAGAGGCTGTGAGGTGTTAAGACTGTGAGGAGGCAAGTTCCTTACAGCCTCACAGCCTTAACACCTCACCGTCTTTCAACCTCAACACCTGACATCCTAAAAGGAGAACACACATGAACCCTGAAACCGTCACCATCATGAACCAAGCCATGGGCGTCGCGGGTGCGGTCGCCTGTCTCGGGCTCAGCGCCACCGGATCGGCATTCGGCACCGGATTCGCGGCGACCTCGGCCATGGGCGCCTGGAAGAAGTGCTACGCTCAGAATAAGCCCGCGCCCTTCATTCTGCTCGGCCTGGTCGGCGCGCCGATCACGCAGACTCTGTACGGCATGATCCTGATGTTCGTGATGTTCGGCAAAGCCGCCGCCGGCCTGCCGCTGCTCATTCTCGGCATCTTCTCCGGACTGGCCATCGGTTTCTCCGCCCTGTTTCAAGGGCGTGCCGCCGCGTCTGCCTGCGACGCGCAGGCTGAAACCGGACAGGGCCTCACCAACTATTTCGCGGCGCTCGGCATCGTCGAGACCGTCGCGATTTTCACGATGGTCTTCACCCTGATCGCCGTGCTCCAGGTCAAGATCTAACCATGCTGGCGTTGCCCAAACACCACGATACGCTTGTGGGCATTGATTCCGACGGTTGTGTCTTTGACACCATGACGGTCAAGCAGCGGGAGCACTTCTTCCCCGCCATCATCCGGCACTGGGGGCTGGAAGCGTGCGCCGGCGCGCTGTGCGCCTGCGCGGAGTTCGTCAATCTCCAATCCAAGACGCGCGGCAGCAACCGTTTCCCGGCGTTGCTCCGCGTGTTCGAGCTGCTGCGCGACTATCCCGGCGTGCGTGAATCCGGCGTCACGCTGCCGGCGACGGATGCGTTACGCGCGTACGTCCACTCCGGTCTGCCGCTGGGCAATCCGTCGCTGAAGGAAGAGGTCGCGCGCACGCAGGATCCAGAGCTGGCGCGTGTGCTGGATTGGAGTCTGAAGCTCAACGCCGACATCGACGCCCGCATGCGCCCGGTGCCGCCCTTTGGCGGCGCGGTGCGGGCGCTCGCGATGATCCATGCCTCAAGCGACGCGCTGGTCGTTTCGCAGACGCCGGAGGCCGCCCTGATCAAAGAGTGGGATCTGCACGGGCTGACCGGCTACGTCAGTCTGATCGCCGGGCAGGAGAAAGGCAGCAAGGCCGAACACCTGCGGCTGGCCTCTGACGGACGCTATCCCCTGGACCATATCCTGCTGATCGGCGATGCGCAAGGCGACCTCGCCGCGGCGCGCGCGGCCGGCGTCCTCTTTTATCCGATCGGCCCCGGTGCGGAGGAACGCGCGTGGGAGCGCTTCTGCGACGAGGCGTATCCCCGGTTTCTCGCCGGCACCTACGCAGGAGCATACGAGCAGGGGCTGATCGCGGCGTTCGAAGCTTTGCTGCCCGATACGCCGCCTTGGCTTTCCGCGTTTCACTGCCAGGTTTTGGATCCCGAAAAAAATGAGTCGTGTCATTGACAGGCGCAAGACGATGATATAAAGTAATGGAACTTTTTCGGCGGGTTAGCTCAGTTGGTAGAGCGTCGGAATCATAATCCGCAGGTCGGGGGATCGTGACCCTCACCCGCCACCATTTTTCAGGGCTTGTTTGCTACGGTAGACAAGCCTTTTTTGTTTCCGTCGCCCGACCAACCGCGTGTTTTCGCAGACTTCTTGCAGACTTTCCTTTCTCGTGGCTTGAAAGGGTTTACCCAGCATGGTATAATGTGAGCGTTTTCCACGACTGGTTATGAAGGAGAATCCATGCAGCAACGTAAACTTTATGTCACACAAAACGATTTCAAGAAACTCCAAGAGTTGTTGGAGGGCGGCGGAACTGTACATGATCGCGACCGCAAAGATCTTTCCGCACTGGCAGAGGAGCTGAAAAAGGCCACGATTGTGACGCCTGATACGCTCCCGGCGAATGTGGTCACCATGAATTCGCGCCTGCGGTTGATGGATCTGGACACCCGCAAGCCCTTTGAGATGACCGTGGTTTTTCCGCAAGATGCCGATGTCGATACCGGAAAAGTCTCCGTTATCTCGCCGGTCGGCACCGCCGTACTGGGCTATGCCGAAGGCGACACGATCGAATGGAGCGTGCCGGCCGGCACCAGGCGACTGATGATCGAAAAGGTTCTCTATCAGCCCGAGGCGGCCGGAGACCTCCATCTCTAATGACCATCGACGGTATAGCCGTCCGCCTCGCTGGTGCAACGACCGTATACGACGCGGCTTCGCGTGCGGGCATCCGAATACCGGTTCTCTGCCATCGGGAGGGGCTTCACCCCACCGGCAGCTGCGGCATATGCACGGTTGAGGATTCGGTTTCGGGGCGTCTGCTGCCGGCATGCGCGACACCGCCTCACGACGCGATGTCGATCCTCACCGCCTCGCCAGCCGCATTGCGGGCACGCCGTGACGCTGTGGAACTGTTGCTCAGCAACCATCCCGCCGATTGCGAGGCCCCATGCCAGTTGGCATGCCCGTCCGGCCTTCCTGTGCCGCAGATGCTTGAGGCGATCACCGAAGGGCATTGGCCGGAAGCCTCACGTTTGGCTCGCGACTATCCCATAACGTGTGGAGACGACGCGCCGTGCGAGAAAGCATGCCGCCGTCGGCCAATGGGCGGCGCTGTGGCGATCTGCGTCCTGCACCGTTGGCTGTCCGGCGCCACACCACAGACGGCGACAGACCGTCTACCTCCACCTGTCCCCCCCCCTGCACGCTTTCGTTCGCGGATGCCGCGTCCCGATGAAACAATGATGCGCGCGCTGAGCGCCGAGCCCGGCCCCCGACGCGCGCCAGCAGACACCACAACGACCGGCCTCACACGCGATGGCGCGTCCTATGAAGCGATGCGCTGCATGCAGTGCGGGTGCCGTAAGCCTGACAATTGCCGCCTGCGCGAGCTGTGCGAGGAAAACAGCGCGCGTCAGTCCGCCTATGCCGGAGAATACGGAAGCATGACGCGCGGACGAGCGGGGGCCTTCCGTTTCGATGCCGCGCGCTGCGTGTTGTGCGGCATCTGTGTCCGCACTGCCCAGTCCCGGCAAGCGTCCATCGCGCCCACCTTTCAGGGACGCGGCTTCGCGGCGCGCATCGCACCGCCACTCGGACGCACCTGGAGCGAGATTCCGTCCGAGATCCTTTCGGCCTGCGCGGAGGCCTGTCCGACCGGCGCCATGTCGCTGGCAACGTCAGCGGATCGGGAAGAGCAGAAAGACGCCGACCGTCCAGAGCGCGTGTGACACGATGCACGCCGTCAGATTCCCGCGCCAGGCATAGAGCGCACACCAGAAAAGGCCCGCCACCAGCGCCGCCAGCACCAGCATGACATTCCCCGACACGAGATGCACCGCCCCGTACAGGAGCGCGGCAATCGCAAAGCCCCGTTTACTGCCCCAGCGCAAAACCGCATGCCCCTGCACATAACCGCGCCAAAACAGCTCCTCGCCCGGACTGGTCACCAGCAGCAGCACTGCACCCACCACCCAGGGGTGTCCTAGCTCGCGGATCGCGTAGATCGCCTCCACCTGTTTCGGCGCAAAGCCGAAAACCGCCGCCGCCAGTGCGTCACCGGCCCAGAAAATCCCATACAGCAGGATCGCCGCGCCGACGCCGATCAGCACTTCGTTCAAGCGCCACTCGCTGCGGCGGCACGGCACCCCGGCGACCCGCCAAGCACCCGTACACAAGGCGCAGACGGTCACCGTGATTTTGATCCAGAAATTGCCGTGCGGGCAGCCGAAGACCCATCCGAAGCCTACGGCTGCCAACACGATGAGGGGCCAGAAATGCTTGGGCATGACAGCGTTCAGTACGACCGCAAACGGCGCACCGCCGTCGCGATATCCTTGACGCGCTGGTTGCCAGCCTCACGCTCGACCACGACCGCCCCCTCGTACCCGCACGCGGCCAGGGTGTCGAGGAAGGCAAAGCTGTTGACCTGGCCGGAACCCCACACCACTTCACTGCCCCAGGTTCCGGGCGTGGCCGTGCGGACCGCATCCTTGATGTGGATGTGGCGCACCCACGGAGCCAAGCGCGGGAAGGCGGACAGAGGCTCATCCTTGTTGTAAAGAATGAGGTTGGCCGGGTCGAAATTGAGCAGGACGTTCGGGTGGTTGAGCGTCTCGACGAACCGCTGCAAGTCCTCGGCCGACTCCTGTCCGGTTTCCATCAAAAGCGTCACGCCGGCCTCGCCCGCCGCATCGCCGAGATAACGCACGCGGTCATAAAACTTCTTGGCATAGGCGGCGTTCGTGTGATCCAGGAACCCCACATGCATCATGATGGCGGACGACCCCAACTGCGCGGTGATCTTCGCGGCCTTGGCAAAGGCCTCGCCACTCGCCGGCCAATGCTCATCAGGCGCGATGCCGCCCGTGACCTTGATCGTCTCCAGCGTGGAATAATCCTCGTAGTCGTAATTCATCATGCCGGCCGTAATCACCCAGTCCTGCCGCTGCACCGCCTCCAGGTAGGCGTCACCGTCCGGGCCCAACGCGGGCGCGATAGCCAGATTGATGTGGTTGATCCCCATCGCCGTCATCGCGGTCCCGATCTCGTCGATGCCTTTTTGGAACGACCAGCTACACACGCCGATCGGCCACCTATTTCCGCACAGATTCATGTAGTCTCCCTTTCGTTCGTCCTGTATCGTCCATTGCCAACACGGTCATTTCGCCAGCCGCACGGTTCTGCCGGTTCTGGCCGACCGTTTTTCCGCATCCACGATCTTGACCGAATCACGCGACTGCTCCGCCGTGATGACGGGCGGCACCTTCTTGCCCTTCAGCACATCGAGGAACCACTTGATTTCGTATTCGTACCCCTCGCCTTCAGGCAGCGCCGGCACAAACGCCTCGCCTTTGGCGGGATAGACACAGAGCGGTTTCTCGCGCTTCCCATCCAGGATCACCACCGCCTTCTCAAAGGTCACGACATAGCTGGCCTCGAAGCCCAGGGTCGCCGTCATACACCAGCTTCCCTCCGCCGTCACCGCGGCGCCCCCCACATCATACAGCGTGGAGATGTATTGCATCGCGCCATTCTTGTCATAGGCAGCGGTGCTGGTGACCGCCTTAGGCATGCCGAACAGGAAGTTCACCATGTCGGTGTCATGGATGTGCAAGTCGAGTGCCACACCGCCGCTCTTGCTCTCGTCCGCAAACCAGTTCGTGCCCTTTTGCCAGCCGGGCGGCGCACTGAAACGGCGGAACGACGCCGCAATCACCTTGCCGTATTTCTTGCTGTCCACCAGCTTCTTGAGATAGACGTAGCACGGCCAGAAACGCAGGCAGTGCGCCACCATCAGTTTCGCGCCGCGGGGCGCACAGCGTGCGGCCTTGAGCATCTTGTCGCAATCGGCTGCCGTCAGTGCCATCGGTTTCTCGCACAGCACGCTGACGCCGGCCTGAAGGGCCTTGATGGTCAGCGGCACATGCAGCGGAGTGGGCAGCGTCAGCGAGATGACATCCGGCTTGGCCTCGGCCAGCATCTTGTCAAAGTCGTCATAAATCACCGCATCGCCATAGTCTGTCGTCGTGTCCGCGCCAGAGATGTTGCCGCCGGCCGTGGGCGCGGTGAACTGCGCCTGATTCTTATCGCACAATGCGACAACCCGCGCACCCTTCATCTTTTTCCAGTTGCCATAGTGCATGCGCCCCATGAAGCCGAACCCGACGATCCCGACACGAATCTCGCCCTTCTTTGCCATAATCGCTCTCCCAATTGGAATGTCTGATAACCAGACTGTGGTGTCAGCGTCCCAAATCCCCCGCCACTTGTCAACCTTGCCGTTTAGCAACTTCCGACGTGATCAATCGCAAGGCCGCGGCATCGTGCAACGGATCCAAACCACTGTGATCGCGCAGAACAGCCGCCGCGCCTTCCTGCGCAAGACGCGCGCGGAACGCAACGTCAGGCGCGAACGGCTGGCCCGCCTCGTCCACCGCCGCGAACTGCAACGCCGCTGCAATCGCGCGGCAAACCGGCGCGAGGTCGCCCTGCCCGGCCTGCACCAGACGCAATCCGCCGATCAGCCGATCCCCCGGAGCCAGTTTGCGCGACAGATCGCGTCCGACACGGAAGACGGAATCGCCCAGTGCCCGGTTACCAAAACGCCGCAGCAGATCCGCGACGTGCTCCGCCAGACCTGCGGCATTCAGCTCCTGCGGATAGCGCCGCGCCAGCGCGCGTGCCGATTCCTGCATGACGGCTTGGGTTTCGGCGAACACGACGGGATCGCAGACGGCATCGCAGATCAGCGTGTGGCCACGCAGAAAGCCGTGATAAGCACAAGCGGCATGCCCGAGGTTGTGGACGTAAAGCTTGCGATCGACGTAGGCTTGAAAACAGTTCTTAAGCAACAGCCCTTCGATGCCTTCGGGAACGGGGCCGACAAACCCGCGGCGGTCGGCAATGATCGCGTTGTAGGCCTCGCCCCACACCTCGAGCGGATCGTTGCGTCGCACCTCCTGCGGCATCAGCGGCACCATCTTGCCGATGCTGGTTTCAACCAGACCGACCTGCTGATCCAACGGGAAACCTTCAGGCAGCACTCGGCTAAGCGTCTGGCGCGCCATACGGGCAAGGCCGTGAAGATTTTCGCAAAACAGGACTGAAACCGGGCGGCCCGCACGTTCCGGAAGGCCTGCCGCGACCGCGGTCAGTACGCCGGGCAGATGCGCCGCGCCGACCGCCGTGCCGATCAAGTCGGCACGCGCCACCGCTGCCTTGACCGCCTCCCGATCGTGCACATCGATGCCGTCCACACCCGTGACCGTCAAGGTGTCGGGAGCACCGGGGGGCAAGGTGTCCTTGACCACCACGCGGTAGGCGCCTCGCGCGTGCAACGCGCGCACGATCTCCGGCACCGCATCCACAAAAAGCACCTGATATCCGGCCCGGCTAAAGATCGGCCCGGCCAGCGCGCGACCGATATTGCCCGCGCCAAAATGAACATACAACGGCATCGCTTCACCCTCCTCGTCGTGACTCTCATTATGCGCTAAAACACCTTTCCCCAGCAATCCGATTCCAATCGGCCGATGACGCACGGGTGCTCTTCAACTTGGCTGATGCGGCCCCCGGGAGAGGAGTTAGGGGTGACAACACCTTGAAGGCAAGGCGGCTGGAAACGTTCCAACCGAGCCGACACACGACTCTTCATCATGAATCGCGCCCATTACGCGCCTGGTGATTGACGAT
>DAOTKE010000042.1:0-23414 GCA_035449085.1 Kiritimatiellia bacterium | reverse complement strand
AATTCATATGCTTGTGCCTATCCACTTGGCTCAGGAACTATTGTCATGAAAACACTCATCGAGAAACTGAAGCAGGCGCAGTGCGTAGCAGCGTTCACAGGCGCAGGCGTTTCAACGCTCTGCGGGATCCCGGATTTCCGCGGCCCGCAGGGACTCTACAAACAGCCGGATGCCGAACGTATCTTTGACATCGGCTGGTTTCGGCGCGATCCGTCGATTTACTACACGGGCTGCATGGAACTGGTGTATGGACTCCGTCGTTTCAAACCCGGCCCTGTGCATCATGCGCTGGCGCTTCTGGAACGCGCAGGCATCGTCCGGGGCATCATCACGCAGAACATCGACATGCTGCACCAGAAAGCGGGATCGAAGGTCGTTTACGAGGTTCACGGCTCTCCCATCCTGCACCACTGCTTCAAGTGCGGACGTGAAAAGAACTTCGACGAGATCTGCGCGGTGCTGGAGAAGATGCCGGTCCCGCTGTGCGAGCTTTGCGGGGGAGCTTTCAAGCCCGACATCACGTTCTTCGGCGAAGCGCTGCCGGAGCAGGCACTCGATGCATCGATCGCGCTGGCGCAGCGGGCCGACCTGATGCTGGTTCTCGGCTCGTCGCTGGTCGTCCACCCGGCGGCTTCGATTCCGCCGCTGACGGTGCGGGCGGGAGGCGAGCTGGTCATCATCAACGCCCAGCCGACCCCGCTTGACCACATCGCGACGCTGCGCTATCCCGACCTGACCGCTTTCGCCGATGCCGTGCTGAAGATGACCGGTCTGGCTACCGAAAGGCAATAAACAGCGCACGGCACATCTCGCAGACGAAATCGGTCTGCAAAACCGTGCCATACGATCCCCTGTAGCCGCAGGTCATCTCGATCAGAAAACCGAACCGTCCTGCGGCTCCGGTGTTCATCAACCCCGGAATACCGTGGTTGGGACGCAGGTGGTCAAGCAGATAGCGCGACGGCGTCTCTTCGTCGTCCTGACGCAGCAGGTGGCGACCGCGCAGGCGCAGATTGGCGATCCGCTGCATGGCCAGCGCCCGCTCTTCGTTGTCGGGATGCGCCGTCACGGGCAGGATGCCGAACTTGTTGTTCTTGACGCTTGAATTTCCGTGGAAATCCAGAATGCCATGCAGCGCGGAATCGCTGATGATCCGCTTGTAAGCGACCGCCTCCGGCTCTGTGAACGGCCCCGAACCTTTCCAGTCGTAATCTCCCGGCCCCCATGTTCCGTCGTTATTGCTGTCGCGTCCTTTGAAACGTTCCCAGCGGTAATCTCCCTGGCGGTTTAAATCCACTCCGTTGGCATTCTGCCGCCGCATCTTGTCATAACCGGCGGGATTGAGCAGCGGGATGATCTTGATGCGGACCGCGCTCAAGTCAATCACGTCGCTCAGTCGCCCCTCGGCGATATGCCGCGCGAATGTCATCAGCCCGTAACCCGGCTCCCACTCACTGCCGTGTGCCGACGAATACAGGAAGTAAAGGGGTTTTCCCGGTGTGCCGAGGTTGAGGCTCCACAAATGGTAGCCGCCAGACGCCTCGCCTTCGTCCTCCATGCTGATCGCGGGATAGGTCTTGGCGAGGCGCCGCATCTCCTCCACCACACCGCTGTAGGGCCATTTCTGGGGATAGTATTCGCCAAACACAGGCGGATGCCCCAACGCGCCGCTGACCGGCGTGAAAGCGTAGTACGCATCAATATTGCGGTAGAAAGGCTCGCGCAGGGAAAGCAGGTCGCACGCCGTGATCCGTCCCTTGCCAACGGCCAACTTGACCAGCCCCGGTTCACCGCCAGGCCCCTCGGCCAGTGTTTCCAACCCGACCGGGGAGAGACCTTTGGGCAACATGAAGAGATGTCCGTCGGGCCATCCCGCGCGCGGCATCACCTGCCCCGGCGCGAACCCCGTCGTGGCATCATCCGCCCGCACGACCTTGAGCCCAGCCATCATGGCCGCCTTCATGTTTTTCGTGCCGGGTTCGCCGACCTTGACCGCCGTTGCCGCGCTGCCGTGTACCGCCACAAAACAACGCATGTCCATGAAGACCCGTCCGCCTTTTTCGGCAAAGCGCTTGAGCGCCTGCCATACCGGAGTCGGCATCGCGCCATCGTACAAGGCCAGCGCGCCATTCGCATTCGCGAGCGCGGCGGCCGGATCGCCTGTGGCCTTGACCAGCCCCGCGCCGTAAAGAATCCCGGCATTTTTGACCACTGCATGATCGTCCGGCAGGTCACTGAACAGCACGACCACCGGCTCAGGCGGCAGCGGTTCCGGCGGCTGACGGATGATCAGCGACACGTCGTCGAACCAAGCCTTGCCGACACCCCGATCAATCTGCAGGTAGGCCATCACGTACGCCGTACCTTCCGGCACCACGGCGCACAGGCGACAACGCGTCCAATCAAAGGCACCCCCCGGCCCCACCGCCGTTGGCTGCGAGACAATACCGCCTTTTTCATTCATGCAGTAGAGTTGCAGCGAGGTGACGCCGTCCGCCTCCATGTCAGACTTCACCCACGCCGTGAGCGCCATCCGGCTGCCCGGCTGGATCTTGATGGCGCGGTCATGCCCCTGCCGCAAGCGGGTATGAACCGGCTGACGGTTCTCCAAGACCACCGCCGCCCCACTGCGTCCCTCGCCCGCCACGCGGCAGATCTTGCGCGACGCATCGTCCGGCGTCCGCTTCTCCCACGCAGGCGCCAGTTCCTCCTCGAACCCACCATTCGCCAGCAGATTCTTCCCCTCCTCCGCCAGCACCATGCCGCCAGTCAAAACCACACTGACCAACACCCGCACCAACAATCGCTTCATTCTCATCCTCCGTCCCGCTCACTCCACGCTGAACCCGGGCGCGTCATAAGAGGCGAACGGCGGGCGCACATCCGGCGCCTCGGTCTTGACCTTCACCTTCCGGATCGCGACGTCACGTGCATGTCTCACGAAAATGCCGTGCGCGGGCAACAGGCCGAAATTACCGGCATGCGGATAAGCCTCGGGACGTTCCGGCAAAGTGGCCGCGTCCGGCACAATCCCGGTGCCGCCGGGTATCCGGATGGTCATCTTCTCGACCGTCACGTTTTCCACAACATGTTCTGGCAGGCCCGATATGCAACTGTCGTACGCCTGCTCTGGACGGCTCGTCGCCCACTCGGCATCCGGGATTTCATTTTCCAGCAACAGGTCGCGCCATGCACGCGAGGCGACGTTGCCGGTCACGTCACAGACACTGATGTTCCGCAAAAATCCGACCTTGGGTTCCACGCCCTGGGCCCAGTACTCTTTGCGCAGACGCGCCCCGAGACGAATGTTGAGCGCCACCAGCGCGTCGTGCGCCCGCACCTTTTCAATCCGGATATCCTGCACTTCCGAGCCGTCCACCGAATACAGCTCCAGCGCTTTGGCGCCATAGCAGGTCAGGTTGCGGCAAACGATGTTGGAATACGCCCCGCGCGTCTCCGTGCCGAGCTTGAACGCACCACGGTAGGTGTGGCAGAGGTTGTCGATGACTTCGATGTTGCGGTTCTCACGGTCACCGGTCTGACTCTTGATCACGATCGCATCGTCATCGGAGACCACCGTACACTTCTCGATCCTGACATCCTCACAGCCGGAGAGATCGATGCCGTCGTTGTTGCGGCCAGGCAGCAGGCTGCGCACCTTCACGCCGCGAATCGTCAACTTGATACAACGGATGTAGTGCTGGGTCCAAGAACCGGAGTTGATCGTGCTCACCCCTTCCATCAGCACATCGCGGCAATTGGTCATGTGAATGCAGTAGTGCCGCCAATCACGCGCACCGACAAACGACCCGCGCGCATCAATCACACCCGCGCCCGTGATCGCGATGCCGCCGACGTCGTCGGCCTGGATCAAGGCCTTGCCGGTGAAGTGATCGCGATTGGTCGCAGCCAGAATGGTCGCGCCCGCGCTGAGATGCATCCGCACGTTGTTGCGCAGGAAAAGCGTGCCGGTCAGATACGTGCCCGGCGGCAGCCAGACCGTGCCGCCGCCACTTGCGGAGCACTCGTCGATGACCCTTTGTAGCGCTTCCTGATCCAGCGTGATGCCGTCGCCTTTGACACCACGTTCGCGCACATTGACGTATACGCCCCGAGGCGGACGGCTGTCCGTCTTCTGCCGCGCCTCCCGCTTGCGCGGCAACGCGGCGGCCTTCTCGTCAAAGTCCGCCAGTTTCCGGGCCACCGGGCCGTCATTGACGCTGCCATCACCGAGCTGCCCAAAGCCGTTGTGGCCCCACGTCCAGATAGCACCGTCACGGTCACGCGCCAGGGCGTGATGCAGACCGCTCGCAATTTCGACCACCCCGGCAAGCTGCGGCATGACGCCGCTGGCTACACGCGCACCCAGATCCAACGGCAGATCGATCACCTCGCCACTCTCCACATTCGTCCAGCGCAGCCGCACATCCCTCGCGTAATCATTGTCTCCCTCATGTGCGCCAAACATCAGGCGCGTCAACAGACACGTCAACGGTTTGCCGACTTCTGCCTGCGCCGGATAGATCATCGCGGCCGTGGTCTCGACATTGTCTTTGTTGCGCGAGATTGAACCGTTCTGTAACCCCCGGACCGCTCTCCTGCCAACCTGAACCGGCTTCCCCGTAAACACATCCACCGTTTCAAGATCCTTGAGGCCGTCTTTGGCATGGGCTTCATCCGTGTAGCGATAGATCAGCCCCGGTTGCCAGATCCCTGGCGGCGGATTCTGCCAAGTCACTGGACGGCCTGCCACCGAAGGGCACAGGACATCGCGGTTGCCGCCACCGGTGACACCGGATGCCAGCTCGCCATACATGCTCCAGCCCGCCGCACTCACACGCCCCTCTTTGTCGAGAACGTAGGTGGCCTCATATCCTGCCGCCACCGCCGCCCCGTTTTTAAATTTCTTCGGCGGACGGCCATTCGCCAGCGCAACGGCCGGCTCCCTGACATCACGTTTTCCCTTGGTCCCCCAGAAGCCACCACGACCGCCCTCCGGCACCTGGCCGGTCCCGTTGTAACCCCACGCGTACACCGTCCCGTCCGCCGCCACGGCCACACTGTGCAGGCCACCTGCGGCGATGGACACGATCCCCGCAAGCACACCTTTGCCTTCCGGCCCGGCGACCGCCCGCGGCGTGGCGCTATGTGTGCCTTGACCGACCTTTCCGGCACCGAGCTGGCCGTTCCAGTTGCTGCCCCAGGCGTAAACCTTGCCGTCCTTGCCGAGCGCCAGACTGTGCTGACCGCCCGCCGCGATCATGGTGACACCCTCCAGCCCCGGCACCGCCTGCGGCTTGGCCACCGGCACCCCGGTCTGCCGCACACCGTCACCGAGCTGGCCGTGCGACTGGCTGCCCCACGCATAAACCTTGCCGTCTTTGGACAACGCCAGCGAGTGGTCCCAGCCCGCCGCAACCGCAATGATGCCCGTCAGGCCCTCCACGCGCGCAGGCTTATCCGTTTTTTCGCCGATCCCGAAACGCCCGTTGCCGAGTTGACCGGCATCGTTACGGCCCCAGGCGTAGACCTGACCGTCACGGGTCACCGCCAACGTATGCCACGACGCCGACACGTCCACAACGTTCTCAAGCCCCTGTACCGGGCGCGGACGGAGGGCGCGCCCCGCGTCCGGCTGCCCCAACTGCCCGTATGCGTTGTCGCCCCATGTCCAGACGCGACCCTCCCTCACCGCCACAGAATGCGTCCACCCTGCGGCCAACTCAGCCGCCCCGGCACCCCATGCCATCATCGCGCAGCACAGCAAGATCCCCCTCATCATGTTCCCCCCTTTCATTAGATTCCCCTATCGCACCGTCATGATCGTCCCGGCCGGCGGATCAATTTTTCGCACGTAGAGCGTGTCGTTGTCCAGCTCAGAAAACGTCCTTGATTTGCACGGCCTTGCCGCCCATCTGGGACGCGATCCGGGCAGGCTCCGCCGCGGCCGGGCATCCGCCCGTCCGGTTCGCACGCTCCGATTTCGGCCTTTGCCGTGCGCTACGACGATTCGCTCGGCTGCACCCGGCAGGGAAAGGCTTCGAGCAACTTCAATCATGTTGCAGGCTTCGGAGAACCCCGCGCCTAAACTCCCGCAATACGGGGCCACCCGTTCGCTATGTCCGCCGTGCGGAACAGGAGCGCACCCAAGGAGGAATCAAGCCTTATCATGCCTTGCCTAACTCCCCTTTGGGCATAAGCGCCTCACTTGTCAAACTGCGCATCGAAGGCGATCGCGCTCGGCGTGAAATCCACCCCACGCACGAACTCGCAGGCCTCCTGAGCACCATGACAACGGTCCATCCGGGAGTCTTCCCACTCGACCGAGAGCGGGCCCTGATAGCGGATGTCATTGAGCGCCACGATGATCTCTTCAAAATTGATGTCGCCATGGCCGAGCGACCGGAAGTCCCAGAAGCGTCGCGGATCGGCAAACTCCGTGTGTCCGCCGAACACCCCCACCGTGCCGTCGCCATGCCCCCACCACGCGTCCTTCATGTGCACGTGGAAGATGCGATCCTTGAAGGTGCGGACGAACTTCACGTAATCCACCCCCTGATAACCGAAGTGCGACGGATCAAAGTTGAACCCGAACGCCGGGTGGCCGTCCAGCGCATCCAAGGCGCGCTCAGCCGAGGCGATGTCGAACGCGATCTCGGTCGGATGCACCTCCAGCGCGAACTTCACGCCGTTGTCCGCATATACGTCAAGGATGGGACGCCAAGTCTTCGCGAACTCCTTGTATCCGTTCTCAATCTGGCCCGGCAGACACGGCGGGAACGAATAAAGCAGGTGCCAGATCGGCGAACCGGTGAAGCCGGTCACGATGGACACGCCCAGATTCTTGGCCGCTTTAGCCGCCTTCTTCTGCATCTCAATCGCCCACTTCTTGGTGGCTTTAGCGTCACCGCGCAGTTTAGCGGGTGCCCAGGCATAGTGCCGCGCGTCCAGATTGTCGCACACCAGCTGTCCCGTCAGATGGTTCTGGATCGCCCAGCAGCCCAGACCGTGGGACTCGAGAATCGCCCGCTTGTCGTCGCAGTAGGCTTTGCTCTTCGAGGCTTTATCCAGATCCAGATGATCGCCCCACGTGCAGATCTCGAGACCGTCGTAGCCGAACTCCGACATCATCTCGCACACCTTCGTGAACGGCAGGTCCGCCCACTGTCCGGTCACAATCGTCACCTTCCTCGCCATGACAACATCTCCTTTTATTCATCGCACCGGCGGGCGCCCAACTCGCTGAGTGCCACGCCAAACCTAGACCTTACTATGAGGTTAGCTTACCCCGTTTATTTCGAAGTATCAACACGAATTGTCACCCGCCCACAAGGTTCCATGCGGAGCGTACGTGTGGCCTTGTTCCATTTCGCGCCAGCACCCTCAGCGATAGAGACAACCGGATCATCACCGGCATTCTTCAATGTCAAGACCGGAGCCCCACCGCGGCCGTCGATTTCCAGCAGAAGCGCACCCTGCGCGTCGCGGCAGGCCCGATACACCGGCGTATCGTCCGGCCAGATTTTCTCCAGCAGAATCCCGTCGAAATACTCACGCGGCAACGGTCGGCGAATCATCGGACGCAATGCCGATCCATGCGCCTGGGCCAGCGCGATAAACCGGTTGGCACTGGTACCGATGCGCCACTCCCGATGCGTGTCCAACCACATGCGTCCCCGCTCATCTTTCCGGAAATGGCGATCCAGCCAGGTTTCCAGCCGTGCAGCCGAGGCCTCATCCCCGCAGGCCCGTGCGGCGGCCGCCAGAAACGAGATTGTGGCGGCGGTCGGCACCTTGAGCGGATTGCAGCAGTCAGAAAAATCCACGCGTTCGGGTTGCTCGACAGGTTCCCCAAACAGCTCATCCCCAAGGATGCTCTTTTTTGCGAGCTGCCACAAATGACGGCTGTTCATCGGCCCGGATGCCCACGGCTCGTACCAGAGCAGACACCACCCGTCGAAACCGGGCATGCCGCGCGGCAGCGACAGACCGCTCTTCTCATGGTGCACCAGCCTGAACGCCCCTCCGCCCGCTGTCGCTCGCCATCCTCTCAGCGCCCACCGTTCCCACTTCTCGCTTTCCGCCTGCCAATTCCCGTATCCCATACCCTCTAACAGACGAAATGTGACATGCGGATGGTTGTTGCATGCGAAGAAAATCAGTCCGGGCTCGCAGGTGATCCCCCCCTTCCCCTTCCGGATCTGTTCCGCGGCGACTTCCGCCAAGCGCAGGGTCGTGTAGGTGAAGCGGCGCGCATCATCCCAGACCAACTCGACTCCCTCATGATTGAACAGACGTTGCCCGGACAGTGCCTCATGCAACGCCATCAGCATCATCAGATGGCCGGTATACATGACATTGCCACGCGCGCATGGATCAGGAAACCATGGCTCGTTGGCCCAGTAGCTCTGGATGTACCGCCAGGCCTTTTTCTGCGTGACGCGCGCCACCGTGTTGCTGAGTATCCGCGCTGTCACTCCCACATAAGCGGGCGTGCGCATGCCAAGACAGGCGGCGGCGTACCCCGAAAACGCCGCCTGATAACGGATGGAAAAGTTTCCATGCTGGCTGCCCCCGACGTCCCAGTATTCGGACTCTCTCGCAGCCGGTAAACGATAGGTGATGTCCGCCAGCCATTGCTGCGCCGCGACCTCATCATCCGTCAGCCGGGGCGGATCATGCCACCACTCCGGTTCATATTCCGCCGCACTCTGTTTCCCCGCGCGCACCGGGAACGGATGGCGCAGCCACATCAGGCCAGCCATCAGCGCCAGCAGCAGGAGAGGTGCCGCCACCGCCCCCACCACCACCGTCCAAGCCGTTTTTCGTTTCATGCGGCATGACTCCGCATTCACCGCAGCAACCGGATACTTTCGACCGTGACCGCGGCTCCCCGCTGATTGAGCGGATCAAAACGCAGCTTGGTGATCCGCCCGCGCCAGCGCCAGTGACCGCCGACTTCAAACACATAGTCGTGGAATGTCCCATCGGACACGATTTTCTGTCGAATCGCCGCTTCTTCGCTGGCGGGCGAGCCGCCCACATGCCAATAGAGTTGGCACACATCGTTCGGTGCCGCTTCGGTCACTTTCATGCGCACCACGATCTTCGTCACCTGACGGGCCGGTACGTGATCAAGGCTACGCTCGATCGCAGGGTCACGTGTCGTCGTCGTGAAACTCAGTCCGTCCGTTCCGACCGCAAACGGTGAAACGCCCATCAGCGGACTCCAGCCCTGCGTTCCGTCAGCAAAAGACCATTCGCGCGTGTCGTCCCTGACGGGCATCGGCAGATCATAAGGCCCGAGCCCCACATCCTGCGGCGCATAATTCTGCGGCCAGCCGGTCGCCGGCCGCTCGCAGAACGTCTCGCGCACCGCCTCGTACATACCGAATCCGAACTCGGCATTAGGTTCGGCGTAGGACCCCTCGCCCCACTCGTTGAGCGGCGCGAGCGTCAACCGTTTGATACCGGTCTCATCCGCAAAGCGTTTGGCATCGCGGCAAATGCGACGGAAGTGCTCCACCGTGCGTCCGTAAATCTCAATGCCGCGATCCCCATGCCAGGGACGGTCGTCCCAGCCGGTGGACAGGTTGGGCAGGAACGGCAGAATGCCCGTTTCATGCAGACCCTTCCAATGGTCGTAGTTGGAATCCGCCACCAGATCGAACGGGAAGCGGCGCGGATTTTCGGCTTTGCCGCCGTGATGCATGTAGTGGTAGATCGACGTCATGTCAAACCCCATGTCCTTGTAGCGCTGCACCACCGCCGGTTCAAACGAAGCCTCCGGCCATTTCATCGCGATAAAGGTGATGCCCTTGTGCCCGGCCTCGATCGCCATTTGGCGCGACAGGTCAAGCAGACGCTTGCAGCCGTCACCGCTCCCCATATCGCGGTTCATGTTCTGTGCGCTCCAGATCATGACGACCGGTTTGTCGCCGATCCGGTAGTACTCCGGCGTGTTGAAATAGTTGTCGATCCAGAACCGGGCCACCTTGCGCTGATCCTCTTCCGAATGGCTGCCCTCCGCATTGTGGTTGGCCCACATCACCGCCCATTTCAGGAACGACTTGTAGCGCGCGCGCTGAAACGCTTTGATCCAATGATCGTTGTGCTGTGACCCCTTGTGCCAGTACCAGTCAACCAGGAAATAAGAGATCCCGTTTTCGACCGCCCACTTGATCTGCCAGTCCACCACCTCGGGATTCGCCTCGTCATACCAGCCCAGAACCGGCTTGCGTTCCGGCGCGACCGGCCAGATACACGCCCATTTCTCGATCGTCTGCCACCCCGGATAGTAGAGCGCACCGATCTCGTAATCGCTCTTGAGCGGCTGCGGAACCGGCACATAATCGGCTGGGGGCAACTTCAAGTCTGGCAGCACCTCGATACGCGCACGCGCCTCCTGTCCGGCCGCGCCATCCCCTGTGAGCGTAAAGACCACCTCGCCCTTAACCGCCCGTTCAGCCGACAAGAGCAAAGTGTGCGTGGCTGTGGATGATGCCGGGATTTCCCCGATCTTCTCCCATCCGGGTGCCGAGACGACACGCAATCCGCGCGGCATCCGCTTCACCGCCAAGGTGATATCTCGCGCATCCTGCCCGCCCAAATTGGCGATCTGGATCAAAAACGGCAACGGGCGGCCGGCCCGGTTGATGGCATCGGACAGACGCGCCTGCACGACAGAAATGTCGGCGGCCCCCTGAGGCTCATCTGACACTGCCACCGCGCGGACGCGTGCCGACGCGCCCTTTTTCGCGACCGGAGCCACCTTGAGCAGCACGATGTCACCGGTCCACTCCTTGGCGCCAGTCATATCGATATTGTACGTATGAAACTGGCCGTCCGCTTTGATGCGGAAACGCTTGGCATGCAAGCCGCTCACCGCCGAGGAGGCCCAATAGACGACCGCATCATCGCCGGCGTCCGCAGCCATCTCAACCGAAAAGAATACGTTATCGCGCGCAGGAATGGACAACCAGGGGCTGGTGATCCTGCCGACTTGACCCTCCTGCGACACTACAGCCAGTTCGTCGCCGCGTACGGACGCGGCCGTACCCGCTTCGCCACGCCACACGTCCAGTGCCGTGCCGCGCCACGCACGCGCCTCGCTTTTGGCAGGCGCGGCATCGACCACACGGACCCAATCCACCTCATACGTGCCGAAAGAGTCCGCCGGGTTTGAGAAGTCGATCCGGAACCGCGTGATACGCTTCTCGCCCTGCCAGTAAGGAAAGACGCGATATTCCCGCCATTCGCCCGCGTCGATCCACGTGACGAGGGTGTTCCACTTTGCCTGCGGGCCGGGTGCGCCTTCCGGCACCCAGTAGATGTTGCCTGGCCCAGCGACAGACGTCCGCACGCGCATCTCGATCGCCTGACCGGGCGACGCCTCGATCGCGAATTTCGGGCTGGTGATGAACGGATCCCACGAAGTCATCGTCCCTTTCAGGACGCCGTCCTCAATCCGCACATCCTTGCTGTGGTTGGCTCCTTGCAGCCACCCACGATCCGCCTCAGCCGTAAAGTCCCAGCTCACCAGCACACGCGGCGATTCCGCGACCGCGCATCCCGCCAACAGCGCCACCACACCCGCCCACTTCCAAGACCTCATCGTCCTTCCCCCTTATGTTGACCCATACACCGGCAACTGACTGTCCGACAACTCCCTCAAAAAAGGTTGAGCCGCGTCCTTCGCCGAGAGCACGGGCGCGTCAACGGGCCACGTGATGCCGATGTCCGGATCGTTCCACCGGATACCGCGGTCATCGCGCGGGTCATAGAACTCGGAGCACTTGTACTGGATCTCGGCAACTTCCGAAAGCACACAGAAACCGTGCGCGAAACCGCCGGGTATAAAAAGCTGGTGGTGGTTCGTTTCAGAAAGCACGGCGGCCGACCATTTGCCGAACGTCGGCGAACCGCGGCGGATATCCACGGCGACGTCCAGAATTTCGCCGCGGACACACGAGACCAGTTTCGCCTGGGGCTTGTGCAGCTGAAAGTGCAGGCCGCGCAGAACGTCCCGTACGGAACAGGAGCGGTTGTCCTGCACAAACACCGCGCGCACGCCGCCCGCCACATAGTTGGCGGCGTGATAGCTTTCCATGAAAAAGCCGCGCGCGTCACGAAACACCGCAGGGACGCACAACATGACACCGGGAAGATCGGTTTCTTGAAAGGTGACCGGCATCTTCGCTTACCTCGCTCTCACGCCCGGCCCTGTGCAGCCCGGTAACGCGCGATCAGCGCATTGGTGGACGAGTCATGGCGCAGCACCGGCCGTTCGTTGAGCGTCAGCTCGACCAGCACCTTGGCGGCCAGCACCTTGCCCAGCTCGACGCCCCACTGGTCGAACGAGAAGATGTTCCAGATGATGCCCTGCGTAAACACCTTGTGCTCGTAGAGGGCGATCAGGGCGCCAAAAGTCTCCGGCGTCAATTGATCGGCCAGGAGCGTGTTGGTCGGATGGTTGCCCTCGAAGGTCTTGTGCGGTACGAGCGCCTCGGGCACGCCCTCCGCGCGGCACTGCTCCGGCGTTTTGCCAAACGCCAGCGCCTCGGTCTGCGCGAAGAAATTCGCCATCAGCTTGTCGTGCTGGTCGCCCAGCGGATTGTGCGTCTTGCAAAAACCGATGAAATCACACGGGATCAGCCGTGTCCCCTGATGGATGAGCTGATAAAAGGCATGCTGGCCGTTGGTGCCGGGCTCGCCCCACACGATCGGCCCCGTCGAATAACCGACGCGGCGCCCCTGCCGGTCGACCGACTTGCCGTTGCTCTCCATGTCGAGCTGCTGCAGATAGGCGGCGAGGCGGGCGAGGTACTGGTCGTACGGCAGCACGGCATAGCTTTCGGCACCGTAGCCATTGGCGTAAAGGATGCCCAGCAGGCCCATGATCACCGGCATGTTGCGGCTGAAGGGCGCGGTCGCGAAGTGGCGATCCATCTTGTGATAACCCTTCAGCATCTTGCGGAAGTTGCGCGGGCCGATCGAAATCATCAGCGGCAAGCCGATGGCGGAAGGCAACGAATAGCGTCCGCCCACCCAGTTCCAGAAACCGAACATGTTGGCCGTGTCGATGCCGAAGGCCGCGACCTTCTCCGCGTTGGTCGAGACCGCCACAAAGTGCTTGGCCACCGCCGCCTCGCTGCCGAGCTGGCTGACCAGCCACGCCCGCGCGTTCATCGCGTTGGTCATCGTCTCTTGAGTCGTAAACGTTTTGGAGGCCACAATGAAAAGCGTCTGCTCCGCCTTGACCTCGCGCAGCGTCTCGGCCAGATGGGTGCCGTCGACATTCGAGACGAAATGCATCACGAGCGCGCGCTTGGAAAACGGCTTCAGGGCCTGGCAGGCCATGGCGGGACCGAGGTCCGAACCGCCGATGCCGATATTGACGACATACTTGATTCGCTTGCCGGTGTGTCCCAGCCACTGCCCCTTGCGCACGCGCTCCGCGAAATCGCTCATCGCATCCAGCACCTGATGCACCTGCGGCATGATATCTTGGCCGTTCACATAGACCGGGTGATCCGGCGGATTCCGCAAGGCCGTATGCAACACGGAGCGCCCCTCGGTCTCGTTGATTGCTTCCCCCGAGAACATCGCGTTGACCCAACGCTTCAGGTCGCTCGCCTCGGCAAGCTCCACCAGACGGCGCATCAGGGCCGGCGTGATACGGTTCTTCGAGTAGTCCAGCGTCCAGCCGGCAGCCTCCAGCGTAAACCTTTCAGCCCGTCCGGGATCTTTCTCGAACAGATCGCGCAGGTGAAGTCCCCGCGTTGCCTCAATCTCACTCGCCACCGCTTGCCACGCTTGCTGGTTCATCATTCTCTCCGTTTGTTCGGCATCACGCCAAATAGACCCTGAAAACGGTGCGAGATCATACCGGTTTACGGGTGGTCGGAGAAGCCAAAATGACGGCACAACCAAAAACCAAAAACCGTGATCCGGACAGGAAAACCGTCATGAGCCATAGCACGGTGGTGATGGGGACTGGCTGTCCGGCGGCATGGATCATCGCGGGCTGGACGACATGGTTCGCCTTGTGGGCAACCGTAACCTGCCAACGGTGTTTGGATGGCCGGGCGGCTACGCTTCGAGACCCTGAATGTAACACGCTCGGGCTGGTCTTCCTGGAATGACCGGATTTTTTGGGCGCGGCTCGTCAAATAGAAAAGACACCGTAGATTTTTTGAGGCGTGGGGAAAGTCCACCGCTGCGATGTGTTGAAGCGGTGTGCTAAAAAGGCTATGATGAAACGTATTTGGACCTGTGCCCGCTCATGTTTTTGAGCGGGCATGGATGTGGACGATAATGAGGCGGAAACGCATGAGGATTTTTTATGACAAACTTCACGTGGTACGATGTGAGCGATGCCACGGTCGGGCTCCTGTTTGGATTGGCCGGAATGCTCGGCGGTTACGCGTTGCGCGGACTGGTCGGCCGCTGGCAGGCGGACGCCATCGAAAAGCAGGCGCAACTCCGGCTGGCGGAAGCGGAAAATGAGGTCAAGAACCGGCTGAAGGAGGCGGACATTCTGGCGCGCGCGGAGGTCGTGAAGGCGCGCGAGGAGTTTGAAAAGAGCACCAAGGCCCGGCGCAAGGAGCTGCAGGATATTGAGGAACGCCTGACAGTCCGTGAAGAGAACATGGACAAGAAGGCGATGTTGCTGGAAAAGAAAGATCAGGCCGTCTCGCAGAAGCAGGAGGAGGCGCAGCGCAAGTTGGAGGAGGCGCAGCGGCGCCGCGCCGAGGCGGACAAACGCTGGGCCGAATCGGAGCAGCGCCTCCAGAAGCTGGCCGGCATGACGCATGATGAGGCCCGCCGTGAGGTGCGCCAGAAGGCGGAGCAGGAGTTCCGCAGCGAGGCCGGCAGCATGATCCGCCGGGCGCAGGAGGAGGCCCGAGAGACGGCCGACCGCGAGGCCGCCCGCATCGTCGCGACTGCCGTGCAGCGCTTCGCCCTGACGCACGCCAGCGAGATGATGACCTGCACGGTACCGTTGCCGAGCGATGATATCAAAGGGCGCATCATCGGTCGCGAAGGTCGTAACATCCGGACGCTCGAGGCTGTCACGGGCGTCACCATGCTGATCGACGACACGCCGGAAGCGGTTGTCATCTCGGGGTTTGATCCGGTGCGCCGCGAAATCGCGCGACAGGCGCTCGAGCAGCTCGTGTCGGACGGTCGCATCCATCCGGCGCGTATCGAAGAGGTGGTGCAGAGCGTGACCGAGAGCATGGAAAAGACCATCTACGAGGCCGGCGAATCGGCGGCCTACGAGGCGCAGGTGCAGGGCGTTTCCACCGAGTTGTTGCGCTGCGTGGGACGGCTCAAGTTCCGCACCAGCTTCTCACAGAATGTGCTGCGGCACTCGATTGAGGTCGCGCACCTGATGGGCATGATGGCTGCGGAGCTAGGGGCTGATCCGGTAACCGCGCGGCGCGTGGGCTTTTTCCACGACATCGGCAAGGCTTTGGATCATGAGACGCAGGGACCGCATGCGGTGATCGGCGCGGAGTTCCTCAAACAGCACGGCGAGTCACCCGAGGTGGTGAACGGAGTCGCCGCGCACCATGAGGATGTCCCGTCCGAGGGGATTTACGGCGTGCTGTGCTCGGCGGCCGACGCGATCTCAAGCTCTCGTCCGGGCGCCCGCGTGGAGACGATGGGCGTGTATGTGCAGCGGCTGGAAAAACTGGAGGCGATCGCCAACAGCTTCGAAGGGGTTAAGAAGACGTTCGCTGTGCAGGCCGGGCGCGAGATACGCGTGATCGTCGACCCCGGCCAGGTGAACGACAATGACGCGATGGTGATGGCGCGCGAGATCAGCCAGCAGATTTCCTCGGCCATGCAGTTCCCCGGTCAGATCAAGGTCGTGGTGGTGCGCGAGACGCGCTGTATCGAATTTGCGAAGTAGGTGAGGACGGCGATTGCCGTGCAGGAGAGGACGCAGGTCAGGCATGAAGATTCTTTTGGTGGGCGATATCGTGGGCAGCCCGGGACGGCGCGTGTTCCGCGAGGTCGTGAAACGGTTGCGCGCGGAGAGCGCGGTGCATTCCGTCGTGGCCAACGCAGAGAACGCCGCCGCGGGCAACGGCATCACGTTGGCGTTGGCTGAAGAGCTCTTTGCGGCGGGCGCGGACGTGATCACGATGGGCGATCATGTGTGGGGCCAGCGTGAGCTGGAAGCCACGATCGGCGGCGAGAAGCGTCTGGTCCGTCCGGTGAATTTCCCGCCCGGCACGCCGGGGCAGGGGTACGCGACCGTGCAGACCGCGCTGGGACCGGTGACGGTCGTCAACCTGTTGGGCCGCGTCTTCATGAATCCGGTAGACTGCCCGTTCCGGGCGATGGATGCGCTGCTCAATTCGTTGCCGCGCAATGTGCCGGTCATCGTGGATTTCCATGCCGAGGCGACCTCCGAAAAGATCGCGATGGGCCATTATCTGGACGGGCGGGTCGCGGCGGTGGTCGGCACCCACACGCACGTCCAAACCAGCGACGCGGGGCTGTTGCCTAGAGGTACCGCATACATGACGGATCTGGGGATGACGGGGCCGATCCACTCGGTGATCGGCCGCGAGATCGCGCCGGTTCTCAAAAAATTCACGACGGGCATACCGGCCCGGTTTGAAGTCGCGAACGGCCCCTGCGTATTGGAAGGTGCCGTGCTGGAGTTGGACCGTGCCAGCGGCCGCGCGGTCGGGATCACGCCTTTCCGTTACCGGGAGGCGGACGCCGCGGGTCGGGCGCCGCAGGGACAGGGGGCCTGACGTGGAGACCGCTGGTCGCAGAGTCTATTCGGTCTCCGAACTGACGCGCCGCATCAAGCAGACGCTGGAGGACGAGGTTGGCCGCGTCTGGGTAGAGGGCGAGATCTCGAACTTTAAGGTCTATCCCTCGGGACACGCCTACTTCAGCCTGAAGGATGCGGGTGCCCAGTTGAACGCGGTTTTGTTCGCCGGCTCACGGTCGGGCGTGGCCGCAGGTACGCGGCTTGAGGACGGACAGCGCGTCCGTGCTTACGGCGAGATCACGGTTTTCGAAAGCCGCGGCCAATACCAATTGATCGTGCGCAAGGTCGAGCCGATGGGGGACGGCGACCTCATGCGGCGTTTTCTGGAACTGAAGCAGCGGCTGGAGGCGGAAGGTCTCTTTGATAAGGCGCGCAAACGGCCTCTCCCGCTGTTGCCGCAGCGCATCGGCATCGTGACGTCGCCGACCGGTGCGGTCATCCATGACATGACGACGGTGCTGGGACGGCGCTTCCCGAATCTGCACATCCGCTTGGCGCCGGTCAAGGTGCAGGGCGTTGGTGCCGCTCAGGAGATCGCCGCGGCGGTGCGACTATTCAATCGCGTTTACGGCCCGGGCAGCGACTGGCCGGCGGATCTCCTGATCGTCGGTCGCGGCGGCGGTAGCCTGGAAGACCTGTGGGCTTTCAACGAAGAGTGCGTGGCGCGCGCGGTCGCCGAGTCGGCGATCCCCGTCATTTCCGCGGTGGGCCACGACACCGATTTCTCGCTGTGCGATTTTGCGGCGGATGTGCGCGCCCCCACCCCTTCGGCCGCGGCCGAGTTGGCAGTGACCACGAAAAAGGAGTGGGAGCAGCGCCTCGCGCAGCCTGCGCGTGCTTTGGAACAGGCACTGCGCAGGCAGGTCACGGCGCTGCGCATGCGCGTGGTGACGGCGAGTTCTTCACGCTTCTTCCAGCAGCCGCGGCAGCTTGTCGAGCGCCGCGCGCAGCAGGTCGACACGCTCGCGATGCGGATGGATCATGCGGTTGCCCAGCGCGCGCAGGAGAGCCGTCAGCGGACAGAGCGAGCGCATGCCCGCTTGCGGGTGGTGCGCGAACGGTATGTGCATCAGACGCGCGCGCGGCTGGATCAGCAAGCCCGACGGCTGGAGGCGGCTTGCCGACTGCGGCTGGAGCGGCTGCGGACGGGCCTGGCGGGGAGCGCCCGGCAACTCGGGTTGCTGAGCCCGTTGGCGGTCTTGGAGCGAGGGTATTCGTTGACGCGTGGGCCGGATGGGCGGCTGGTGCGCTCGTCGCGTGATCTGCGGTCGGGTGTGGAGATGTCAACACAGTTCAAGGACGGTCATGTCGTATCGGTTGTGCGCTGATCAAGGAGAGGCTCTTATGGCAAAAAAAACAGAAGAGAATGCGCTGGGCTTTGAAGCGGCGCTGAAGCGTTTGGAAGAGATCGTGGCGAGCATGGAGGCCGGTGAGGTGGATCTCGACACGATGATCGCCCTGTTCGAGGAGGGGCAACGTCTGGTCAAGCAGTGCAACGCGACCTTGAACGAGGTCGAGAAGCGGATTGAGAAGATTGTGGATGACGGCAAAGGCGGCGTGAGCGTCGAACCGCTTGACCTGGCCTCCGAATAAGCTCTAATATCCCGCGTCTTGAGAATAGGAGTGTCTGGTATGCCGTTGTCGTGTTGGTGTTATTTGCTGGGGCTTATCTGTGTGCTGTTGGGGGCGTCGATCGCTTTCGCGCCGGATCGGATGGCGCGCCTGTACAAGGCGTTTCCGCGCAACAAGGCTGCGGGGATGGTGCTCAGCACGGTGGCGTGGATCTGGGCCGGATACGCCGTCTGGATGATGGGGCTCGATTTTTTGCAGCCTTTCAAAATGTACATCCCGGTGGCCGCGCTGGTCTGCATTCCGCTCACCTGGTTCTGGCTCGACAACCTGTTGCCGTGCCGCGCGCTGGGCGGCATCCTGGTGCTTTTCCCCTACGAACTGTTGCATACGGCGCGCGTTCACGCCTCGCCCTGGCGGCTGCTGGTGGTGACGTTCGCCTACGTCTGCATCGTCAAAGGCATGATCCTGCTGCTCTATCCGTGGAAATTGCGTCAAGCGATCGACTGGTTCACCGCGCGTCCCGCACTGTTCAGGCTGGGCGGCGTGATCAACACATTGCTGGGTCTGCTGCTGATCGCCGTCGGCGCGACTGTCCTGCGCGGATAGTTCCTGACTCCTCACTGCCAAAAGGCCGCTTCGTTTGTTGCCAGTTTACCCTCGCGCAACTGTTCGCGGATGCGGCGTTCGTCCAGTTTACGTGGAACACCACGCGGGCCGATGGCGGTTGTATCGGGGTCAAGCGTGGCAGATGGGCGTGATGCGCTTGCAGGTGCCGCAGGAGCGGCGTTGCTGCCGCGCTGCGCGCTCAGTGTCGGCCGATTGTCGGCCTGCGTGGCGCGTAAGCCGGCCCCGAACAGAATCGCTGCGGCAACCAGTGCTAAGCCAGTCGCTAATCGCGGCGTTTCACCGCAGATCGCCGTGCAGAGGCCGAGACCGGCGGCCAGTGCCGCGAAGCAGAGCACGGCACCCTCAAGACCCGCCAACGGCACCAGCAGGATGAAGGCCAGTCCAGCCGTTGCGGCGCCGGTGGCATCAGCCAATACGAAAACGGCAGCATCCTCAGTGTGCCGATCTCGCCGAGCCCCTAACCCCACCGGCACGGCAACACCGGCAGCCACGCCGACCGGCAGGCAGAGGACGACGACGCTCCACGCCGATTCGAAGCGCGCGCTACCCGCCAGTGCCGCCCACGCTATGGCCACCTCTGCCAATGGTGATAGACATGCCGCCACGCGCCAGGCGACGCTTTCTGCCGGCCAGCACGCAGTCAACCGCTCGCCCAACCGGTTGCCACAAAACAGGCCGCCCAGATAAAGCGCGCTGCCCGCCCCGACCAGCGTATAAAGCGTTCCGAATCTCGCTTGCAACTGATAAAGCACGGCGAGTGACACAACCAGCCCGAGTGCGCCGCAACCAGCCAGCCACGCTGCCCACAAACGACGCGATGCGTAACGGGCGCGGCCCAGTGCAACCGGCGCGGCCCATATCATGACGAGCAGCAGCCCCAGCAGTCGGTGTCCCTGCATGGCGGTCAAACGGGTTAGCGTATGTCCCGGCGCGGCCGCCGGATATTCAGTGCGCAGGGCGTCCGCCAATCCCAGCGCCAGCATGCGTTCCGCGCGGAACGTTTCCGGCAACAGGATGTCGTACGTCGGGGCCAGCGCCGAGCAGGATTCAGCCAGCCGCGACGCGCGTGGGGCGTCGTAGAGCTGCGAAACCGCTTCAGTTGGGAAACGCTCTGTTTTTTTCAACAGCGCAAAGCGAGAAGGCGCAACATCGGCCCCATACGCGAGTTTCGGGACCCGCGCGGCAATCCACCAGCCGCCGGCACCTGCGGCCAGCACGCCACTCTCGGGCCAGACCGTCCGTAGCGCGCATGCGGTCGCGTCCAGCAGTTCGGCCCGTTCTGGCGTGAGATGGGTGACCTCGCACGGCAACGCGAACAGAGCGGCGCCGGTGCGGCGCGTGACACGCCGTATGGCACGGATGAACGCGGTATCGCGCCAGGCCGCGCCCCCCAGTGAAGTCGCGGGGGGCGGCTGCACCATGACAAGGTCGAAACAACCTTCTGGCTGTTCATCCAGAAAACGGCGGGGGGCGATACCGGCCGCGCGGACGGCGGTTCGTATGCCGTTGGTGGCGACGGCATCGAGCAGGAATGTTCCGTAGCGCGCATCGGGTGGGCACCAGGTGATGGCGAGATCAGGCCGCAGCGATTCCAAGGCCAACGCCGTGGCAAGCGGAACTTGACCGAGCAACAGAGCGTTGGCAGCATAGGGGCGTTGCGAGAGGGCAAGTACGGCCTGCTCCATGGCGCGGTCACCCTCGGGGAGCAGTTCGCTGACACCGCCCGATGTGATGGCATAGAAGGAACCGCCCTGAGTTCCGAAGAGAGTCGTGCCGCCGCCGGTCTCAAAGCGGCCGGGCGCGGTCTCGGCCTGCGGGAAGAAACGGAACCACTCGGCGACGTCGCGCGGATCCGGCGAGATCCCAGCGGAAAAAAGGGCGGTCAGGATGGCGCCGCAAAGTGCCGAGCCCAAGGCTTCAGCGGCGAAGGCACGTCCCGCCGGCAGATCCAAGCGTTCCAGTGTCAGGCAAAAGGCCGGCACGCCCCAGCCGATCACGAAGCAAAAGGGGAGGTTGACCAGCAAACAGCCGAGCGCGAGATGCATCAGCGGGAAGGCGTGGTAGTCCGGCAGCCCCAGCCAGGCGCGCAGGTTGCCGATGGCCGCATAGTGGCCCAGATAGAGGAGGGCGCAGAGCAGGGGCGGCTCCCATACATGGCTGGCGAGAAGTCGGATCACACGGCGCCCCGGCGGCGTGGCCGCGGCGGCAGCGCCCAGACCGGCGCCGAACAGCCAGGAAGAGAGGAAGAGCGTGACGCCTATCTCAGTGGATTCAAAACGCCACAGGAAGCGCCGTAACAGCAAAGTTTGCGACGCCAGAGTGACAGCACCAAAAGCCGCTGCCGCTGCACAGACGGTAAGTCCACGGAAATGTTTCATGGCCCGTTCGTTGGGTGTCAGACGTTCTCGAAGGTCTGCCCCGGCACTGGCGCGTCAACCTGCCGTATGCCGTGCTGACGAACCAGTTCGGTCATGGCGGCCACCTTTTCGGGCTCGCCGTGAACCGCAAAGACGCGCTTCAGACGCGGCCCTTTGATGCCGTCGAGCCAACGCATCAATGCGGTCCGGTCCGCGTGAGCGGATAAAGCGTTGATCGTGTGGACGCGCGCGTTCAGCTCAAATTCGTCGCCCAGGATCTTGAGCGGCGACTGGCGTTCCACGATGCGGCGTCCCAACGTGTGTTCGGCTTGAAAGCCAACGATCAGAATGATGTTGCGCGGATCGCCCACCGCGCGCTGCAAATGGTGGAGCACGCGCCCGCCTTCGCACATGCCGGAGGCGGCGATGATGACCAACGGGCCGGGCAAGTCGTTCAGCGCTTTCGATTGGTCGGGCGTCTCGACGAAGCGCAGACCGGGAAACTTCATGGGGTCGATCCCCTGGCGCAGGATGTCCGAGGCCTCTTCGTCATAACACTCCCGGTGCTCGGTGTAGACCTTGGTCGCCTTGAGCGAAAGCGGACTGTCAACGTACACCGGCGTGGGACGCATGCGGCCCTCCTCATTCAGGCGGTTCAGTTCATAGAGGATGTGCTGGGTGCGTCCGACGCTGAAGGCCGGAATGATGAGCCGCGACTTCTGCTGGTGGATATCGTCGATGAACCCTTTGAGCCGCCCTTTGACATCCTCGGAAGAGGGATGGTCGCGGTCGGCGTAGGTGCTCTCGATGATCAGAACGTCCGCGTCCTGCGGCATGTCGTAATCGCGCAGGATCGGCTGCCCGGGTTGCCCCAGGTCGCCAGTGAACAGCAGCCGGCGGGTGTGGCCCGAAGGATCCTTCACATCGAGTTGGGTCAGGGCCGATCCCAGAATGTGGCCCGCGTTGTGAAAGACGAGCGAGACACCGTTGCCCAGATCGACCATACGCTTGAGGGGTTCGGGTTCAAAACGGCGCATGATCGCGTCGACATCCTGTTGCTCGTAAAGCGGTTCAAAGAGGTTCTTGCCCTGCTGTGCGCGCTTCTTGTTGACGTATTCGAGGTCGCGCATCTGAAGGAAGGCCGAGTCGCGCAGCATGATGTCGCACAAATCGCGCGTCGCCGGGGTGCAGTAGACCTTGCCGCTGAACCCGTGGCGGGCGAGGGTCGGCAGGTTGCCGCTGTGGTCGATGTGCGCGTGCGACAGGATCACGGCGTCCAGCGCGGCGGGGTCGATCGGGATATGACGGTTACGCTCAAAGGCTTCCTTGCGGCTGCCTTGGAAGAGTCCGCAGTCGAGCAAGATTTTCAGCCCGTTCGCCTCGACCAGGTGCATCGATCCGGTTGTGGTTTGCGCGGCTCCGAAAAAGGTGACAGTGATCATCCGTTTCCTCCTCTGCCAGATTCCACTCTGTTGCCGTCAGCATACACCACAGGGCGCAGAAACGACAGCACGAAAACGAAGGATCCAGGTCTTGTATGGCATCCGGATTCCCACTCGTATTCCTGGATTTAGGAGTTGGAAGAAAAATGCAATAATGAGCATTGCGGTTATGGATGAAAGATTTGGGCAGGGTGCGCCCAAAATAACCAGAGGGTCACATGGTTTCGGGTAAGAATGGAAATACTGCGCGCGAGATCGTGATGCGCGATCTGGCCGAGGCTCAATTCAGCCTGTTCGGCTACATCTGCGCCCTGACAGGCCACTCGCAGGACGCGCGCGACATTCTGCAAGACACCAACCTCCGGATCTGGAAAGAAGCTGAGCGGTACGATGAGAAACGCCCGTTCCTCGCGTGGGCCAAGACGCTTGCGGTTTACGAGATCATGACTTATCGGAAACGCCTGAGTCGCGAACGCCTTGTGTTCGATGACGATGTTTTCGAGTCGGTCGTCGACCAGGCCGAGATCCAGCCGGACGAGACGGATGCGGCGCTCGCCCACCGTAAGTGTCCGGCGAAACACGTCTACCGGATTTGCAGCGGCTGAGGCATCATGT
>DAOTKE010000041.1:0-23434 GCA_035449085.1 Kiritimatiellia bacterium | reverse complement strand
CGGTCTGGCCTTCGGTCAGTTCGCCCGCGAGAACGGCGGTGACGGCGTCGAAGGCTTCGTTCTCGGTCAGGTCGCGGCGCGCGATCAATTTTTTCAGGATGGCCGGGAATGGGGTGTTCATGCGTTTCTTTATATAGAAACAGCAGCACGGCTGTCAAGCGGAAACGAGGCGGCAAGTTTGAGGAAGTTGCGCAGGATGCGCTTGCCGACCGGGGTCATGATCGACTCGGGGTGGAACTGGATGCCGTGGGCGGGGAAGACCTTGTGGCGGACGCCCATGATCTCGCCGTCCTCCGAGGTGGCGGTGACGGCCAGGCAGTCGGGCAGCGAGGAGGGATCGATCACCAGCGAATGGTAGCGCATGGCTTTGAACGGGCGTCCGCCGAGGCCTTTGAAAAGGCCGTCGTCGTCGCTGGTGATCTCCGATGTCTTGCCGTGCATCAGACGTTTCGCGTAGGTGATCCTGGCGCCGTACGTCAGGCCGAGTGCCTGATGGCCGAGGCAGACGCCGAGCAGGGGCGTCGTGGGGGCAAAGGTGCGGATCACGTCACAGGAGATGCCGGCGTCTTCAGGACGCCCGGGGCCGGGCGAGATCACGATCGCGGTAGGCTTGAGGGCCGCGATCCGGTCGACTGTGATGGCGTCGTTACGGTAGACCGCGACGTCATCCGTCATCTCGCGCAGATACTGAACGAGGTTGTAGGTGAAGGAGTCATAGTTATCGAGCATCAAGATCATGGCGGGCTCCGGGGGCCTGGTTACAGGTTACAGGTTTCAGGTTATGGGTGGGGTGGGGGCGGGGGCGGAGCAGTTCGAGTGCGCGTGACAGGGCTGCGGCCTTGTTGACGGTTTCGCGGTATTCATAATCGGGGTCCGAATCGGCGACGATGCCGGCTCCTGCGCGGAGGGTGAGGCGCCCGTGCTCCACGACAGCGGTGCGGATGCAGATGCAGAAGTCCATGTTGCCGTCAAAAGAGAAGTAGCCGACCGCCCCGCCGTAGGGGCCGCGCGGGGAGTCCTCGAGTTCCGCGATGATCTCCATGGCGCGGATCTTCGGCGCACCACTGAGAGTCCCGGCCGGGAAGGAGGACTGGAAGAGGTCGAAGGCATCGTGACACGGTTCGATGTCTGCGGTGATATTGGAGACCAGGTGCATGACATGCGAATAGCGCTCGACCACCATCAGATCCGTGACCTGCACGGAGCCGGGCAGGGCGACGCGCCCGAGCTCATTGCGGCCTAGGTCCACGAGCATCAGGTGTTCCGCCCGTTCTTTTTCATCCTGAAGCAGGGCGTCAGCATTTTTGCGGTCTTCCTGCTCGGTGGCACCGCGGGGACGTGTGCCGGCGATGGGACGCAGGCAGGCGGTGCGGCCGTCGAGCCGGATCATGGTTTCCGGCGAGGAGCCGATCAGCGTGCAACCCTGCACCTTCAGGAAGAAGAGATAGGGCGAGGGATTAACGTAACGTTGGGCACGATAGAGGCTCACGAGATCACTCGGCGCGGGACCGACAAAGCTCTGCGAGATGACGCACTGGATAATGTCGCCTTCATGGATGTAATGCTTGACGGCCTGCACCATGCCCGTAAAGTGCTCGGGCGCATGCACCGGGGTAGGGGCGACGACCGGGTGACGCGCGGGACACAGGGCGGTGACGGCGGCCGGGCGAGCGAGAATGTCGAGCAGCTCGTTCACGCGGGCGGTGGCGTCGTGATAGAGCACGTCGGGTTCGCCATCCTCGGTGAAGGCCAGGGCGAGGACCGTGAGAGTGTGGGCGATGTTGTCGAAGATCAGCAAGGCGTCGGGGATGACAAACTCGGCGAGGGGGCGCTCCGACGGCAGGTTGTTGGGCACGCGCGGTTCGAAAAAGTGGATCATCTCATAGGCGAAATAGCCGACAAGCCCGCCGCAAAAGCGGGGCAAACCGGGCAGTTCGGCGAGCTTGTAGGGCTGCATGAGATCCCGCAACACGTCCAGCGGTGCGCCCTTGTGCGGGGTACGCGTTTCACGAATGCCGTGACGATACACGACGTCGTTACGGTAGAGGGTGACAGTGGCACGCGCGGAGACGCCCAGAAAGCTGTAGCGACCCCACTGTTCGCCACCCTCCGCACTCTCAAGCAGAAACACGTTGGGACTGGTGTCGGCGAAACGGGTCAACACCGAAACCGGCGTTTCGGTGTCGGCCAGGATCTTGGCGCCGACCGGAATGACGGTGGCGTGGCGGGTGTGTTCGCGGAATTGGTCTGGCGCGGGAAAAGTGTCGAGCAGCATACAGCCTCCATTAGGTCCACAGCAGCACAAAGGGGGCGGAAAAACCCAGGGCTTTGGCGGGCGCTGCTGGGGAGCGCCCGCGCAAGGCCGAGTCATCCCTTTGTTCGTGTTTCTTTATATAGAATCATCGCGCCAGAGTCAACCCGGAAAATCAGAGCGGATCATACGGGGTGTTTCCTGATTGCGGATTCTGCACGTTGTGGTAAGATTCGGCGCCGTTTTCCCAAAGCAAGCGGAAGGAATGTGACATGAAGCAGTACAAGGTCGGCCTGGTGGGTATCGGTGCGGTGGGCACGGAGATGGTCAAGGTCCTGCGCCAGCGGAAATTTCCCGCCAGCGAGATCCGCATCTTGGCCACGCGCGAGCGCGACGAGGAAGTCGCCGGCGAGACGTTCCATGTGCTGGAAGCCAAGCCCGAGGCTTTTGACGGCTTGGACATTGTGCTTTTTGCGGGCACCGAGGGCTCCAAGGGCGCGTCCAAGCAGTTCGGCTGGGAGGCCGTCAAGCGGGGTGCGGTCGTGATCGACAATGGCGATGACTACCGGATGGACGAGCGTGTGCCGCTGGTGATTCCGGAGATCAACCCCGAGGCGCTGGATCGCCATCAGGGTTTCATCGCGAACCCGAACTGCAGCACGATCATCACCCTGATGGGCATTGCGCCGCTGCACAGGCAGGTGCCGCTGCGCCGCATGACCGCCGTGACGTTCCAGTCGGTGAGCGGTACCGGACGCGCGGCGATCGAGGAGCTGGAGCAGCAGGCGCGCGCCTACGCGACCGGTGGCGAGATGGCCGCCAAGGCCTATCCCCACCAGATCGCCTTCAATGTGCTGCCGCAGATCGGCGGCGCCAAGAAAGAGATGCCGGGCTTCACCTCGGAAGAGGCTAAGCTGACCTTTGAGTCGCGCAAGATTCTGGGCTGTCCCGATCTGCGTATCGCGAGCACCTGCGTGCGCGTGCCGGTTTTCTACGCCCACTCCATTGCCATCCATGCCGAGTTCAGTGCGCCGATGACGCCGGAACAGGCACGCGACATTCTCTCTCGCGCCGAAGGCGTCAAGGTCATTGACGATCTGTCGGCCTCGCAGTATCCGATGCCGCTCTTCATCGGTGGCGGCGATGACGTGGGTGTCGGCCGTATCCGGGTGGATCCGAGTGTCGAGAACGGCTTGGCGCTCTGGTGCTGCGGTGACAACATCCGCAAGGGTGCCGCGCAGAACGCCGTCCAGATCGCCGAGACGATGATCCGCCGCGGTTTGATCTGAGGTTTCGGAAACATTACAAAACGGTAATTTTGGCTTGCCGGGTTTCCCCCGTTCGTGGTACTGTCACACCATGAACGGGGGTTTGTCATTTCTGACAGATGAACGTACGTTGCTTGGCACGGGACGTCGTCGGCGATGCCATCGTGTGCCGGGAACGGACCTGTGTGCGAAGTTTTATCACGCGCCGTACGATTTGCCGCGTGGCACACGCCTGACGACCCGGCTCAACATCGCGTGGGGGCGTCGCTATCGATTCGCGAATATCAATTACCGCGAGTGGCAATATCACCAGCGCCTCAAGCGGCAGCTTCCTGATTACATGGCTGCCGTTTTTCCTGAGCATACCGAGCCGGTGTATTGTCCCCAGAGGGGTTGGGGTATCATCGAAACGGTGATCCTGAATGCTGACGGCACGCAGCCGCGTCGGGTGGCTGAGGAGTTGAAGAGTCTGCGGGATCCCGCGCTGGGGCGTTCGTTGTACGAGGCTGTCGAATGTTTATCCCAGCAGCTTGTCGAGTACGGTGTCCGTTTTTTTGATTTCCCCAATATTCTGGTGCAATGGACAGGGCCAAGAACCTTCCGGTTGCGCATCGCGGATTTTGAGCCGAGTTGCCGTTCCTTGATCCCCGGGCTGTCGCATGTCGATTTTTACGTGCGCTGCAAGGTGCGCCGGCGCGCCACGCGTTATCTCCACCGACTTGAAACGATTCTCAACTCGGTATCAAACGGACACGGCTTTCCCTTTGTTCGTCGCCCGCAGCACCGCTCGCTCTTCCGGCGTTTCGCACTCGCCGCCGGGTTGATGATGTGAGCGATCTCACTTTGTAGGAGAGGGTAAGACGGTCACGCCGGGCCGATAGCGCTCGGCGGCGGGAAGCCAGCCGTTGGTCCAGGCGGTGCCGGGGTCAAAGCGCGCGGGGTCGGGAAGAATATCGTCTGCCGTGCCGCGCATCCGGTCCGCCCCGCAGGAGAGTACTAAGGGCAACCCGTTCGATGCCGGTTCGTACACATACGGGGTGCCCCACGGGTCGCGGCGGAGCTGGTTGATGTAGGGGCCGTTCCAGCGCGGCACCTGCGGGTCGCGCACCAGCGCGGCGAGTCCCTGCTCGGCGTTGGGAAAAGCGCCGACGTGGAAACGGTAGCGACCCAGCGCCTCGGCCAACACATCCACATGCCGCATGGCGCGCAAGTGCGACGGCTCGACGTTGCGTTGTGCGGCGCGATCCGAGGCCCGAAAGAGCAGGCCGCCGATCAACGCCAGCCCCGCGATGATGACCAGATACATCCTCGGGCTGCGCCACATGCCGAATACGGCCGGCGCACGTAATTCCGCCTTTTGCTGCTCACACTCGCGACGGATGCGTTCCACCGCGCGCCGGCGCATCTGGCGCTCGTTGAGCGTCTTCATCGACGGCACAACCATGACCCTGCCGCAGGCCGGACAGGTCGGCGGCGGAGCCTCGTCGAACAGGCGCCGGCAATATGGACAGCGGTAGCGCATCGGGAGGGATGAGGAAGTAATAGGGAATAAGGGATAAGTCATTCAGAAGAAGGAGGAGGGAAGAACGCAGAACTCTGAACGCTCAACGCTCAACTTTCAACTTTCAACGCTCAACCCGGAACCCCTCCCGGTCTCAGGGATCGAGGTTGGTGAGGGCGAGGGTGTCCAAGTCGATGCGACGGTAGTAGCAGTTGCGCGGCTCGCCGTTTTTGTTCTTGGTGTGACAGATGCCGCCGCGGCGCGGACGCACGATGTAGAGCAGGGAGTTCTGCTCGCAGTTGACGCGCGCCTCAAGCAGGTCGAAGGTCTCGCCGGAGGTCTTGCCCTTCTCCCAGAGAACGTTGCGCGAGGTGCTCCAGAGAATCAGCGTGCGCTCGGCGAAAGCCTTCTTCATGGCCAGCTCGTTGGTGTAGGCGACCAGGATCACCTCATGGGTGTCGGCGTGCTGCACGGCCACCGGAATCGCGTCCTTGCAGACTTCGGCGATCTTGGCGATCTTGGCGAAATCCAACATCAGGGCATTACCCTCTTCAAGCTCCTTGCTCATTCTTCTGCTCCTTTTCCACAACGTCTCGTTTTGTCCACAGATTACACAGATTTCACAGATGTGATGCCGACTGCTTTTCCCTCTTCCCTATTCCCTTTTCTAATACGTCAACTGACTGCCGCCGATGTATTCGCGCAGGATGGAGTCACCGGGGACAACATCCGGCGCAAGGGACGAGAAATTGTGCAGGAAACCGGAGAGACGGCGCGCCTCGATGTAGGCCTCGTCCCACGGCTTGATCTGGTTGAGCAGCGGCGCGGCCAGCGGTTTCAACACGGCCAACTCATAGTCGAGGGCAGAGTTGAACACGGCGTCTGCGAGGTGCTGGAAGGGATAAATCCAGCGCTTTTCGCCGCGCGAGATGGACGGCCACATGCGCAGGGTGTCGATCGCGGGGCGGTTACGGAACTGGTGGTCACGCACCATGCGCCGGATGATACGGGTGTCGGTGGTGGAAATGCGCGTGCTGCTGTCGACGCCGAGCTGCGTCAGCGCGTTGATGTAGATCAGGAACTTCTGCTCGCGCGGCACGTCGGCGGTCAATTGCGGATTGAGGCTGTGGATGCCCTCCATCACGATGATGCCGTTTTCGGGCAGGCGGATCGCGTCGGGCTGGTCATAGCCCTCTTTTTTCTTGAAGTCGAAAGCGCGCAGGTGAACCTCTTCACAGGCCATCAGGCGCAGCAGATCGCGGTTCAGGCGCGGCAGATCCATCGCCTCGATATGCTCGTAATCGAGGTTGCCGGCCTCGTCGCGCGGATTGCGGGCATCCCCCACGAAATAGTTGTCGGTGGAGATCAGGATGGGCCGGTAGCCGTTGACGCGCAAGTGAGTGATGAGGCGCTTGGAGAAGGTGGTCTTGCCGGCCGAAGAGGGTCCGGCAACCAAGACGAGGCGCACGGCTGGCGTATGCTGCGAGATGGCGTCGGCGATGCGGCCGAGCTTTTTGTCGTGCAGCGCCTCGACCGTGTGCACGAAGTCATCGGCACGCTTCTCAAGCACCGCCTGGTTGAGCTCGCCGACGGTGGTGATGCCGACGATCTTGCCCCACTCGATGTGTTCCTGATAAACCGTGAAGAGGTGCTCGTAGGGCGGCAGCGGCGGCAGCTCGCGCGGACGCGCGGAGGTCGGCACATTGAGGACAAAACCGTTGCTGTGCGGGATGAGGTCGAACAGATCCAACAGGCCGGTGCGCGGCACCAGCGGTTCCTGGCTCAGCTCGAAGAACGACCCGCACTGCGCCAGGCAGACGATCGGCGGGTTGCGGTGCGCGAGCAGGTTCAGCTTGTCGGTCTGTCCAGACTCTCTGAAAAGGCGGGTGGCGGCCTCGTAGGAGACCGTGACCGGCGAGATGGAGAGGTCTTGGCGGACGGCATCCATCATCGCCGCCTTGAGACGCTTGACATGGGCTTCGAGCGAGGCAGGCGAGAGATCGGGCCACTGCACCGTGCAGTAGAGGCCGGAACCGACCGAGTTGCGCACACGGCATTCGATGCCGGGGTAGAGCTCGTGGGCAGTTTTGGCGAGGAGGAAGCAGAGTGAGGTGCGGTAAATGTCCCAGCCGTGAGGATCACGGATCGTCAGCGGCGCGAGCGATGTGTCGGCGCGCAGCGGCATGAAGAGCGGCAGCACCATGTTGTTGGCGATCGCGCCCAGGACGGGGAAGCCGTCGCTGTCGACCGAGGGCAACAGGTCGCTGATGCGCGTGCCGGTCGAGACCACGACCGGCGGCCGGCCTTTGACGGTTACGGTGATGGCGTGCATGTCGCTGCTCCTTCGTAGAGATCGAACACGACCAGGCGGCACTCGATGGGGCCGTTGTAGAACGGGATGCGGCGCAAGGAACGCAGGCCGATGCGGCGCGACAGCTCCAGGTTGCCGGTGAAGACGCAGCCGGTATAACCGGCGCCCTTCTGCTTGAGAAAATCACCAATGCGGCCATAGAGTGCGTCCAGGGGTTCGCCCTGTCCCGGCCCGGTGGCAGGGACGTTGTCAGGCTCCGCCGCCGTAGCGTCCGGCGGCGGCTCGGCGACTGTGCTGCCGGTGACCAGACGCTCGCCGTAGGGCGGGTTCATGAAGATTACGCCGGGCGGCGGCGGCAGGCGGGTGGCCGCGAAATCGCAGGCACAGAAGGTGATGTACTCCGAGACACCGGCGGCGATGGCGTTCAGGTGAGCGGTTTCGACAACTTCCTCGGATACGTCGGTGGCGATGATCGGCGGCAGACCCTCGCGGCGCTCCTGCTCACGCGCGACGGAGACCATGTGTTTCCAGATCTGCTCGGGTGTGGCGCCGAAACGCTGGCGCACGCTAAAACCGGCTTTCTCGCCGGGGATCATCTGGCGATAGCCTTTGATCGCCATGAAGCCGAAATGGCTCTTGAAACTGCCCGGAGCGCGGTTGATCGCATAGAGCGCCGCCTCGATGGCCGGTGTGCCGCTGCCACACATGGGCACGACGAACGGCGAGGCGGCGTCCCAGCCGGTGGCCAGTACGCAGCCGGCGGCGAGGGTTTCCTGCATCGGCGCGGCACCCGGAAGCTTGCGGTAGCCGCGCTTGGAGAGCGGCTCGCCGGTGGTGTCGAGGTAGACGATCAGCTCGTTGTTCATCCAGTAGATGAAGACGGCGGCGCCGTACGACTCGCGGCCGGAATCGGGGCGCCCGCCGCACTTGTCCCGGATGCGGTCGACGATCGCGTCCTTGGTGGTGAGCGACGGCATGCGGGTGTCACGCACGGTCTCGTTGCGCACCACGCTGTTCACCATGAAATATCCGTCGGCATCGATCAGGTTTTCCCAATCGATCGAATAAACATCCTTGTAGAGGTAGCGCAGGTTGCCGCAGGTGGTCCGCAACAGGGGCACCAGCACGCGGTGGGCGGTGCGTAACTGGAGGTTGAGGGTCATCATGTCGCGCATGCCGCCGCGCACCACGACCGTGTTCTCGGTGGAATCGATGATCGAGTAACCGAGGCGCATCAGCTCGTTCGCCGTGAACGGCGCGAGACCGCGCGCGCAGGACACGATCAAGGGATAGGTGTCTTTCCAGATATTCATGTTGAAGCTCGCCGGTTCCTGTTCGTGCCCTGCCGGCCCATACGATCCATGATGCCAAGACGTTTACCCGAAAAAACACAAAGGCGCAAAGAGGTGCGGGACAACTTTGCGTCTTTGCGCCTTTTCGTTGACAAAACCCGTTGAGATCCGAGCTTAGAATTCCCAGCCGGGGCGGATGTAGGGTCTCACCAGTGCGTTCGCCGCCGGATTGTTGACGAACTGCTGCTTACGGCTGTCCCACTCCAACTTGCCGGGAACCTGCTGCGCGATACAGCCGACCAGCATGCCTTCCAGCATCGGCACCGAGTGGTCCACATCGGAGAAACAGATATCGTTGCCTTTGCAGGCCTCGACGAACTCGATGTACTGGCCATTCTTGTTGGGGCGGAACTTGGCCGGGATCACATCCTCGCGCAGCGCCTCGTGCTTGGACATCGACTTCATCTTCTCTTCGTCATTGAAGGCGATGTAGCCGTCCGCGCCGTAATCGTTCGTGCTGCAGACCATACCCTTGTTGCCGATGATCAGGCAGCCGGTATTCGGCACTTGGCCCAGGGTTGCGACAACTTTGGGCATGATCTCCGCCGACGGCTTGAGGTTGCCGTCATACCAGTAGAGCGTCACCGCCGGCAGAGAGCCGCGGGCCGCGTAGATCATCTTGACGATGCTCTTGCTGGGGTACGTGTCATTGGCTTTGCCTTCGATCCGGATGCACTCGGCGGAGAGCACCTTGCCCAGCTTCAGGCCGCGGAACGGCAGGTTCATCGTGTGGCAGGCCATGTCACCGAACGCGCCGGTGCCGAAATCGTAGAAGCCGCGCCACTTGAAGGTATGGTAGGTGTCCTTCTTGTAGGGACGGAACGGCGCAGTGCCCAGCCAGCTCTCCCAGTCCAGCGTTGCCGGCACCGGATCGGAACCTTCGGGGCGGTTGATGCCCTGCGGCCAGATCGGACGGTTGGTCCACACGTGCACCTCGGTCACGTCGCCGAGAATGCCGGCCTGCAGCAGCTCGGCGTTGCGGCGCAGGCCGTTATTGGCGCTGCCCTGGTTACCCATCTGCGTCACCACGCGGCTCGCGTCGGCGACCTGCTTGAAATACTGCGCTTCCCAGATCGTGCGCACCAGCGGCTTCTGCACGTAGACGTGGCAGCCCTGCTTCATCGCGCGGATTGCGGCGGGCGCGTGCATGTGGTCGGGCGTCGAGACCGTGACCGCGTCGAGATTCTTGCACTCGTCCAGCATCTTGCGGAAATCGCTGTAACACTTCACCTGCGACGGATTCCTGCCCTTCTTCTCAATCTCAGCGAGGGCCTTGTCGATCGGGCCACGGTCCACGTCGCAGAGCGCGACGATGTTCTCGCCGTGCTCGAACATCGGCATCCAGTCACTCCACCCCTTCCCGCCGACGCCAATCACGCCGATGTTCAGCTTTTCCCCCGGCTTCTTGGTGAACACGCGCGCGGGCCGTGACGAACAGCACCCCCCCACTGCCATGGCTCCGACCGCATAAGCGCTGCCTTTGACGAAATCGCGACGATTGAACTGCATCATGATCCTTCTTCCTCTTTGATGTTTCCCCCGGTTGCCCGTTTTCACAGCCGGAAAAATGCGTGTTAACCGAAATACAAAAACGGCGTTCATTATAAGGAATCCAGAAACCGGGTTCAACCGCTAGTTTTTAACGCAGATCATGCGACACAGACTCGGCGCGTGCGCGGGCCGTCGAATTCACACAGGTAGACCCCTTGCCACACGCCCAATTCGAGGTGGCCGCAGGTCACGATCAGGTGAAGCGAGCACCCCATCAACGAAGCTTTGAGGTGCGCGGCGGAGTTGCCCTCGGCGTGTTCATAGAAAGTCTGGCGCAACGGCACCATGCGGTCGAGTTGCTGGAGCATGTCGCTGACCACGTGCGGATCGGCGTTTTCATTGACGGTCAAGCCGCAGGTGGTGTGCGGCACGAAAACCGTGACCGTGCCCTCGACGATCCCCAGTTTTTGAACGGCCTGCTGCACTTGGCCGGTGATGTTCACGAACTGTTCATGCGTACGGGTCGGAACTTCAAAGTAGGTCATGCCTGATTCCTTTCCCCATGTCGTGGAACTTACGGGGCGGACGTGACTTTACGCCCGGCACCGAAGCGCATCTCATACATCGTGGCGCCGATCTGACGCGCGGCCTCGACGAGCTCGGGGTAGGGCTGGTCGGTGATCGTCAAGAAACCGATCTGGTAATTTTCGCCGTCCCCGCGTCCGGTCAGCGCCTGATCGCGCCACTGGAACCAGTGGGTGCCGACATACCGCGGATGGCGCAGGCACGACTCGACGAAGGCGACGTAACACGCGGCGCGTTCCGCCTGGTTGCGGGTGGACACCAGACCGGTGTGGAACATGCCGCGATCAAGAGCGCCGAAGTGGAACTCGCCGTTGATCATCGGCTTGTCCTCGCTGCCTTCCGGCAGATCTTTGTCCACCTGGCGCCGATAGATGTTCACGCTCACGACATCGCAATACTTGGCGGCGGCGCGGTAAACGCTCGGCGCACCCCAGGCAATACGGCAGCCGAGATAGAGCTTGTCGGGCGCGGCGGCTTTGATCGCGTCTCGGATCACGCGGAAATACTGCTCGGCGATCTGGCTGTGAAAGGCCTCCAAGTCCGCGCCGCAGCGTTTTTCTGAGGGGCTGTTGGTGCTGGCGAGAAAGGCGTCCCACGTGTCGAAGCCGGTCCCCCACGCGTCATTCAGTGCCGCGACCGTCGCATACCGCTTCTCCAGCCAGTCGCGGAAGGCAAGCTTGGCCGGCTGCGTGGCGGGCGAGCACAGGGCGCTCAGCGCCAGCGCCCGGTCGTCCTTGCCCCACGACAGCTCGTTGTCCACAAAATAACCGATGCACCACGGATCATTGACGGTGCCGGGTTCCTGCTGCTCCAGCGCGCGCCGTTGGATGCTGTCAGTGAATTCGCGCGAGAACGGATCCGGGAATTTGCCCCACCAGCCGTCGGAACCCTCGATGCGTGGGCCGCTGGTGTTCAAGCAGACGGTGTACGGTGTGCTGCGCTTGAGATAGATCCGGCTGTCGGACCAGTTGGCGACGGTGTTCAGCCCCCAGGCGCGGAGACGGCGGTGCGCCAGGTCGGCATGCTGCTCGAACCAGGCCTTGCCATATTTGCGCAGCAGGTTCGCCCCGACGAAATCGAAGGTGCGGTAGGTGCCCTTGTCCTTGTAAAAACCGTGTGGCGCCCAACTCGCCCTGCCATAGAACGCTTCGAACGGAGAGCCTTTTTCCGGCAGCCACGCGAAATAGTTCTCGCGGTATTGAATCCCGGTCTCGGCACCGTGCCGCACACAATCGACGCCGTGCGAGAAGAAGAGCCGTCCGTCGGGATCCACCAGCCACCACTGGCCGTTGACCTTCTCGGTGCGGAAATGCCCGGTCGCCTTGAGTTGCGGGCCGCCGGTCCAGCCGCCCCAGGCGTTGCGGTCTTTGGCCGGCCCTGAGGCGTTGGCGGCGAGCCAAGCCGCCTCCTGTTCCTGGGCCTGCTGCAGCTCAGCCTCATCGTGGATCTTGCCCGGCCACTCATCGTGGCGGAACTGGCCGAAACGGTCAACGAACGGCAGGAAGGAGTCGGCCTTGAGCAGCGTGAGCGGCACTTTGTCCGCTTCGATCTTGAGGATTGCGAAACGCGCCGGCGCGTCAGGGGAATTGAGAAAGACATGCAGTTCGGCGGTTTTGCGCACATTGAAGGAGCCGCTTTCGACCGCAACGGGGTGCCCCCTCATGCCGACCAGCTCAAGCGGCCGGTCAAGCATCCAGGGGCTTAGGCGCAGGTTGGTCTCGATCACGCCGACCGCCCCGGGCGCCAGCGGCACGCTGCCGCCGGGCGAGTGTTCCTTCTGGTTGCGGTTTTTGACGCTCAGATGGATGGTCAGCGTACGCTCTGAGGCGTTGCTGACCGTGACGCGCAGCGGGCCGTACTCGGCAAGATCCATCTCGCCCGCCTTGAAGAACACCGTGGCTCCGGGCCACGTGTAGCGCGTGCCGGCAGTGACGTGCACAGTCCGCGCCGCGTCAACATCAATGCTGCTGTCAGTGTGCTGCCGCACGCCGCACAGATCGGACGGCCAGAGCGTCAGCGACTGTCCCCATGCGGCGGCGAGCCCAGACACTACGATGCCCACCGCAAATGTTTTCACCCTTAGCATCTTGTCCAATAACCCCACGTTTCGGCCCGCAGATTTCCGCAGAGATGGATGCTATCTGTGAAATCTGCGTAATCCGTGGATAAGATGATCCTGTCGTTTGTTCCCGTTCTGCGGGCGGAGGCCTTAGACGTCATCCGGGACCTCGATGCGGATCGTACGCGCACGCGCGTCCTTGACCGCCTGGTCGTCCGGCGATTTGTCGTCAAGGTCGCTGCCGTGCAGCGTGCCGGGATCCGAGAAGAAGGGCACCTCGAAGCTTGCTCCGCACGACGGACACTCGGAAGAGGTTCCGGCCATGTCGGCCGGCGCCTCGATCTCTTGGCGACAGTTCTTGCAGAAAAAGGAAAGCATCCGCTTGGGCGGCAGAGGCCGGGAAGCGGCGGTCTCCTCCGGCGCGGCGAAGCCCAAGGCCGCCAAATCGATCCGGATTGTTTGGCCGCCACGCGCCTTCTGTTCGGCAAAACTGGAAGCGGGGGCCGGACTCGGAGCCGCCGACGGAGTGCCGCCGGGCGCTACTGCCGCTGGAGCGGGTGCCGGGGCGGCGGCCTGCAGAGGGGGGGGCGGCAAGGCCGGCCCGTGCAGAGTGCCCGCCTCTGACTCGGCGGGGACCGTGACGGGCGCACCACAGGCCGGGCACTGCGCCTCGACGCCAATGGCGGCACGGGGAGCCTCAATTTCCTGCCCGCATTTTTTACAACGGAAGGAGATAGGGTTGGAGAAATCCTCCAGCTCCACCGGAATGCGGGGCTCGCTCGGCAATACGGTGACCAGGTTTTCAGGCGGCGGGGTCACGGCGTTCCGGGCGGCTTTCAAGGCCCTCACACGCAACGCGCGATGCTCAGCAATGAGAATGGTTTCTCCAGTTTGAGGATTTTTCATGCGCCTGGGTTTACGCACAATCACGTCGAGACGGCAGATTCCCGGGATCGTGAACCCGTCATCCGCCGCCTCGCGGTAGGCAATGTGCGTGAGCGCATCCAGCACAAAACGGGCTTTTTTCTGGGTAATTCCAGCGCTGAAGGCCAGTTCACGAACCAGTGTGGCCTTGTTATAAGTGTTTTTTTTCATTGCCAGTACTCAACGAGGGGTTACAATCATCATCGATTAATGCACGTACCGTGCCAACTCGCGATTTAGCGTCCATTCGTTTGGCACTGATTTTGCTTTTCAATTTAATGTTAGGAATGTCAACATGGCGATGAAATTCTGGTTTGGGAAAAAAGGATCGGACAGGACGTTGCCCGCCGATGTGGAGCAAGCGGCAGACGACGGCAAGTCCGGTGTGCCTGCGGCGACCGCCCAGTCGGTGGATCGTGCCGTCGGGTACGATCCGTCTCTCCAGATCGACGGGACGTCGTTGCTGGCTGTTCAGCCGACTGAGGAGAAGGTTGAACCGGCCGCCCCGGCTCCCGGGCCCGGGCCCGGTCCCGCGCCCGCGGCGTTGAAGGCGGTCGGCGGCATGGCCCCCGCCTTGCGCTTAGCCCCGCTCGCCCCTACGACGTCTGCCGTGTCCGGCACGTCCGTTCCAGCCTCTCCGGCGGCGCCCGACGCGCCGGCCTCGCCGTCTGCCCCCTCCTCTTCTGCGGCGGTGCCCGCGGCGCCATCCAAGCCGGTTTTCGCCCTGCGCGTGAAAGCGTCCGCGGCGGCACCCGCCGACGGCGCGGCCAAGCCGCAACCATCGCCCGCGGCACCTCTCTCGGCACCACCGGCGACACCGCCTGCTGACGCGCAGCAAGAACCGGAAGCCTCCCCCACCCCGAGCGAATGGGTGCGGCCCAAGCCGGATCAGCGCGTGCTCTATTACCAGTTGATGGATGGGTTGTATGACGCGATCCTGATTTTGGACGACCAGGGCCATGTGGTGGACGGCAGCAGGCGGGTGACGGAGGTTCTCGGCTATTCGCGCGAAGAGATGTGGGACATGCCGATTGACAAGGTGATCACCGGCATGTCGCGCCAGATGTTTGAGCACCTCAGACGCAATCTGCAGGAAAACCACCATATTCTGATCGACGCGCGCTGTTTCCGTAAGGACGGCACCTCGTTCGCGGGCGAGGTGGGGGTCAGCACGCTGGCACTGACCCGTTCCTCCAACATGGTTTTCGCCATCCGCAATGTGGACCGGCGCAAGAACGCCATGGAAGAAATGCGGCGTGGCCAGGCCGCTTTCGAATTGTCGTTTTCCCCCGGGTTCGTATGCGATGTCGATGGCTTTTTCCAGGCGGTCAACCCGGCTTTGCTGGAAGCGTTCGGCATTCCGGATGCGGATCAGGTCAAGCGGGTCCGCTTTATGGATCTGCTGCCCGACACCGCCCGTCATTTTCTGCGCGCGGCGTGCGGTGACAAGATCCGCGAGACAGTCAATGTCTCCGTAGCCAACGGGACTTCCGTCACGCTGGAACTGGTGCTGGCGCCGCTTAAGAGCGGACGAACCGTGACCAGCGTGGCCGGCGCCATGCGGCTGCCTGGGTGATCACTCATCCCGGTAGGGCTTGTTCTGCTTGAACAGGTTGAGGCGATTTTGCAGCGCCAGCGCCTTCGCGGTTTCGTTGCTCTGGGTGTAAAGCGCGATCGCACGGTTGGTGGCGTCGATCGCACGACGGAATGACCCGTTTTCGGCCTGCGCCACGCCCAATACGGCCAAGGCGTGGGGATCCCGGTCGCGCTGCAGGTCGCACGCCCGCTCGGCCAGCTTGACGGCCTCGCGCCCGTTGCGCAGTTCGGCATGGGGCGACGAACCCATGATCCAGGCTGCGGCGCAGAGCGCCTCAATGTTCTTGGGGTCGGACGCCAGCGCACTTTGCGCCGTTTGCAACATGGCGCGCGCACGTCCCATCTGGGACTTACGCAAGGCCTGCTCCGCCTCTTTCTTAAAGTCCAGACTCAGCCCGGCCAGCCGGAACTTGGTCTCGATATCGGCCTTGTCGATCGCCTTGATGTAGGCGTCTTCGGCGGAGATGATGCCTTTCACGGCCTGCCGCGTCAACTCGTCACCGAATGTCTGCATGCCGTCGTTACGTCCGGTCTGCATGAGCGAGGGGATCATGTGGGTCTTGGCTTCACGGATCAGGGCGGAGACGGCCGTTGTGACGACCAGCACCTCGAAGGCCGCGATACGCCCGCCCTCGATTTTTTTGCAGAGCGTCTGCGCGATCACGCCTTTGAGCGTGTCGGCCAGCATCGAGCGGATCTGGTTCTGGCGTCCCTCCGGGAACTTGTCGATCATGCGTTCCACGGCAGTGGCCGCACTGTTGGTGTGGAGGGTGGCAAAGACCAGATGGCCGGTCTCGGCCGTCTCGATGGCGATCTCCATCGTTTCCAGATCGCGCAATTCACCGACCAGCACAATGTCGGGATCCTCGCGCAACGCCGCACGCAGCGCACGCGCGAAACTCGTCGTGTCGCGGTGCACCTCGCGCTGGTTAATGACGCACTTTTTCGGCGTGTGTACAAATTCGATCGGGTCTTCAATGGTGATGATATGCTCATTGCGGTTCTGGTTGATGTAGTCGATCATCGCCGCAAGCGTGGTCGATTTACCGCTGCCGGTCGGGCCCGTGACGATCACCAGCCCTTTGGAAAGCATGCAGAATGAACGCATCACCTCCGGCAGGTTGAGATCCTCAAATGTCGGGATCACCTCCGGGATGACGCGCAGCACGGCGCTGTAGCCGTGCATGTCAAGATAGCCGTTGACACGGAAACGCGCCAGCCCGCTGATCTCATACGCGCAGTCCGTGTCGTATTCGGTTATGAGCTGCTCGATATTGGCCTCGGGCATGATCTCTTTGAGATAGTTCAAGATGGTTTCGCTGGTGAGAACCGGCTCGCCGGGCACGGGTGAAAGCACACCGTGAATGCGGCGGAAGGGGGGGCGTCCCGCACTGAGGTGCAGGTCGCTCCCCGATTCGGTCACGAGCGAAACAAGCAGACGGTCAATCAGCGCCATCGTCGATACCTCAACTCTTCTATTGCGAATAAGGCGGGGACTTCTTTTTGTCAACAACACCCACAGAAAGGAAGAATCATGTCCCAGCAAGAGAACAGGTTATTCATGGCGGTTGAGCTTAGCAAGAACAATCGGCAGTCCCCGTATTGCGGGAGTTTTGGCGCGAGGTTCTCCGAAATGCTGAATGGCACCGTCCGGCATTCAGTTACCGCTTGCCTAGACCGGCAAGATTTGAAAAGCTCAGTTCATATCGGGGATTGAATAACGGGGTTAGGATGAGTTGGATGGTTCTAGTTTGGGCGGGGTTGTCCGAGGTCGGTTGGGCGGTGGGGCTCAAGTGCACGGAGGGTTTTTCCCGCTTCCGGCCGACGTGCTGGGCCGTGGTGTCCATGGTGATTAGCTTGGCCCTGTTGGGCTGCGCCATGAAATCGTTGCCGTTGGGGACCGCGTACGCCGTCTGGGTGGGCGTGGGCGCCGTCGGCACGGCTGTGCTCGGCATCCCGCTGCTGGGCGAGGCGGCGAACCCGGTGCGGCTGCTGAGTCTGGGCCTGATCGTGGCCGGCATCGTCGGACTCGAACTCTCGTCACACGCATCGTGTTGATTAAGCCAATGGGCAAAAGGGGGAACAGATAAACCGGCGGGATTTTCTGAACGCATGACAATAAGCCCGCTCTCGATCTGGCGCTCTCGAAGCTGGCGGAGATCAAGCCGGCCGAGGTGAAAAGCGCGAAGTTCAAGGTCGCATTCTGTCACATCCCGCTTTTTGATGCCGACCCGCAGCAAAACCCCGGGGATGCCGCGCCCGCTGACAAAGATCCGAGATACACGCACGATTACGCGCGCTGGCAGCGCACCTGCGCGAAGTTGTGGGGCCGAGCTTCGAGAAGGCCGGCGTGCAACGGGTCATTGCCGCGCATCAGCACCGTTTACGCCATGACGCGCCGGCGGCGGGCCGCTCCTGGGCGCAGATAGTGGGCGGGGGAGCGGAACTCGGTGCCGTCGGACGCGGTGAAGCGGCGCGCCCAGACGCCGGAAGGTTCCCGACAGTGATCGAGGGCAAGGTGGCCGGCGGTAAGCGGGTGGTCACCGTACACGACGTGTACCACAAAAAGATCGCCGGCGAGTACACGTTCAGAAACGCATCGAAAACAATAGAGATCCACGAGAATTTTCCAAACTGATGGAGGGAATCGACTTATGGCCTCCGGGTTACACATGGAATGCGCATGGCTTTAAGGTTCTGCGTGCTCAAGCAAAAGATGGGGTGCCGTGCGTAGACGTGGAGTTTGATCTTGAAGACGACGGATCTGTGCCCAACCACGGCAAGCTCTGGAAAAGTCTGATGCGCGCCCATCTGGGTGATCGCGAAGCGATGGAAGCACGGCGGCGTCGGCAACAACGTGTCTTTCAAAGGGCAGCCCATCAGGCGTGATAACCTGGACGTTCGCCATTGCCTCCGCTGGGGCCGAACCGTTACACTGACAGCATGATTATTCGATACGCAATGGCGTGCGGTCTGTTGATGCTGGCCGCACTCAATCTCGGAGCAAGCACGATCGATGTTGCCGCGTTTGGCGTGCGGCCTGACACTGGCGAAAATATGACGCCTGCTATCGGTCGCATGCTGGCCGCCTGCACCAACGGCGGCGAGCGGATTGTGCTGCCGGCGGGACGTTATGCGTTCTGGCCCGCCCGACCCGGGGAACGCACCTCCGCGTTTGTGATCAAGGGTGCGCGCGGGCTCACGCTCGACGGCAACGGTGCCACGCTGATCTTCCACGGCCTGATGAATCCTTTTCGCTTGGTCGACTCGCGGCAGGTTGAAGTGCGCAATCTGTCGATCGACTGGGAGCGTCCGTTCATCACGCAGGGTACGATCCGGTCGGTGACCGACGGATACGTCGATCTCGTTATTGACCGAGAGCGTTATCCGTATGTGATCGAGGATGGTCGGGCATGGTTCACGGGTGAGGACTGGAAGCGTGGCGTGGACGGTTACAACCTGCTCTACGATGCTGTCACCCGCGAGATCCTTTACAAGACACGCGACAACGCGCTGGGGATTGACTTTAACAAGCAGGCGGAGGAGGTCGAGCCCGGCGTGATCCGTTTCTTCGGCAAACCCAAGATCACGCCACCCCCCGGTACGCTCATCGGACTCAACCACGGTCGCTACATCGTCAACGGGTTCGAAGTGAATCGATGCGCAGACGTCACGTTGCGCGAGATCACGGTCTACCATTCACTGAGCCACGGCGTGGTCGCTTCGCGGACCGAGAATCTGGCGCTCGACGCCTTCAACATCGTCGCGAATGAAGCGAAGGGGCGTGTCTTCAGCGCGGTGGCGGACGGGTTTCATCTCGTCCACTGTAAGGGTGTTGTGACCGTCCAGAATTGCGCCCACACCGGACTGGGTGATGACTTCCTCAACACCCACGGACGTAACTGCGTGGTACACAAGCGGATTGACGAGCGGACGGTGCTGGTGGACCGTGCGGAGTGGACGGATGTGGGGGACGAGGTGTGGCTGTTGCGCAAAGGTGAATTACAGCGCCGCGAGGTGTACCGGGTGACAGCAATGAAGCCGGTCCGGCACGAGAACAAGCGGTGGTGTTACGAGACCACTTTCTCGGAGGCGCTGCCGACGGATTTCCGCGAGGGCGATTTTTTTGAAAACAAGACGTGGAACGCGCGTTTGGTCTTTCGCCACAACAAGGTGCTCCGGCGCCATAGGGCGCGCGGCATTCTCGTGACGACACCCGAACCTGTCGTGATTGAAAAGAATCTGTTCAGCACGGCCGGCACGGCAATCCTGATCGAGGGTGATACGGATTACTGGTTTGAATCGGGGGCCATCCGCGACCTCCTGATCCGCGACAACGTGTTCGAGAACTGTCTGTCATCCGGCTCTGAGACCGGCGGCAAATGGGAGTGGGGCGAGGCGATTATCACGATCACCCCGTCGCATAAGCCGGACAGTGTGGACAGTGAGCCCTATCATGGCAACATCCGTATCGAAGGCAACACCTTCAAGACATTTGACATCCCGCTGGTGCGAGCCCGTTCGGTACGCGGGTTCGCCTTCCGCGGCAACACAATTGAACACACGAAGGCTTTCGTGCCTTTCGCTTGGCAGAAGGCGGCCTTCTGGTTCGACGGTTGCCGCGGGGTCACGGTGGCGCACAACATCTACGCTGAGGCCTATGCCGGACAGAGCATCTGGATCCAGCACATGGCAGAGAAAGACCTGAAAGTCACGGATTCTCGCGCATTCATGGTGCTTCCCTGCCCTGTCGCGCAGTGAGTGACTGTCTTTTCACCACGTCTGAAACACGCCGAACCAGCGCAGGCTGTTCGAGTGGCTGCCGACGGCCTTCAAAAGCAACGGTTGCCCCGGCGTCACCTTTGACGAGGGCAGGGTCAGCGTCAAGGTGCCGTACTCTTCGGTCGTTGTGTCGCGCACGTATTTCAGACTGACCGTCTTGTCCGGGCTGAGCCACTCCGCGTCTTCCTGGCTGATTTCCGGAATGTCGATCACTTTCTCATCGTTCACATAGATCGCAAAACTCCCCTGCGGCTCCGCGAAATAGCCCATGCCGCCAGACCAGACCACCGCGGCCTGCGGTTTCGCCCTCACGTCTTCAGCCATCGGCTTCGTCTTCCAGATCAGCTCGTTCTTGCCCGCCATAGCCCTGGCCACATCGATCCGGGAGACGCCCAACGGCAGATGATCCTGTGCGCTGTAACCGGCTTTGACGGTCTCCTGCCAGCCGTTCTGATTCCCGGTCATCATGATCACGGTGCCCTTGGGATTGAATGCGTCCGAACGGGCGTACCGGAGCATGCCGTCCAGCAGGCACAGGCCCTCGGGTGTTCCGGAAAGCACGTCCAGTCCGAAGGTCATCAGCGCGCGCCCATCCGCGATCCGCGCCTCGCACATATAGAGGAAGTAGCCGCTGCCGCCCTCTCCAACGACCATCATCTCGTCCGGCAAGACACCCGCAAACGGCAGCGGCTGACCCTGTTTCAGGATGCGGAATGACAGCGGCGAGAGGATCCCGTCGTGCGGGAAATCTCCGAGCGCCGGATGCTTCGCGAAGGCTGTGCCCACCTGATTCCCCATCCACCACCAACCCAAAGTGACATTCGGCTGGCCTTCCGTGCCGTTGATCAGAATCACGCGACGGCCGGCCGCCAGCGCCGCGCCGACATCCGGCGAGCCGAACCGCGAGATCAGCAGCCCGGCCTTCTCCGCTTCGGGCGTTCCGGCCGCGACAAGCCCCGAGTACGCCGTCTCCAGCGCCGGCAACAGATCCCGCGAAACGGCAAGGCCCCTCCCGTCCTGCTTGTCCCGTTTGGGGAAGACCCAGAAGTCCCAGGTGTTCGAAACTCTCTCCGCTGACCCCTGCACGATCTCCGCCTCAAGCACGGTGTGGGACGGCTTCGGGATATCAGGAACGGCCACCTCCGCTGTGGCCAGCAGCCGCGTGCTGCCGAGCTCGACGTCGCCGCCGTCGCATTCGCCCTGCGCGAGCACAGCGCCGCCGGCACGCAAAGACCACCGGACGCGCGTTTTCTCTAAGGGCTCCTCGCCGTAGTGTGTGATCCAGAAGTCCGCCTTCACCGTGTCGCCGGACACGACGATGACGGTGTCCGGCTCGGTCTTAAGCAACAGCGCGGTCGGCCCGTTGAACAGGCGGAAAGCCTCCGGAGTCGAGCCGTTGCGCTTCACTCCCCAGAACGGGTCGAACAAGCCCTGCGCGCTATAGGTGTCGCCCTGCTGGACGACCACATCCACGACGGTCCAGAAACTGTATCCGTCGCATGCGGGATCCAGCCGCGCGGCCTCGACGCCCCGCTTCTGATAGACCTTCTGCAAGGCGTGCTGCGCGTCCTGGCAGGCGTCGCCCCAGCGCCGGTCCAGACCGGCGGCCTTCAGCCATCCATCCCACTTCGCCATCGTCACAGGCGGCATCCACGGTCCCGAAAAACGGTCTTCCAGACGCGGATCCTGTTTGACGCACAGATTCAAGTATTCGTGCGCGATGAACGGCGCGTCACACTTGAAACTGCCCGGCGCCCACACGTCGATCGGGCCGTTGCGGAAATCCGAGTTTTCAGCCGTGTTGCAGGCGCCGTCCTGATGGAGCATCAGCCGGTCCGGATCAAGCCGCTTGGCCAGCTTGTAGATTTCCTTGTCCAGCGGGCTTCCGAGGAGGCCCTCATTCCCCGTGCAGTAGGTGGTGAACGACACATACCGGCGGTAGTGCTGGTAGAGCTCGGTCAGATCCCGCATCGGGTCAAACGTGAAGGCCTCGGTCGGATAATCGCCGTAATAGGGCAGCTCCGGCTGGATCATGATGCCGACCTCGTCCGCCGCCTCGAAATATTCCGGCAGCTCGCAGTGCGTGTGCAGGCGCACGTAGTTGAACCCTGCGGCGCGCGCGATCTTGAGGTGCTTGAGGTGCTCCTCTTTCGAGGCGGGCGAGGACATCGTCAGCGGATAGATGTAATCGTCGCCGAAACCGCGCACGAAGAACGGCTTGCCGTTCAGGAAGAAACGGTCGCCGCGCACCTCGATCTTGCGCACGCCGAAGCGCTCCGTCCAGCCGTGCACCGGGGTGTCGCCCTCGCACAGCGTGAGCTCCGCCACATAGAGATTCGGTGCTTCGGGCGACCAAGGCATAAAGGGGTCAAGCTTCACCCGGCAAGCGACCTCGGCACTCGTCCTGCCTTCCGCGAACGTGACCGCCGCCTCGCCAACGGCCGACTGCTGACTGCCGACTGCCGGCTGTACCTTCACCCGCAACACCGGATGCTTCAGTTTGCCCGCCTCGGTGGCGAACGCCACCGTCGCGCGGACCTCCGCCGCGTGCGCGTCGAAATCGCCGCGCACCCAGGCGTCGTCGATGCGCGTGTCGGGCGTGGCCTCGATCTCCACGTCGCGGTAGAGCCCGCCGAACAGATGCGTGCTGACCATCTGTCCCTTCCGGCTGGGGATCTTGTTGTTCACCGCCGCGGCAATGACCGCCTGTGTTCCGGCCTTGACCAGATCGGTGATGTCGTACTTGTAGGTGCCGCAGTAGTTGTCCACCCAGGCGACCGCCTTGTTGTTGACCCAGAACCAGCCCTGCGAACGCACGCCGCCGACCTTGAGCCAGACTCTTTTGCCTTGCCAGTCGGCAGGAATGTCAACGGTCTTGCGATACCACGCTTCACCCATGTACACGTGCCGCAGCTCCCGCGGCCCGTGGTCCCACTTGCAGTCCCACGTGACGCTCGGCCCCGGCGTGCCGACCCCCTGCGCCTCCCAGCAGCCCGGCACATTGATCGTGCGCGAGCCAGACCACGGTTTGGCATAAAACGCTTGCCAGGTGGGGTGACGCGAGGGTGTGCCCCCCCGCGTGACAAACTCCCACTCGCCGCGCAGCGACACCCCGTTCTGCAGCGGCGACCGCACCGTCGGATTCACCACTGCGGGCAACGGCTTCCTGTATCCCCAGGTGTCCACACCAGAAAGCGTCTCCTCTTCCGCGGATACGCATGCCGCAGCCCCCATCAACGCGATCATGCCTGTCGCGATTGTTTTCTTCATCATCAGTGTTCTCCCTTTCGAAACCTGCCCTCGTTCACATGGGG
>DAOTKE010000040.1:0-24089 GCA_035449085.1 Kiritimatiellia bacterium | reverse complement strand
GGGATACTCTTGTTGCCGCCGACGCGGCGGATCTCCTTCTCCTGCAGGACGCGCAGCAGCTTGCCCTGCAACAACAGGGGCAACGAGGCGATTTCATCGAGGAAGAGCGTACCGCCGTTGGCGGTTTCGAAAAGCCCCTCCTTATCGGCGACCGCCCCGGTGAAGGCGCCCTTGACGTGGCCGAACATCTCGGATTCGAGCAGGTTCTCAGGCAGGGCGGCGCAGTTCACAGCCACCCACGGTTTGTCTTTGCGGAGGCTGGTGTTGTGGATGGTGCGCGCGATCACCTCTTTGCCGGTGCCGCTTTCGCCGTTGATGAGCACCGTGGCGGCGGTGGGGCCGACGCGCTGGATCATCTCGCAGACCTGCAGCATGGTGCTGTTGGTGGCGATGAGGTTCTCGAACTGGTAACGCAACGGGGCATTGGGATCGGCGACGGCGGCGGAGGCGGCATTGCGGGAGGACTCAATGGCGCGCTTGACGGTGTCCAGCATCTCGTCGACTTTGAAAGGCTTCGAGAGATAATCGAACGCACCGTTTTTCATGGCCTCAATGGCGGTTTCCACCGAGGCATAAGCCGTGAGCAGGATCACGGGAAGTTCGGGACGGAGCACCTTGATCTCTTTGAAGAGCGTCAATCCGTCCATCGGAGACATGCGCAGATCGGTGATCACCAGGTCGTAGTCACCGTTCCTGACGGTTTCCAGCGCGCTGCTGCCGTCTTTGGCCGTGACGGCATCGTAACCGTTAGCCTTCAGCAAGCTTTGCAGCAACAACAGGATACGCGCTTCATCATCGACAATCAGAATCTTTGGCATAACCGTGGTCCCAAGCCCGTCCTCATTCATTAATTAGGGCGTAATTGTAGGGTAAAACGGAATGGAACGCAAGGACGGGCACCCTAGTTGTTGACAACCGTGCCGAGCTTGAAGATCGGCAGGTACATGGCGACCACGATACTGCCGATGATCAGGCCCAGGAAGACCATGAGCAGCGGCTCCATCAGCGAAGTCAGGGCGGAAAGGGTGGTCTCGACCTCGTCGTCGTACGTGTCCGCCACGCTGTCGAGCATCTCGTCGATACGGCCGCTCTTCTCGCCGGCGGCGATCATACGGATCATCAGGGTTGGCAGGAAGGGCTTGCCCTCCAGCGAGGCGCTGAGGGTGTTGCCCTGCTCGATGCCGGTGCGGGCGTCCAGGATCGACCCCTCGATCACTTTGTTGCCGATCGAGAGGGCCACCACCTGCATGGCATCGAGGATCGGCACGCCGCTAACCAGCATCTGCGCGAAAAGGCGGCTGAAACGCGCGACGGAAACCTTCTGCACCAGATCGCCGAACACCGGCATTTTGAGGACGAACTTGTCGTACTGGTAACGTCCCGCCGCCGTGGCCTTCCACTTGCGGAACACGATGACGGCCACCACGATGGCAGGGAACAGCACGTACCAGTACCCGCGGATGAAGTCGCTGAGGTTGACCAGGAACTGGGTGGGGGCCGGCAGCTTGGAACCGAAGCCCTCGAACATTTCAACGAAGATCGGCACCACAAAGGTGATCAGGGCGCCGGCGATGAGCAGCGCCATCGAGAGCACGACGATGGGGTAGGTCATGGCGGACTTGACCTTGCGCACCAGCCGCGCCGAGGCGTCCAGCATGACGGCCAGGCGTTTGAGCACCGGCGCGAACTGCCCGCTCTTCTCGCCCGCAGCGACCATGTTGAGGTACATGTCATCGAAAATCTGCGGGAAGTGCCGCAGGCCGTCGGAAAAGGGCATGCCGCTCTCGATGTTCTCGCGCAACGTGCGCAACACGATCTTGAAGCCGGGATTCACGCACTGATCCTCCAGGGTCGAGATGGCGGCCAGGATCGACATGCCGGCGTTGAGCATGCTGGCGGTCTGCCGGGTGAACGGGATCAGTTCACGTTTGATGATCCTGCTGACGCCGCTGATGCGGACGGGAGAAGCTTTGGGTGTTTTTTCGGACATGAGGGGAACCCTTTCAGGAAAATCATTCGCTGCCGGTGACTTCGAGGGCGGCACGCAGGGATGTGACGCCGTCACGGACCTTCATGAGGCCCACGTTCTTCAGTGTGGCCATGCCTTCCTGAATCGCGATCGACCGGATGACGTCGGCGGGGGAGCCCTTCACAGTGGCGGCGCGGATGGCATCCGTGACCGGCAGCACCTCCATGAAGGCGCCGCGCCCCTTGAAACCGATGTTGTTGCATTTGGGGCAGCCGCCGGCCTCATAGATCGTGGCACCCTCGAAGAAGGCGGGGTCAATCTGGTTGGCGGTCAGCACGTCGGGGTCGATTTCCGCCGGCTTCTTGCAGAGCGTGCAGAGCTTGCGGTAGAGGCGCTGCGCCTGGGCCAGGATCAGCGAGGAGGCGATCAGGAAGGGCGGCACGCCCATGTCGATCAGACGGGGGATGACACCGGCGGCATCGTTGGTGTGCAGGGTGCTCAACACCAAGTGACCGGTCAGCGCCGCCTTGACGGCGATGTCGGCAGTTTCGCTGTCGCGGATCTCGCCGACCAGCACAATATCGGGATCCTGGCGCAGGACCGAACGCAGCACGGAGGCGAACGTGAGTCCGGTCTGCTGGTTGACGTGCACTTGGTTGATGCCCTCGATCTGGTATTCGACCGGATCCTCGGCGGTGACGATGTTGACATCTGGCGTGTTGAGGTCCTGCAGGCAAGAGTAAAGCGTGGTGGTCTTGCCGGAGCCGGTCGGGCCGGTCACGAGAATGATGCCGTGAGGCTGCTCGATGGCGTGCTTCATGGCTTGGTAGGCAAAGTCATCGAGGCCCAAAGAGGCCAGGCTGGGGGCGAGATTGCTCTTGTCCAACGTCCGCATCACCACCTTCTCGCCGTGGATGGTTGGCAGGATGCTGACGCGGATGTCGACCTCTTTTTTGAGCGCCTTGACCTTGAAGCGGCCGTCCTGCGGGTTGCGCCGCTCGGCGATGTCAAGGTCGGACATGATCTTGATACGCGAGACGATCGCGTTATGGAGCGCGCGGGGCGGGCTGGGGCGTTCGATCAGGGCACCGTCAATGCGGTAACGCAGACGCGACTGTTTTTCCATCGCCTCAAAATGGATGTCGCTCGCGCCGGTGCGCAATGCCTCGACCAGCATCATGTTGACCATGCGGATCACCGGGGCCTCTTCTGCGGTCTCCAGAGTCTGGTCAATGCTTTCTTCCCGGGTCTGCGGCTCACTGGAGAACTCGATGTCGGCATCGAGCCCCTTCATGATGTTCTCCATCGCCAGCTTGGGGTTGGCGGCGTCGGCGCGCGCCTTGGCGCGGTTCAGCGCGTCCAGGACCTCACGTTCCGCCGCGACCAGCGGGACAATCTCCAGACACGTGCTGCGCGCCACCTCTTCCTGCGCCATCAGGTCGAAAGGATCGCCAAACACCACTGTCAACCGCTTGCCCAGTTTCAAGAGGGGGATCGCCTTGGCGCGGGCCCAAATCTGCGTCGGGATCAGGTCGATCAGCTCCGGCGGCGGAACCAGCGTCGCAGGAAGCGTGATGGGATGCAGATTGAAATAGGCGGCAACAGTCAGTGTGAGCGCTTCGGGCGGCACCAGTCTGCTCTGCGCCAGATAACGCTCTAACGGAAGCTTGCCCGCCTCGTCCAGTACGGCCTGCAACTGCTCCTCGGTCAGTACGCCCCGTTGCAGCAACGCACTCTGAAAACTCGGGTAATGAACCGGATGAGGCATGATGGTAAACGCGCTAAAAGATTAATGCCGGCCGATAGTCCGATCCCGTCGACCACACACATCGGCCATGCACAATACAACAGTAGAAGCAGAAATGATGCCAAGCGTCCGCTCGTCCATCACTTGAACGTTGAGAGTTGAGGAGGAAGGAGGGATGGAGGGGCGGGCTGCCGTCCCGACCGGATGCGGGAAGAGGGAAGAACGTCGAACGCTGAACGCTGAACGCTGAACTCAGAACGCCGAACGTGCGATGTTGAGACAATGCGTCCGGCCTACTGCGCCCGTGTTCCCCAGAAAAGCGTGTACTTCGCATACCCCTGTTTGCCGACGATTATGGGGCGGTGATTACAGCTTGACGGATTTGGTTCCCCGCCAGCATAATCAGAACCCATCATGAAGAGGGTTGCATGTGTGTGTGCCCTCTAAGACGGCAGCGGACAGGAGGAGGGGAATCGGATGGCGGCTCAGAAAAAAACTTCAGGCGCAACAGTCTCTCGCCGGGGGTTTCTGTGTGGATCGGTGTCGGCGTTCACAGTGCTGCCCCGGCATGTCCTGGGTGGCTCAGGCCATGTGGCGCCTGGCTCGAAAACCACGCTGGCCTGCATCGGCGTCGGCGGGCAGGGGCTACAGAACATGGCGGCATTTCTACAGTTTCCGGATGTGCAGGTCGTCGCCGTCTGCGACGTGAACCGCGAGAGTGACGGCTACCTGTCGTGGAACTGGTCGAAGGGCAAAGAAAGCAAGACCGGCGGTCGCGAGCCCGCCCGCCGGGAAGTCGATGCGGTCTACGCCAAACAGCAACCGTCCGGCCACTATCGAGGGTGCCGGGCGTATACGGACTACCGTGACCTGCTGGCCAAGGAGGACGTGGACGCCGTCATGATCGCGACGCCGGACCACACGCACGCCGTGATTACGCTGGCCGCGCTGAAGCGTAAGAAGCACGTCTATTGCGAAAAGCCGCTGGCCTGGTCGGTGTCCGAGACCCGGCAGGTGACAGAGGCCGCTCGCGCCGCGGGTGTGGCCACGCAATTGGGCAACCACGGTCAGGCGTCCGCAGAAGCCCGCGTGACGTGTGAGATGATCGCGGCCGGGGCCATCGGGGATGTCCGCGAGATACACGCCTCTTATGGCGCCCGCTTCTGGAAGACCGCGTTGTACGAGACGCGCCCTTCCGACACGCCGCCAGTGCCGGAGGGACTGGACTGGGATTTATGGCTGGGGCCCGCCCCCGAGAGGCCTTATCACCCGGAGTACCACCCGTGGTGCTGGCGGAACTGGTGGGATTTTGGCACGGGACTGATCGGCGACCTCGGTTGCCACATGCTCTCGACCGCGTTCAAGGCGCTCAAACTGGGGCATCCCGTCAGTGTGGAGGCGTGCTCCACCAAGCTGAATCCGGAGACCCATCCGCAAGGCACCATGATGAGGTTCGAATTTCCCGCGCGCGGCGCGATGCCGCCCCTCGTGTTGAACTGGTACGACGGTGGCTTGCGCCCGCCGCGTCCCCCTGAACTTGAGGCCGGACGCCCTTGGGGAGGCGGTGTGCTCTATGTCGGCGACCGCGGAAAGATGATGGGGCATCGGCTGATTCCCGAAGCGCGCATGCGCGAGTTCGGCAAACCTCCTCAAATCCTGCCGCGTTCGCCGGGGCACTACAGAGAATTCGTCGACGCTTGCCGCGGCGGCCCGCCTGCCGGATCGAATTTCGTCGACCATTCCGGGCTGCTGTCTGAGGTCTGCATGTTGGGCAATGTCGCCGTCCGGGCACAGAAAAAACTGCTCTGGGACGGTCCGGGTATGAAGGTGACAAACGACCTTGCCGCCAATGCGTTTCTTGGCCGCGAGTCCCGTGCGGGCTGGTCGATGTAAGCAGTCGGGATCGTTTTCGTAACGATATAGTATTTGCGTATACGAAGCGCCTGTGCTATTCCATTGCCCACGTGTGTCTTTTGTCGAAAGGATGATCGTCATGAAAAACATCGCGAGCCTGTTGTTGTTTCTGTCTCTGGTTGCCGGGTGCGCCTGCCCTTTCCGCTGTTCGGAGCGGGATCTCACCCAATATGTGAACCCCTTCATCGGTGCCGCCGACAACGGCCACACCTTCCCCGGGGCCTGTTATCCGTTCGGGCTGGTGCAGCCTAGCCCCGACACCGGCAACTGTACCTGGGCGTACTGTTCCGGCTACATGTACCTGGACGAGAAGATCTGGGGGTTCTCGCAGACCCACCTCAACGGAACAGGTTGCCCCGACCTTGGCGATATCCAGCTCCAACCGTTCACGGGGGCCGTCGAACGCGAGAATTACCACAGCCGCTACCGGGAAGAGACGCAACGGGCCAAGCCCGGCTACTATGCGGTGACCTTGGACGACTTCGGCGTGGATGTCGAGCTGACCGCCTCGTCGCGCGTGGCGTTCCACCGTTATACCTTCCACAACGCCTCGCCCGCGCGCCTGCTGGTCGATTTGCAATACGGCATCGTCAGCGGCAAGGATGCCTTGCGCAAACACATTCTGGCCAGTGACGTGACCGTCGAGGACGCCACGACCATCAGTGGCCACAATCAGGCACAGGCCTGGGTCAAGCGCCACTATTTTTATGTCGTGAAATTCGACCGTCCTTACGCCGCGATCAAGCAGCTTCCGGCGCAGGAGGGCGAGAAAGCGCCGCGCTACGTGCTGGACTTCAACATCAAGCCCGGCGAGACCCTGCAGGTCAAGGTGGCACTCTCGACGGTCAGTGTCGAAGGCGCGAAAAAGAACCTGGCCGCCGAGATCCCGCATTGGGATTTCGCGAAGATACGCGCGCAGGCCAAAGGCGCGTGGAACACGCTGCTCGCGCGCGCCGAGGTCGAGGGCTCGCTTGAGCAGAAAGAAAACTTCTACACCGCGATGTACCACCTGTTCATCCAGCCGAACAACATCGCGGATGTGGACGGTCAGTACCGCGGGGCCGACGACAAGGTGCTGACCGCGCCCGGCAAGGCCTACTACTCCACGCTCTCGCTCTGGGACACCTACCGCGCGGCGCACCCGCTCTACACGATTCTCATTCCCGAGCGCGTGGATGGCTTTATCGGGACCATGATCGCGCACCAGAAGGCGCAGGGCTATGTGCCGATCTGGACGCTGTGGGGCAAGGAGAACCACTGCATGATCGCCAACCACTCGGTGCCGGTCATCGCTGACGCTTACCTCAAAGGATTCCGTGGGTTTGATTCCGAGGCCGCGTTCCAGGGCATCAAGACGTCGCTCACGGTCAATCATCCCAAGTCGGACTGGGATGTCTATACCCGCTACGGCTATCTGCCTTTCGATGTCATCAAGGGCGAAAGTGTCTCGCGCACGCTGGAGTACGTCTACGACGATTATTGTGCCGCGCAGCTCGCCAAAGCGTTGGGTAAGCATGCCGACGCGGAGCTTTTCTCCAAGCGCGCGGAGTACTACAAGAACCTCTTCTGCCCGGAAACCGGCTTTATGCGCGGCCGCGATGCCAAAGGCAATTGGCGCACGCCGTTCGATCCGATGAAACTGAACCACGGCGAGCACAGCGGTTACGATTACACCGAGGGCAACGCCTGGCAGTACACCTGGCACGTGCAGCATGATCCCGAGGGCCTGATCGCGCTCCTCGGCGGCAGGGACGCCACCGCCGCCAAGCTCAACACGCTCTTTACGCTTCCGTCCAAAGTGGAAGGCGCGGGCTTTGTGCTGGATGTCTCCGGCCTGATCGGCCAGTACGCGCACGGGAATGAGCCCAGCCACCATACCGCCTACTTCTTCAACTATGCGGGACAACCGTGGCGCACGCAGGAGCTGATCCGCGAGATCTTTGACACGCAGTACAAAAACAAGCCCGACGGCCTGTGCGGCAACGACGACTGCGGCCAGATGTCCGCGTGGTACATCTTCTCGGCGATGGGCTTCTATCCCTTCAATCCGTGCAACGACGGCTATGTGTTCGGCGCGCCGCAGATCAGCAAGATCACGCTGCGCCTGCCGCGCGGGCGCACCTTCACGGTTGAGGCGCGGAATCTGTCGAAAGAGAACAGGTACGTACAGGGCATCACACTCAACGGCAAGCCATACCCGGACATGAAACTCGCGCACGCCGACATCATGAAGGGGGGCACGCTGGTCTTCGACATGGGCGCGACGCCCCGCAAATGATCAGTTCGCGTTGGATGCCGCTGTGAACCGAAGTTTCTGAATAAACATGGGACGCCCGGCTCGCCGCCGGGCGCAACCAGAACAGGGGGAGTTATCATGCAACGGATGGGGTTCGTCCTTGCGGCTGGCGCGATGTTGGCCGCCGGAGTTGTTTCGGCGGATGTCAGCCTGCCGAATGTTTTCAACCACAACATGGTCTTGCAGCGCGGGCAGCCGGTGCCGGTCTGGGGTTGGGCCGCTCCGGGTGAGTCGGTGACCGTTTCGTTTGCGGGACAGACCAAGAAAGCCGTGACGGGACAGGACGGTACGTGGCGCCTGGCGCTGGATGCCCTGCAGGCGTCCTCCCATCCCGCCACCTTCACCGTGTCCGGCGCGAACACGGTGACCTTTACCAATGTCGTCGTGGGTGAGGTGTGGTTCTGCTCCGGCCAGTCGAACATGGAGTGGCGCATGGCGAATGTGGATAACGCCGAGCAGGAGCGCGCCAACGCGAACTATCCGTTGATCCGGCACTTCAAGGCTCCCAAATCTTTCAAGCCCGTACCGGAAAAGGACATTCAGGCCGTATGGGAGGTGACGACGCCTGATGGGATTGGCGACGAATCGGCCGTGGCGTTTTTCTTTGGCCGCCGCCTGCACCAGGTGCTCAAGGTGCCGGTGGGACTGATCAATTCGTCGTGGGGCGGGACGCGGATCGAGCCGTGGACGCCGGCCTGCGGGTTCGACGGACTGCCCGCGCTGGCCGCCATCAAGGCGCGTGTCGATACCGCCACGCCCGGCACGCCCCTGCACAAGAAGGTGCTCGACGAGTATGTGGCGGCCGTGCAGGCCTGGGTCGCGGACGCCAAGGCCAAGAGCGAGGCCGGGCAGGCGCTTGCCGCGGCCCCCGAGTTCCCGCAGCATCTGGTTTTCCCGAGCGGGCAGGGCAAGCACCAAGAGCCGACGGTGCTTTACAACGGCATGGTCGCGGGGCTCGTCCCGTTCGCTATCAAAGGCGCGATCTGGTACCAGGGCTGCTCCAACAACGGCGAGGGCATGCTCTATCTCGAAAAGACCAAGGCGCTCGTGAACGGCTGGCGCAAGGTGTGGGGGCAGGGCGATTTCCCTTACTATCTCGTGCAGCTCGCGCCGTACAACTACGGCCCGAACCGCGCCACGCATCTGCCGGGCATCTGGGAGGCGCAGGCCGCCGTGCCTGCCGCGATCCCCAACACCGGCTACACCGTGATTAACGATATCGGCAACATCAAGGATATTCACCCGCGCAACAAGCAGGACGTGGGTCTGCGTCTGGCCAACCAGGCGCTTAACCGTACGTACGGCATGAAGGATATCCGCTGGGAAGGGCCGGTCTACAAGTCCTTCGTGATCGAAGGCTCAAAAATGCGCGTGACGTTCGACCACGCCGAGGGGCTGAAGACGCGCGATGGTCAGCCGCCGACCTGGTTTGAGCTCTGCGGCCCGGACGGACTTTTCCGTAAGGCCGACGCGGTGATCGACGGTAACAGCGTCGTGCTCTCCGCTCCCGGCATCACCGCGCCGATGGCGATGCGTTTCGCTTGGGACCAGATCGCGGAACCCAACCTCGTTAACGGTCTCGGCCTTCCGGCCGGCGCCTTCCGGTGCGGTAATAAGCCGAAGCTGGACGGCGCGTTGGCCCTGCCCGAGCTTCAAGACTTCCGCAAGGTTTACGAGATCGACTTGCCGCTCAACGGCAACTTCAATGCGACGGCACCGTCCTATACCGTCGACGCCAGCGTCACGGCCGGCGCTTTCACGCGTGTGGCCTACGTGCTTCAGCTCCAGCAGGGCGAGAGCATCCGCTACGTCTGCACGATCATGGACGCTTTTACGAAAGACGCCAAGAAGCTGGGTATCCCGCACGCCCGTAGCGGTATTTTCCATCAGGCCAAAGTCGCCAACCTGACGGTGCGCTCGAATGTTGAGGGGATTCCCGCGCTCGACAACTCCGACGGTGGCAACATCGAGTTCTGGCCGGTGAATTACGGTCAACAGAATGGCTTGAATCTGCCCGGCGCTAACGCCTCCAAATACGACTTTGACGACAGGCCGGCGGGGGACGGTGGTTACGGCTGCATGCAGGTCCACTGCTGGAAGAACAAGGTGACGCTCTTCGCCTACAACAATTTCAACGGCGGCGCGCCTTGCGACATCGGCATCGGCAACAACGCCGCTGGCGAACATGCCGACTACACCTTCATGGGCAACGGCGGTCAATACGAGGTCCGCCGTCTGACCGTGCTGGTGAAGTAATCTGACACCAACCGCTCATGCCCGGGCTTCATGTCATGACAAACGACTCTTCACGCACGAGCGCCGGCTGGCGTTCTTCGCAGGCGCTCACCGTGACGGCGGCCTTTCTGGCGCTGTTCGCGCTCGTGGGGTTCGCCCTGTACGGGCTGCCGTTTTTCTATGACTTCATGACCCGGGAATACGGCTGGTCGCGCGCCACCGTGACCAGCGGTAACGCGCTGGGCAAACTGCTGGTCGGCCCGCTGTTCGGCTTCATCGCCGGGTGGCTGGTCGACCGCTTTGGCCCGCAGCGCATGATGGCCGCAGGTGCATGGATGGGCGGGCTCGCGCTGGCCGGGCTGAGCGTGGCCGATACGTTGCCGTTCTTTTATCTCTTCTACGTGCTCAATGCGCTGGCGTATGTTTGCGGCGGCCCGTTGCCCTGCCAGGTGCTGATCGCGCGGCGCTTCGACAAGAACCGTGGCAAGGCCATGGGCATCGCCTACCTCGGCATCGGCGCGGGCGGTGCACTGGTGCCACTGGTGGCCGCGCGCCTGCAGCATGTTCTGGGGTGGCATCACGCCCTGTTGGCGCTGGGCGTCCTGATCGTCCTGTTGGCGTTCCCGCTGCCGCTGCTGCTCAAGAACCCCAGCGCGGTCCCGCGGCCGGATCGAACGACACCGCAGCCTGCCGCCCCGGCGGTGGATATCGGCGCGATTCTGCGCTCACCGGTTTTTTATCTGCTGGCTTTCGGCAGTATGTGTTCGATCGGTGCGGTCGGCGGCGTGATGCAGCATCTGAAGCTCTATTTACGCGACCAGACGTTTACGCAAGAGGGTGCGGCGCGTGTTCTGTCGCTCGTCCTGCTGTCGAGCTTGGTGGGACGCGTGCTGATGGGGTGGCTGGCCGACCGCTTTAGCCGCAAGCATGTGATGCTGCTGATCTACCTGATCGTGTCGACGGCCATCCCGCTGCTGCTCCTGCCGGCTTTCCCGGGCCGCATCTATCTCTTTGCGATACTCTTCGGTATCGGTCTGGGCGGCGATTACATGATCATCCCGCTGATGGCTGGCGACCTCTTTGGCGTGCGCGCGCTGGGGCGCGTGATGGGGATCATCCTGGTGGCGGACGGCGTGGCTGAATCGGCCTTCCCGATGCTGGTCGGTGCCCTGTACAACGAAGCCGCCAGCAGCTACGCGCTCGGCTTCTCGGTGCTGATCGCGGTCGCGCTCGCAGGCGCGGCACTGATCGCGTTCCTCCCCAAACAACTCGCGGACAAAGCCGCGAAATAGTCGCGCGCAGCCTGACAGCAGACCTCGATCCCGGGATCATCGCTGAGCGTTTTCAGGAACGTCTCGCGGAATTCCAGCACCTTGCGCTGAGCCGCCAGACGGTACGAGGTCGGGTAGTGGAGTCCACCGATCAGCCAGCCCACCTGAATCAGGATGAAGTCCGACAACGTGCGGATCCACGTATAGCTGACTGAATGTCCCTGCCGGATCGCCTCCACCACATTGCGAGAGGGGGCCCCCTTGTGTTGAAGCCCCCACGCAATTTCCGGATTACGTTCCAGCGAGCCGTCGGCGATCGCCTGTTCCAGGACGCGGAATATGTCGAGCTTGTCGGCGTCACGCACCAGGTGCGTAAACCGCGCGACACGCTCGGATGCCGCCGGCGAAACCGTGCGCCGGTTGTGCAGCGCCACGGTTGCCAGCACGAGGTTGCGTTCCGCCACAGGCAATCCGTCCAGCCAGCGCTGTTCTCGAATAATCCGCACACCGTATGCGGCGTGATCGACCGATTTTGAATCTTGGAATGTCCCAAATGTCTTGAACTGTTCGTAGCGTCCGGCGTCGTGCAGCAGCGCACAGGCCTCACCCAACACGCGTGACGGCTCATCCCAGGCCTCGCCCCCCATGATGCTTCGCGCATCCTGAACCACACCCTGCGTGTGTTCAAGCTTGAGGCGCAGCATGTCCGGCAGCAAACCGTCGGCTTCACGAAACGTGCCGACGTAGGCGCGATATTGGCGGGTCAACTGGAATAAAAAATCCGAAGTCATGATCTTTTTTGAGACCGTGATTATAAGTCGGAAAGGTGCCAAGGCGCAAGAACGAGAGGCAAAAGAGGAGATGTGCCCGTTTAACCTGTACCCTTCAAAAATGGATTCACAAACCGCGCGTGATCTGCTTTGATATGTTTCATGGATGAACAATCGAAACGGCTGGTCGTGAACGCGATCACTTTTGGACGCGTGCCGTTCGTCGTGCTGTTTATGGTGCTGGCCGTGATCGATGGCTATTGGCCGGCCTGGTGGCTCGCGGTTCTGGCGACAGCCTCGCTGGCGATCGCCTCGCTGACCGATCTCTATGACGGCAAGCTGGCGCGCAAGTGGAACGTGGTCACGAAGTTCGGGGCGATGGCCGATCCGCTGATGGACAAGGTTTTTTACCTGGTGGTTTTTCCCACCCTGCTTTGGTTGCTGGGCCGTCAGCCGCACGAGTCGATCCATGCCTTGGTCATGCTGGTGTTCACCGTGCTCTACATTCTGCGCGACCAGTGGGTGACTTTCCTGCGCTCAGTGGGCTCGCTCTATCAGGCGGACTGCAAAGCCAACTGGCTCGGCAAGTTCCGCACGGCGGCCAGTTTCCCCTCTGCCTGCGTCATCTACGTCTACGTCTCTTTGCATCCGTGGTTCCTGCCGCAGGCGCTGATATACTTGATCGAGGCGTTTCTTATCTTCGTCAATTTCTGGTCGATTGTGGTTTATACCCGTCAATACATGCCTTATCTGAAGCGGGCGCTCGACAAAAACTGACGCGATGAAGCGAATGCGTTGCGCCTCACGGAAGAGCCGGGCCCGGGCCGGCGGCGGTGCCCGTCGGCGTCCCGGCGGGCCGTGCGGGTCCCGGTTTCTGCACCGGCGCGTCACGAGCCTCGATTTCCATCGCCGCCTGCTCGGCGCGGTCCAGTTTTTCTTGACGCTCCCACTTGTCCAGGCTGTTGATCGCCTGTTGTATGTTTGCAGACTCGTCATCAGGCATCGAAATCGAGTCCATGGCTTCAATGAACTTTTGCTGATGCGCGGGGTTGTTTGATTGCTTGGCCATCTCCCTGAGATGCGCGGCCGCGACCAGCTCATCGTCGACAAACAGCATTTCGGACAACAGATCATCCAACAACTCTTCATCGGTGAAGTCGCCGGTCACGGTGTACGCCGCATCCAGTAGCGCTGCTTTGTCTTCCGGACTCTCGATATCGCTAAGCGCCGTTTTCCAATAATCCAAAGCTTCCTGCGCCACATCCGGATCAGGATCGCCAAGCATGGTGGTGAGATCCGCCAGACCTCGCAGGCCCGCCCAGTGCAGGCCGAAAGCCAACTTGCTTCGGACTTCCGGATTAGGATGTTTGATTAGCTTGGCCGCGTGCTCCAGCAGCTTGTCGTAATCATCATTGTCCAGCAGTTCATCGAGCTCGGCAAGTAATGCGCTGTCGCGGTCGGATTCCATGCGTCCCGCACGATCACTTGGCTGCGTGTTCTTTCGCGAGGTGTTCGCGCCGGCCGTACCATTGACCTGGGACGACTTCGCCGTCATCGCCGCCCGGTCGGTAGGCGATCCAGCCACGGGCTTCTCGCTCGCAACGGCACCCTTGGCCTGCTCTGTTTTGACTCGTTTGGCACTGGCCTCTTCGCGAGAGTCATCGACCGACGCCGCATGCGGTTTTGGCCGCTCGCGCAGCAAAAAGAACGCAAACGCACACACGGCTACGCACGCCGATACGAGTACGGCTGATTTTTTTGTCAACATAGGGAAGCATCCTTCAAACGGGAAGCCATGCAGTGCCAACCCCGGCGCATGGGCACGGCCACCACGTCATCGTCAACGTAACCTCTTCGCACTCGCTGTCCGTCACACAAGGGAAAAGCCGTTGACACAGCGTCAGGATGCCATTTTACACATTTACGGTCAACGGCAATCACGCGCCACACGCGGTTCGCGCTGACGTGGTCTCCGGCCGATTGATGTCGTACTGGGTAACGGCAAACAGCGCCACGGCCAGCGCACTCACCACATTCAGCGAGTTTTTTCGGCCGGCCAAGGGGATGCGCACGGCCGCGTCGCAGGCCTTGACGACGTCGGGATCCAGACCAAAACGCTCGTTGCCGACCACCAGCGCGCACGGCTGGGGCCACGCGAACGCCCCGATCGGTGTTGCGTCCGCCACGGTCTCCAGCGCCACGCACGGCACACCGGCGGCACGTAATCCGGCAATCGCCGCGCGCACCTCTCCGGCATGGCGCCACGCCACCAGCTTTTCGGTCCCCAGCGCCGCGCGCGCGGCCTGCGGGTGATCCGGCGGCTGCGTGTAGCCGCACAGCAGCAGCTCGCGCACGCCGAAACACTCCGCCGTTCGAAAGAGTCCGCCGACGTTGAAGGCCGAACGGATCGAGTCCGCGACCACGGTCAACGGCAACGGCGGAGACGTCGGTGTCCCCTCAGGCGGGAGATCGGCATCCAGAATCTCCACGTCGGTGATCTTGAGGCGCGAGACCGCACGTTCGACCGGCACCCGCACGCAATCGAGCTGGCGCGACGTGAGGCCCGGTGTCAACAGACGCGCCAGTCCCGCCAAACGCGGCAGCGCGCGCTGCTCCGCCAGCCAGGCGCGGCAGGCCTCGCGTTCGCGCTCCCGCTCCACTTCGTCCGGCCAGGCCCGTTCCAAAGCGCGCAGCCGTTCAAGCGCCTCACGCCATAGTCGTTCCTCGTCCGCAGAAGGATGACACGTCTTCGGCATGATTCATTTGCCCTGCAGCGTGCCTTTGACCTTGAGCGGCACAGCATAGAACCCCTTCGAGGCCGTCACAAAGAGCGTGTCTTTGTTGGGGCCGCCGATACAGGCGTTGCCGCACCACGGCTCCGGAATTTTGATCACGCCCAGAAAGACGCCCGCTTTGTCGTAAACGTACACGCCTTCTTTGTTGGTCAGGTAAAGTCGACCGTCAGCATCGAGCGTCATGCCGTCCGAACCCATTTCGCAGAAGAGCCGCTTGTCAGCCAGTGCGCCGTCGGGCTGGATCGCATAGGCGTAGACCTTCTTCGCCTGGATGTCGGCCACGAAAAGCCGCTTGCCGTCCGGCGTGCCGACAATCCCGTTCGGTTTTTCCAGATCCTCGGTCACGCGGCGCGGCTGGCCGCCCTTGGGCAGGAAATACACCTGCTGGGTGACTTGCGGCGGCTCCGTATGCGACCACCACGAACGCTTGTAAAACGGATCGGTGAAATAGCAGCCGCCCCCCTGCGGACAGGCCCACACGTCATTGGGCCCGTTCAGGGGCTTGCCGCCGTATGCGTTCGCCAGCACCGTCACTTTGCCGTCCGGCGTGACCGACCACAGTTCCGTCTTCTCGTCGGCGCAGACCAGCAGGTTGCCGTCCGGCGCGAAACACATGCCGTTGGCACGCCCGGCAGGTTCCATAAAGGTAAGCAGCCCCTGCTCGCGCGACCAACGCAGGATCTTGTTGTTCGGCTGATCCACGAAGAAGACCTCGCCCGCCGCGTTGACGGTCGCCCCTTCCGTGAACTTGAATCCGTCCGCCAGCTTTTCCGCCACCGTGCCGGGCGCGATCACGTCGTCCAGCCCTGCCGCTGTCGCACACACAGCCATCATGCCCGATACCAACCCGATCAAACCCAGTTTCATGACTTGTCCTTCCTTTACGCACCTGCCCACCCGCAGGATTGGCTGTCAGTTTACCGTTTCATAACCCTGCTGGCAACGTGGCGTAGCGCAGATCTTAGGGCCGACGCCTCGTAAATTTAACTCATTATGACAGAACTGCGTTTATGGAACCGATTAAGATAAGGATGATGAGTAAGATTAGCACTGGCAGTCAGGCATCTCCGTAATCTTAATTTTAATCTTCCGTGTGACAGAGAGTCCCCGGACGTCGCCCGTTGTGGTATTCTTGTGCCTGTCCTTTACGGAACGGAGGTAGACGATGGTACGAAAATCGGTGCTGGCATGGATGTGTTTGCTGGCGGCAGGTTGGTGCCGGGCGGCGGCGGTGGTGGAGACCGAGCGGGAGATTCCCGTCTGGCAGGATGTCGATGTCGTGGTGGTCGGCGGTTCTTGCGGTGCCGTGGCAGCGGCGCAGGCGGCTGCCCAAGCCGGTGCCAAGGTCTTTCTGGCTGCGCCGCGGCCGTATCTGGGCGAGGATCTCGCCGGTTGTCTGCGGCTTTGGCTCGACGAGGGCGAGAATCCCGAATCGCCGCTTGCCCGTTCTATCTACATTTCCAATGAAGCGAGTCTGCCCTTCACGTATAAGACGGACGCCCCCAGCGGCGGCAAGCACAAGGACAACGGCGGCATGCTGTGCGACGGCCTGTCCGACGACGTGCAGCACCATACGGTCGAATTCGCGGGTGACGTGGCGATCACGGCGGATCTGGGCGGCGTACAGGCCGTAGACAGCGTGGAACTGATTGCGTTCAAACGTGCGGGCGATTTCGAGACGGGCTCCGTCCACATGTCCGTCAGTGCGGACGGTCGAAAGTGGAGTCCGCCGATCCCCCTCACCATGCAGCCGGCGGGCGATATTCCAAACAAGATCCTTTACGTGGCGGCACTCGACCGTTCCGTGTGCATGGTCAAAGTGGCCGTGAAGATCAAACCCGGTGCCAAACGGCAGTTGATCAGCGAGCTGACACTCAAGGCGAAAGGGGCCGGTGTGGCGGTGATCACGCCGACGCCGTTGCGCGTGAAGCGGTCTTTGGACCAAGCGCTGCTAGAGCGTGGTGTGTCCTATCTGACCGGTGCGTATGCGACCGATGTGCTGCGTGACGCAAAAGGAAATCCGGCCGGCATCGTGATGGCCAACCGCAGCGGGCGTCAAGCCGTCTTGGCCAGGGTCATTATCGACGCCACCGAGCGCGCGACAGTGGCGCGGCTGGCGGGTGCCTCATTCGCACCTTATCCGGCCGGCCCTCAACGTTTCACGCGGGTCGTGATCGCCGGCGCGGCACCGGCTGCGGATGGCATGACTGTCCAGCCTTTACCGGGCACCTACGAGGCCCCTGTCACCATGGGGGGCTACAAGGTCAAGGGAGAACGCGTGCCCGGCCGTGCGTACGCGTGTACCCTGACGATCCCGATGCGAGAGGGTTCTTACCGCGCCTTTGCCGAAGCCGAACAGGTGGCGCGCGACCGGACGTTTGTGCCGTCGCTGCTGGAAGGCGCGGACACGCTCTTCCAGATCCCTCCTGATCCGATGAAGGCCGCAGCACCGCTCGCCGGCGCGTGGCCGGGCGCGGCGAAGGTCGATCTCGGCTGCTTCCGTCCTGCTGGTGTGCCGCGGCTGTATGTGCTGGGCGGCTGTGCGGACATGTCGCGCGAGGCGGCAGAACGGCTCCTGCGTCCGCTGGCGCTGATGGCGGTCGGCGAGCGTGTGGGCGCGGCGGCCGCGTCCGAGGCTCGGTCCTTGCCGCGTCCGGCCGGCGTATCGCTCAAGGGCAAGGCAGAAGCCGCCGTCGCGGCGGGCGAGGTGCGAGAATCGCTCAATGGCCCGCGACCTTTTCTGAGTGGGCTGCCGACCGTTCCGTCCGCACGTACGGCACTGCCGGTACTCGGCGAGTATGATGTTGTGGTGGTCGGCGGTGGTACGGCCGGCGCGCCTGCGGGTATCGGCGCCGGACGGCAGGGGGCAAAGACTTTGGTGATCGAGTACCTGTACGGACTCGGCGGCGTGGGGACGCTCGGCATGATTGGGAAATATTGGTACGGCAATGCCTGCGGTTTTACGGCTGAGCATGATAAGGGTGTCGCGGATCTCGGCGCGGCGGTGCATATTGTGGGCAAATCCGAATGGTGGCGTCGCGAGAACCGCAAAGCCGGTACGGAAATCTGGTTCGGAGTCATGGGATGTGGCGCACTGGTGCAGGACGGTCGCGTGACGGGCGTGGTGGTGGCGACGCCATTCGGACGCGGTGTGGTGCGTGCCAAGAGCGTTGTGGATGCCACCGGCAACGCCGAAGTCGCGGCCGCGGCGGGTGCGCCTTGCGTGTTTGTGGGGGCGGAGGAGTTGGCCGTGCAGGGGACGGGACTCTCGCCGCGCAAGCTGGGCGCGAGCTACATCAACTCCGACTTCGGCTACGTGAACGATTGCGACGCCGCGGACCTCTGGCTTTTCGGCGTGCGCGGACGTGCGGGTGCCGGCAACGCATGGGACGTTTCGCAGATCGTCGAGAGCCGCGAACGGCAGCGCATCGTGGGCGACTGCTGGGTGACGCCGCTGGACATCCTCAACGGGCGCACGTTCCCCGACACGATTGCGCAGGCGCGCAGCAATTTCGACAGCCACGGCTATTCGGTGGCGGAGATCTGCTACGTGAGCGAGCCGACCGCCGAAAAGGGCCCCAACGCACGCAGTATCTTTTCGGCCAATGTGCCGTATCGGGCGCTGCTGCCCCAAGGCGTCGAAGGCCTGGCGGTCGTCGGTATCGGCATCAGTGCGCATCGTGACGCGATGCCGATCATGCGCATGCAGCCGGATGTCCAGAACATGGGTTATGTGGCCGGTGTGGCTGGCGCTACGGCTGCGCGTGAAGGCAAAACGTTTCGTGCGATCGACGTCAAAGCTTTACAGCGGCATCTGGTGGACATCGGTAATCTGCCGAAAGAGGTTCTGGAATGGCGGGATAACGCCTTCGTGGATGCTGAGCGTCTGGCCGTGGCGGTCAAGGAACTGGGCTCCCACTACAAAGGTGTGAGTCTCGTGTTGGCGCAGTGGGCACAGGCACAGCCGCTGATGCGTCAGGCGTATGCGACGGCACACACACTCTCCGAACGACTGGTGTACGCGCATGTGCTGGGCATCATGGGTGATGCAGCGGGCGTAGAAACATTGGCGGAGGTAGTGTCCGGAAAGCAGCCCGGACTCGGCCTGAGTCTCGGCGGCGAGCATGCATTCGGGCGGCGCATGAGCGAGACGGACAGCCTCATTGTGGCGTTGGGACGAACGAAAGATCCACGCGCGTTGGCACCCCTGCTGGCAGAAGTCGCCAAACTGGACGCGTCATCGGCGTTCGGGCGTATCCGCGCCGTGACGCTGGCGCTCGAGGCGCTGGGCGATCCGGCTGCGGCGCGGCCGCTTGCTGCGCTGCTGGCTAAACCGGGCATCGCCGGGCATGCGAAGATCAACGTGACCGACATCTCGCCGGCCGGTGGTTACGGCGGTGTCAGCGGCAACGAACGGACGCTCTGCCTGCGTGAGCTGGCTGTGGCACGCGCCCTTTTCCGGTGCGGCGATTGCGACGGCGCAGCCGAGCGCGTGTTGCGGGAATACGCAAAAGATCTGCGCGGAGTCTATGCGCTGCACGCAACGGAGGTCCTGAAGCGTCAATAGTGCGGCATCACACATTCGAGTCCGCCATCGTCCGAAACCGTGCTCACAGTGTCATGGTCAGAATACTCCCCGCACGTGACACGGTGACCGGTCGTGACGCGGTCTTGTCGCCCTGCGTGGCCGTGATGATGTAATCGCCAAGAAAACCGCGTGTCCGTGCTGTGCCGTTCGCGTCTGCTGTGAGCGTTTCGTCCGTCCACCACGCTCGGGTCACCAGATCCAGCCAGACCTGACCGGCTGGCTTGAGCGACCAGTCACTACGGTAGTAGGCACCGTTGGGGCGCCAGTGCGCGTTTTCCCAGAACCCCCATGTCAGTAGCGCGACCACAGAAGGGTGGCTGAACACGACGGTCAGAAAATCGCGTGTGAAATCGGCTTGAAGCTGCTCGTCCTGTGTGTCGATATCGTGTTCGGTGATCGAAATCGCGAGGCCGAGGGCTGCGAAACGGTCGAGGATCGCGAGCATACGATCGGGCGGCGTGGGCGTCCCGCCGAAATGCGCCTGCATGCCGAGCCCGTTGATCGGTGCGCCGCCCTGTTTGAGGAAGCGCAGGGTGCGCTCAAAATGGTCTTGGTGCGCGTGGTTCAGACCCCCGCCGGAAAGGATGGCATAATCGTTGAGGTAGAGGTTGACCCGCGGATCGTGGCGGCGGGCCAGTTTGAACCAAGCGACCATCTCCTCGTCACCGAGAATCTCCATCAGATCATGATTGGTGTACGGCTCATTGATGACATCCCAGTCGATCAGCCGGCCTCTCAGGGTTGACACCTCGTGTGCAATATGCGCATTGATGCGTGCACGTAACTTGCCAGGGTCATCCTTGAGCGCTTGCAGGTCGCGAGGCGTGTTCTTCCAGGAAGGCCACACCAGACAATGGCCACGCACAGCGATCCGCCGTTCGCGCAGCCAGTCGAGCGCCTGCAGAATACGCGCATGATTGGCCGGGTTATCCCAACTGCCCCACTTGAGGTCGTTCTCAAACACGACGCGTGAAAAGTGTTTTTCAATGATCGAGCGGTACTTCTCGCCGTCGGCATCCTGCCGCAGAATCTCTTTCACGGTTACGGCTGAGCCCCAGCCAAACGCGTGACGTTGCATGGCTACCGTCACCTGGGCACCGGGTACAGGCCGACCCGTGCTGTCGATCACGCGCACGGTGAGATCCCCTTTGCGGTGCCGTTCGATGCGCGCCGCAGCCGCAGCACGCCAAGGCGCGTCCAACGCCTGACCCGCATAGGTGATGCGCGTACGGGGCAGGCGTGCGAGATCATGCCCGGTTCCAAAAGCGTAGATCGCGACATCTGCGATTTCGATACACTGCACCATGACGCCCAGGTGGAACCCCGCGCTGGCCTGGCCGGCCTCATAGGTGTCGATTGCCTTGAAAGGCAGGAAGATTTCCTGCCACGCACGGCCCAGCGTGATTTGAAGGCTGAGCGATTTGTCATGCGGCGGGCCCGCCTTTTCAAAAATCGCATGGATCTGACCTTCGCCGCTTTCGGTACGCGCCTCCAGCGTCCGCGCAAAAAAACGCATCCAGAGGGTCTCGCCCTTTTCGATGCGACGTATCGTGCGGAATTGGAACTGGACCTCCCAGGGCAGAGCGGGCCGCGTGCGGATCTCACAACGGAGCGCCTCGGCGAAAGGCTGGCCCTCAACTTTCACACGCGTCAGAGTGGCATGTTCGGTTCGGGACTCCGCGCGCAACGCGGTGATGGCGTTCTCCTGAATCACGGGCACACCGCCCTCAGGCACCGCGGCCATCAAGTTCCCGGCGACCAGCAGGGTCAGCCACATGCGTGTTCGTTTCATCCGTATTCCCCTCACGCGGCTTGAAAGCGGTTGCCGTCGGGTAACGGCATGTCCAGCAAATCGGCCAGCGCGCGCAGCAGTTCGGTTTCATCCTCGGTCAGCGCACCGTCGGCTCGCATCACAAACGAACAGGCGGTCAGCAGTTCGCCTTTAAAGAGCGGCGCGAGGCCATCCAGTCGCTGCACGGCGGCGTCCCAATCGGATAACGTGCAAACGCGACGCGGCGGCATCGGCAGGCGGCCGACGCCGAAGGAGGTCGCGCGCACGACACCTTGGCGCCACGCCGCTTCGGCGGCGGAGTCATCGTGCGGCTGGCCCAGATAGGCCATGACGGCGAGGACGGTGGCGGCCTCGGCCTGCACCCGCGCGGGCGGCAGCGGCCTGCCGTAGAAACCGCGCACCGCGCCAGCCGGCCGCAGCGCACGTTGCATGCGTCCGAGCAGCAAGGCTTCGAACAGAGAACGCTCGCGATCCGCGTCCGCCAGTTCACGGGCCAGTGTCAAGCAGGCGGCTTGGCCGCCCGGCGCACGTTGCCGGACTCCTGCAACCGCAAGATCCAGCACCTGGCGCCGCGCGATGCGCCCCATACCATGCATCGCGTCGCGCCAGCGTTCAGCGGCTGTGGCCAGCGCGGTTGTTTCTGCTGCGGCGATCAGGCTATGCTGGCGTTGGCGCACCTGCGCATCTTCGCTCAGCAGCAATCCGTAGAGGGCGGCGGGGGCACCATCGGGACGGGTCAATGCCTCACGCAGCCCCGGCTCAAGCGCCGGCAGCAGCCGGATCACCGCCGGGATCTCCTCTGCGGAGACGTCTGACGGATGCAGCGCAGCCACGCCGGAAGCCGCGGAGGCTGCAGCGGCGTCCGGCGCAGCCTCGCGCGGCACCGCACGCCATGGCGCAAAATCGCCTTCGAAACCAGGGTCCAGCTGGCGGATACGCACCAGCAGCGGCGGGTGCGAGGCGAAGAGTCTGCCCAGCGACGCGCCGGGCGAGAAGAGCAGGTGCGCGAGCTCGTGACGGTTGGCACACCGCAACGAACTGCCGGCACTCGACGCGCCGATCCGTTTGAGCGCGCCGGCCAGTCCCGCCGGGTTGCGCGTGAACTGCACGGCCGAGGCATCCGCCAAAAATTCGCGTTGGCGTGACACCGAGGCTTGGATCAGCCGCGCGAAAAAGACGCCGGCGCTGCCGATCACCCAGAGCGCCAGGCCAGAAAGGAACGCGATCAGCACGATGCCGCCACCGTTGTTTTTCCTGTTGCCTGACACGCGCATGTAACGTAACGCCAGCATCAGATGCCGCCCTAGAATCGAGGTCACCAGAATCCCGAAAAGGACACCCAGCAGCCAACTGTTGAGGCGCATATCGCCGTTCTTGATGTGGCTGAACTCATGCGCGACCACGCCGTGCAGCTCATCCCGCGACAGCCGTTCCAGTGCGCCGCGTGTCACGGCGACCGCCGCGTCGTGCAGCGAGAAGCCGGCGGCAAACGCATTGATGCCCGGCTCGTCTTCCAGCACAAAGACACGCGGCACCGGCACGCCAGAGGCGAGCGCGACCTCCTCCACGATATTGAGCAGACGCCGCTCCAGAAATCCACCGGCATGACCGGGCACGATCTCACGTCCGCCGGCCGAACGCGCCACCGCCGCGCCTCCTTCGGCCAGCGATGTCCGCCGGTAAAGCGTCCCGCCCCCGATTACCACCGCACTCACCCCGGCAGTCACCAACAGCCAGAGCGGATCCCACGCGAACACCTGAATGCCGACATGCCCGTAGTGGGATATCTCCGGCGACTCGTCACGCACGGATCCCGCCACGAGCGCCGCGATCGCGCGCGAGGCGAGGTAGAAGGCGCACACAATCAACACCACGGCCGCTGCGTAATACACGAGCAGCACACGCGTCTTGCGGCGGGCGGCTTCCTGTCTGGCAAAAAAGGTCATGGCCGTTCAATCAGAAGCGCACCTGCGGCGCCTGCCGCTCGGCGGGCGATTCCAGCTCCAGCGGTTGCGCCGCCGCAAAGTTGAACAGTGCGGCGATCATCGAGGAGGGAAAGACCTCGCGGCGGATGTTGTACGCCATGACCTCGTCATTGTAGGCCTGGCGAGCGAAAGCGATACGGTTTTCAGTGGAGGCGATCTCCTCCTGAAGCTGCATCATGTTCTGGTTGGCCTTGAGGTCAGGGTAGCGCTCCATCACCACCATCAGGCGGTCGAGCACGCCGCGCAGCGCGCCTTCGGCGCCGGCCAGCGCGCGCATGGCTGAACCGTCGTCCGGTGCCGCGGCGGCAGCCTTGGCGGCGGCCGCCGCCTGGTTGCGTGCCGCGATCACCGCCTCCAGCGTCTCGCGTTCATGCTTCATGTAGCCTTTGGCGGTTTCCACCAGATTGGGGATCAGGTCGTAGCGCCGTTTCAACTGCACGTCGATCTGGGCAAACGCGTTTTTAAACCGGTTGCGTGCCTGCACCAGACCGTTATACACACTGATCGCCCATCCGACGATCAACACAGGAACACCGATTACGACGGCCAGCATCATCATGCTCATATGAGGCTCCCTTCTGTAAGACAACGCATCCAGTATAATACGGAGAAAGGAAGAAGGGGAGAGAGAAAGGAAAATGATCGTCTGAATCAGACCTGGGTTCGGGCGGTCTGCAGGGCGTTTTTATTTGAACGGTTTTTGTGCGGTGAGGGATCGCATGGCGTA
>DAOTKE010000039.1:0-24133 GCA_035449085.1 Kiritimatiellia bacterium | reverse complement strand
CAGCCGGAACTGCCGCTGTTCGCGTCAGGCTGAAAAACTGGGGTAAGTCCACTTTGACGGGACATTACAAGAGCACATCGTATGGCCCAAAGGTTAAGAATAAGGATCAGGCGATTGTCGGTGTCAACTGGCCGATGTCAAAATTTGGTCTTGGCTGGCGTTTGGGGACTGAGGAACCGGATGACAGCTACCTCGCGGGGGCGTATGTGGATGTGGCGGACTACGCGCCTGTCGTGAACACGCCGGAAGAGACCCTGCTCGTGCGCGACAGCGGCTTCTTGGCGGAAGAGATGTCTGATCCGCAGGTGGTGGGCTGCTTTAGTCCTGTTGCGGCGTCCGCAGCATTTGCCGCCGGCACTATGCTCGAACTGCAAGCGCCGTCTCAAGCCCCTTATCTGATCGGAGATCTGACCGGCACGCCGACCGTTCTGAATGGCTATCTGGGCCTGTCTGGCGTCTGGAGTCCGACCGAAGCGTCGTTGGCTGTTCAGCCGCTGACGCTCGCTAGTGCGACGCTCGCGTTTGCGCCGGGTACAACGGTGGATCTCCCATACGCGCAGGGAACCGTTCCCCTGGTGTGGGCACCCGCAGGATCGGCGATCGAAGGCCTGCCGCAGGTGACATCGGCACCAGACGCAAACTATCGCTTGTCTGTTAAAGAGGTAGACGGCGGAACCTGTTTGCTCTTCGGCCCTCTGCCAGGGCTGATGATTATGATTCAATAGTGCCTGAGGAAAAAACGATGAAGTGTATGTGGTTTCTCGCCGTTCTTGCATCTGTAACGCTTACGGGGCTCGCTGAGGCGTTGCCGCCGTTGCCAGAAGGGGCATTTACTTACGTGGTGATACAGGATACGCAGCTCTATCGAGGGAGCGGCGCGCATACCAAAAAGAAGGATGCCTCACAGACAGGCCCCACAAGCAATCCGGCGTTTGAGTCGCGCGTGGACTGGATTGTGGCGAACCTCAAGAAAGAGAACATTGTCTTTGTCTCGCATGTCGGCGACATCGTGGACGTCAAGAACAAGGAGCAGTGGACGTTCGCCTCCAACCAGATGGCTCGGCTTGACGGCAAGGTGCCGTATGGCATCTCGCCCGGCAATCATGACATGGCAAGCAACTCGACGGAGGAGTTCAACCGTTATTTCCCGCGCGCACGCTACGAGGGGAACGCCTGGTATGCGGGCGGGTTCGATGGCTATACCGTGACCAACCCGAAAAGCGGCGTGTCACAAACAGTATGCGCCGGTAATGCCGATAGCTGTCAGCTCTTTGAAGCGGGCGGCATGAAGTTCGTGGTGCTCCACCTTGAATGTAACGCCCCGGCCCCGGTCCTCAAGTGGGTGGATGCGATGTTGACGAAGTACGCCGACCGCAAGGCCATTATCTGCACGCACATGTATCTCGGCTACAAGACAAAAGAGATTGACCAGTTGCGTCGTACGGATCCTAGCCGCCCGGACGAGTGGTTCGGCGTGATGGAGTGGACGAAACGCCATGGCGAGGAGGGCGTCTCGCCCATAAAGGCATGGGAAACTTGCTTCTCAAAACACGCGAATCTGATTCTGATTGTGAGCGGTGACCAAAGCCCGGCGATCTGCTGGCGTGAAAAACAGAAGGGGGTGCACGGCAATACCGTCCATTCCACGCTGCAGGATTATCCGCGCACGGCCGACGATCAGGACTGGCTGCGGCTCTACCGGTTCCGTCCCGCCGAAAAGAAAATCGAGGTGTGGACCTACTCGCCCCAGCAGGACAAGGTTTGCGATGGCGTGAGTTTCCGCCCAGAGCGTAGCCATCACGTCTTTACGCTGGATTTAGACTGATCGCGGGAGGGGATCACTTCCAACTCTCAACGTTTACCGCTCAACCTTCAAGTTGCGGACGAGTTGGAATAAACCGGGGGGGGACACAGAGGGGATGAAGGCTTTTGTATGGGTTTTGCCGTGTGTGTGGGGGGTGGCGTGGATGGCGTTGGCGGTGCCGCTGCCGCTGCCAGAACGGCCGGGCAATGTCTGCCTGGAGGATGACGTGGCGTGGGTCTCGCTGCCGGACGGTTTCGAAAAAGCGGTGAGATGGGTGGCGCGTGATCTCGACGGCCGCCAAGCCGCGCAGGGCGCTTGCCAAGCGGGGGCGGCGCGTATTGAGCTAGGACGGCAACCGGTGGGATGGTATCGTGTCGAGGGCTTGGATGGGGCCGGCAAAACGGTCGCCTGGACGACCGCCGCGGTGTTGAAACGGTTGAGTGTCCCCGTTCCGGCCGACTCGCCGATCCGGATCGACACCGCGAACGCCTGGTTCACGCGCACAGGCGATCCGGAGCGGGACCGCCGTAAAATGGCGGCCTTTGCCAGCCTGGCGGCGCTGGCGGGGGTGAGCGGGGTGCGGGACCGACTGACATGGGGGGAGGTTGAGGCGGCGCCCGGCGAGTTCCGCGCAGCGACGCGTTATGACGATTCGGCGCGTATTCTGCGCGGCGCGGGGCTTGAGGTGCTGCAAGTCTACCACGGCACGCCGGGCTGGGCGCTGTCCCCGCAATTGGATCCTGACAAGGCTGGCAGGCGTTTCCCGCGCGATCTTCGAGATCAGTTCCGGTTCTGCCGCGCGATGGCCGGACGCTTCAAAGGCACGATTCAGGCCTGGGAACCTTGGAACGAAGCCAACATCCCCGGTTTTGGCGGGCATCTCATTGATGAGATGGTCGCCTTGCAGAAAGCGTCGTACCTCGGCTGCAAGGCGGGCGATCCTTCGTTGACCGTGTGCTGGAATGTCTACGCCGGGTCGGGTTCGGCGCTGCACGCACGGGGGGTGATCGAGTGCGGCGGCTGGCCTTATTACGACACTTACAATAACCACACCTACAGCGGCGTCGAGAAGTACGTGAACGAATTTGCCGCTGCCCGCCAAGGTGCGTGCGGGCGTCCGATTTGGCTCAGCGAGTGTGGGATTCACGTGCGTTGGGATGGGGAACGCGGCGAGCTGCCGGAGGCTGAAGAGGTGCGTCAGGCGCGCTTCGTGCCCAAGTCGTTTGCGACCAGCCTTTTCGCAGGCGTGTCGAAACACTATTTCTTCATTCTCGGCAACTACTGTGAAGGACAGATTCAGTTTGGGCTGTTGCGTCACGATCTGACGCCGCGCCGCGGATACCTCGCGCTGGCCGCCGTAGGACGGCTGATGGCCGGTGCGCGACCGCTGGGACGCATGACCAACGGTGTGGCGCGTGTCTACGCTTTTCGTGCCCGCCCGGACGGTGCGGCGCGTGATGTCGTGGTCGCTTGGGCCGACAAGGGGCGTACGGCGGCCGACATGCTGCATGGCTTGACGGTCGAGGCGGTTTACGACGGCTACGGGCGTCCGTCGCGTGACGGCATGCCGGGCGAATTGACCGAGGCGCCGTTCTTTGCGGTGTTGCCGCAGGGGGCGGGGGAACGCTTCGCCGTGGAGAAGCCGTTGCGCGTGGAGCCGGCACCGGCCGAGCTTGCGCCTTCGCCGGTCGTGATGCAGGCGATGATGCCACAGGCGCAATCACGACTCGATATTCAGGCGTATGAGGTGGGCCTCGGCACGGCACAGTCGGTGCCGGTCGCGCTCTACAATTTTAGCGAGAAGACCGTGCGCGGCAAACTGAAGTCCGATGTCGTGCCGGATGGATGGCGCGTGATGTTGCCGATCGAGACGATCGGTCTGCGTCCGATGGAGCGGCAGGTCATCGCGCTCAAGGTCGTGATTCCGCCACAGGCCGGACGGGCAGCGCTCTTCGGTGCGCCGGTGCGTTTGCTTGGCGATTTCGGCGCGGCTGGCCAACCCCGATTGGCGTTCCGTCTGGCCTGCCCGGCGAATGCCGTGCAGCCGTCGCAGGTGAACCCGGTCACGTCTGCGGCTGATGCCAAGGCCTGGTCCGACAACATTGTGCGCGGCGCGAAGATGACCCATGCGCCACAAGACAGCGGCATGGTCTTTGATTGTGGTTCGGCGATCAGGACCCGTGGGGATATCCGCGGCTTCAGCTTGCCGACAACGAGCGTCCGCCACAAGGGAGTGACGGCATCCAGGCCGAGGTCGAGGTTCCGGAAGGCAGTGGCACGCTGCGCGTGCAGTTTATTGAGGCGGGGGGCTCATGTTACTTGTCCGAGCTGCCGTATGACTTTTCGCAGCGGGGACGGCAGAGGGTCACGGCCTTCTTTGAGAAAGCGTCGTGGGGAGGACATTCGCGTCCCGATCCGGATGACAAGCTGACGCCAACCGCGATCGTGGGCGTCATGATCGGGATCAACGCCGAACGCAACAGCCATGTGCGGCTAATGGTAAGCGGCGTGCGCTGGGTCACGTACTGAGCGCTCACTCCTCTGGGAGTGGCTTGTCTTTGGGTCCCAATTCCGTGATCGGCGTGAGGGTGAAATGGCGCCAGCGGGCTTTGGTGCGGTAGGTGGCGAGTCCCAGCGGGAGCGTTTTGTCGATGTCGCTGCCGGAGCGCAGGCTGAAGCGTGAAGGCGGGCCTTCCACGCGTGCGGTGTAAAGCGTCTCGTCGAGAAAGACCTGCAGGACACCGGGCGTGACGCGTACGCGCAGGGTGTACCAGCGTTCGTTCTCGAAGGCGATGTTTTCGCTCCACTGGTTTTCGGAGGCGTCCAGGTAATCGACCGATGAGATGCCGCACAGGCCTCCGCCCCAGCCGCCGATGATGATGGTGCAGTAGTTGGTTTCAATCGGCAGGGTCAGCGCCACGAAAAAATCGGAGCCCTGAAGGCGCATGGCCTGCAGGGAAAGCTCGTAGTTCATGCGCGGCGGCGTGTTGGTATACGCGATACCGGTCATGGGGTTGCCGAAACCGCACTCCACGCTGCCGTCGGGCAGTACCTCGACCTTGCCGCCTTCAAACAGATCGGCGATTTTCCAGCCGGTGAGATCGCGTCCGTTGAAAAGGCTCAGAGACTCAGCCATGGCTGTTGCGGCGAAGACTGAAAAAAAAAAGGGCAGACAGAATTCTTTTCATGACGTGTTCATTATAGCCGCCTGGCGCGGGTTGGGCAATGCCGTTATATTAGGCTGGAACGTACGAACGTACGAACGTACACTGATACAGCGAGCCAACATCAAGAATGAACGGTGAACGGCTTGACGAGTGAGTTGGGGCATCGCTATCGAAATCGCTGTGCCAGGCTGTCAGATCCGGGAGGGAGCGAAGCCTGACGGCGAGAACCCGATCGATGCCGATGCCGATCCCGATAGCGATTTGGATTTTCAATCGTCCCGTTGGGATCAAGAGGAGTGGCAATGGACGTGGATCGCTGTCGTCCTCGTAGCCCTTGAGCCAACGGTCGGACATGAGGTCAAGAAGACAAGGCCCTGTACGGTGATCTCTCCGGATGAGATGAACCATCATAAAAGGACTGTCATCATTGCGCCCATAACCGCGCTGTCGCGCGGTCGTAAAAAGTACCGTGTACTTGACTCGCAGGCATGTGGTATCATAAAACGCACTTTTCAACCCCGAACGAGGATGGACGAGACATGAACAAAAAGACTCTGCGTGATGTGGACCTGAAGGGCAAGCGTGTTGTGATGCGCGTCGACTTCAACGTGCCGATCAAGGAAGGCTCGATCAAAGACGACACCCGCATCAAGGGCGCCCTGCCCTCGATTAAGTATGTGCTGGACAATGGCGGCAGCCTGGTGCTGATGAGCCACCTCGGCCGTCCGAAAGGCAAGGGCTATGAAGCCGAATTTTCGCTGAAGCCGGTGGCTGACTATCTGGCCAACCTGCTGGGCCGGCCGATCGTGTTCGCGCCGGATTGCGCCAACGCCGACGCCGAGGTCGCGGCGCTCCAGCCCGGCGGCATCGTGATGCTCGAGAATACCCGTTTCTACAAGGCGGAAGACGGCAAGGTCAAGCCGGTCGAAGGCATGAGCGACGAGGAGCTGAAGGCCAAGAAGGCTGAGCTGAAGGCGAAGCGTGAAGAGCTGGCCAAGAAGCTCGCCTCCTACGGCGATCTCTACTGCAACGACGCCTTCGGCACCGCGCACCGCGCCCACGCCTCGACGGCCGTGATCTGCAAGTTCATCCAGGAGAGCGTCGCGGGCTTCCTGATGGAGAAGGAGATCGAGTATCTGGGCAACGCGGTCGAGAAGCCGACCCGCCCGTTCGTGGCGATCCTCGGCGGCGCGAAGGTTTCCGACAAGCTGGCGGTCGTCAAGAACCTGCTGGACAAGGTCGACACGCTGATCATCGGCGGCGGCATGGCCTACACCTTCCTCAAGGCGCAGGGGCACGACGTCGGCAACTCGCTGTGCGAGCTGGATCAGCTCGACTACGCGCGTGAGATGATCGAGAAGGCCAAGGCCAACGGCAAGCAGTTCCTGCTGCCGGTGGACAATGTGGCCGCGGACAAGTTTGACGCTGAAGCCAACACGCAGATTGTCGGCAACGACATTCCGGCGGGCTGGATGGCGCTGGATATCGGCCCCAAGACGGTCGAGCTGTATGCCGCCGCGATCAAGAGTGCGAAGACGGTGGTGTGGAACGGCCCGATGGGCTGCTTCGAGATGAAGAAGTTCGCGGGCGGCACCCTGGGTGTCTGTCAGGCGGTGGCCGATAGCGGCGCGGTCTCGATCATCGGCGGCGGCGACAGCGTGAGCGCGGTCAACAAGAGCGGTCTGGCCGACAAGATGACGCATATTTCCACCGGCGGCGGCGCTTCGCTCGAGTTCCTCGAAGGCAAGGAGTTGCCCGGCGTTGCGGCGCTGAGCGACAAATAAGACGGTCATGACCCCTGTGCGCGAATTGGAACGGCGTTCGGCGGCGGTCACGCTGTCGGACATGGAAATCTTCGTGTTTCCTGAGCTGATGTACAGTCTGGTGCTGGCGAACATCATGTCGCCGCGCATCTGGCGGTGGCGCGATGACCCCTGGTTTAAAGGGGTGCGCAAGATGAAGCCCTACCGCCGGCTGCAGCGCCTCAAGCAGTACATCATGGACCACTACGTCTTCAACCTGGATTTGGAGACGTGGGGATTGACCAGCCAGCAACGTGAATTGGCCCGGTTCTCGCCGTTCCTTTCGCCCGAGGTGATCGCGCAGTCCAACGCGCTGTTCGGTTACCAGGGCGACTCCTACTACTTCGACATCGACATCCGCACGCATTTCGGCCTGGACAAGTACGGGGCCGATGTGATCCCGTACTGGAAAACCGAAACGGTGGAGGCGATGGACGCTTTCCAGTACAGGGCGGGCTATACCACCGGCGCGGGCGAATGCGTGTCGCTGGCGGCGCTCTATGCGGCGGCGCTCTATGTGGTGGCCGGCATTCCGCTCGAGAAGGTGTTCCTGATGGCCACGCCGCTGCACTCGCAGAACTTCGTGGATGTGGACGACGGCGTGCTGATCAACAACCGTCGGCTGGTGACCAAGGCGATGTGGTTCAACGGCACGCAGATCTCCGGCCAGGCGCGCCGTGCGCTGGAGAACGAGCGGGTCACGATCGTCTCTCATCTGAGCGGCTGGATCCACACGCTCTATCAGCAGGCCACGATCGATCCTACTGCGTACGGCGGGTTTGCCGAGCGGCTGCGCGCCTATTTGACCACGCGGTTGACGCCGGAAATCCTGGGCAACTTCCTGCGGCAGAATCCGCGTTGTCGCAAGTGCTTTGTCTTGCGCTGGCCGATCCACGGCGTGGACCGCTACATCACGTTGGATCAGGCTTTCAGCTTTGAGCAGGACAGCGCCTACAAGGTAACGGACCGCACGCGTGAGAAACTGCTGGCGACGATTCCGCCGGAGACGTTCGCGGCGTCGTGCTGCCCGTGCAAGATCGTGCTCAATGACATTGAGGCATTTGTCCAGGAGCGGTCCATTGACCTCTGCGATCCGGACGACCTTCAGGCGCTACGTGAACGGATCGGCGATGCCTGCATGAGCGGCGCCGAGATGGTGGAACAGTTGGTGCGCTTCTGTCACACCGAACCGCGCCTTCCGTCCACGGAGGTTCGCTTTGAGCCGGAGGGGGCGCCGCTGGCGCTGTCGGTTGACATGACGCGCGACGAGGTGATCGCCCATGTTGAGTCGTTGCGCACGCGCAACGTGACCGCCGACATGGCGTTCTATGCGTGGCGCGATCTGGCGCGCACGCCGGCGGCCCCTTTCATCAAGGCGGCGATGGAGCGTAACCCGGTGAGCGCGACGGCCCTGGCCGGGGTTCCCGACGAAGAGGTGGTCGCGCGCGTCGCGGCGATGCCGAATGAGTCGATCTATGACGAAGACACGCGGTTGGCCCAGCCGGACGAGGTGTGGAACTTCGGACGCGGCGACGGCTTTGAAAAGGCGTTGCTGGTCGCGAACGTGGCGCGCAGTCGCGGCGCGGGGGCGTTGCGGCTGACGCTGGCAGACGGCGAGGCGGTGCTGACGGATGCGGAGGGTGGCGAACGCTGCCGCTTCCCTGCGGGGAAGCGCCCTGCCGAGACGCGTTGGATGCTTTGACGCGCTTGGCATGGCTCCTGCGAAGTGTAACCTGAATCGTGCGGGTTGATTCAGCCCGTCCGGACGGCGATAAGTCCAAATCAGTGGATTTTCGCCAAATGCCGCCAGGATCGGACATCGGGGTGCGCACAAAAGAATGCAGCAGGATGCGTCGGCTGTGTCGGCGTGTGCTCAGGTCCGCCATGTCGGGGGACGTGGCGGACCGTGTTTTTTCATGACGGAACCTTAAAAGGTTGTAATTTCCAGTTTTTCGACTTGCATATACGGAAACGGTGGGGTAAACTACACGCAATCGTAGTGTTATAAGGAGGTTTCCTATGAAGAAAGTTATTGGTTTTGCTGGTGTGTTGGCCTTGGCGGCCTTCGCGTTCGTGCGTGCCGACGAGCTGGGCGACGCGCCCCGTTGGTATGTGAGCCCGGGGGTCGGCATGATGTTCTTTGAGGGCAATCAGCCAGTCGATGAAGGACTTAATATGTTGCTGCGCTTGGGATACGACATCTCCGAGCACTGGTCGGTGGAAGGCGGCGTATCTTGGGCACCGAACATCACGAGCAATGGACGCGACTGGCGCGATGACGGAGGTCGGGGCGGAGGCTACTGTTGCCCTGACGGGGCGGTCGGCGGGGGGCTGGGTGGCGATAACGGCGTCGGCGGGCAGAGCATCCGCGGTGTTTTCGTGGACGGCCTTTATCACTTCAACCGCTACAATCGTCTCGATCCCTATTTGACCGCCGGTTTCGGATATTACCGGGCGAACGACAACGTGTTCTGCGAGGGCAGCGAGTACAGCGTCTCGGGGCCGCGTGTCGGTGCGGGCGTGATGTATCATTTGGATGACCGCTGGTCGCTGCGTGCCGACACCCGCGCGTTCATGGCGCTGGATCAGACGTGCGAATTCATCTACACGGCGGATGCCGGTGTGGCCTACCGTTTCGGCGGCGCAGGCGCGGCGGTGGGTGCGGGTGCAGGCGCGGCGGCGCTGGCCGGATTGCCGAAGGATTCCGATGGCGACGGCCTGACTGACGACGAAGAGGCGCGGCTCGGCACCGATCCGTTCAACAAGGATACTGACGGCGATGGGCTGACCGACGGCGATGAGGTCAAGGTGTACAAGACCAACCCCCTCAATCCCGACACCGATTTCGACGGGCTCAAGGACGGGGAAGAGGTCTTCACCTATAAGACCAACCCGCTCGACCGCGACACGGACAAAGGCGGTGTGGCGGACGGCCACGAGGTGATCGAAGACCACACCAATCCGCTCGACCCGTCAGACGACCTGATGCTCTTCGAGGTTTACATCCAGTTCGACTACGACACCACGGTGATCAAGCCGGAGTACTTCGATGAGATCGGCCAGGTGGTGCGTGTGCTGCAGCGCAATCCGCAGGCAACTGCGGTGATCGAAGGTCACGCCGACCGCCGCACCCGCTCCAGCGAGAAGTACAATCAGGATCTCTCTGAGCGCCGCGCACAGGCTGTGAAGTCCTTCATGGTCGGCCAGGGTGTGGCGGAAGGCCGTCTGACGGCTCGGGGCTATGGCTTCAGCCGCCCGAAGGTGCAGCCTGATCTGGTCAACGGCAATCCTGAGAACCGTCGCGTGGAGATCTATATTCGCGGTGCCGGCACGAACGCCGACAAGGTGAAGTATGTGAATCCGTAACGCCATTGTCCGGCATTCGGAGCAAATGACGGAAGGCCGCAAGGAAACCGTGGTTTCTTTGACGGCCTTTTGCTATTATCCGGCGCGATGAAGATCATTGAGCGATATGTCTTGCATGCCTTCCTGACCGCGTTCTTTCTGGCTTGGCTGGTGCTGTCGTTCGTGCTGACCATCGGCCTTCTGGTGCGGATCACACGCCTGCTGATCGAAGGGTTGCCGTTGCGCGCGATCGGACTTTTCTTGTTGGTGGGCTTGCCGGAAACGCTGACGTTGACAATCCCGATCGCCCTGCTGGTCAGCGCGCTCCTGGTCTTCAGCCGCTTGTCGGCCGACAGCGAGATCGCGGCCATGCGCGCGTGTGGCGTGAACCTGCTCCATGTCATGCGGTGGCCGGCGTTGGTAGGTCTGTGTTGCACCCTGTTCGGTTTCTATATCAACAACGAGGTGGTGCCCCGCAGTCACGATGTGAGGCGCAATCTGAAAGCCTTGATCAGTGTGGATGTCGGTCTCGACCTGCTGGAGCCTGGGCGCATGATCGATGATTTCCCCAAGCTCAAAATTTTTTTTGAGCGTAAGGAGGGGAATTGGTTACACGACCTGTTGGTTTTCGATTACAGCCGCGAGGAGGTCACCCGCGAAATCCGTGCGGCAAAGGCGTTGGTCTCGACCAACGGTACTGACATCGTGCTGGATATGTATGACGTGCGCGTCGATCCCATCGAAGTTGGACGTCCGGGGGTCGCGTCGGCGACCCGCTTTCATCATGTGATCCCGGACGCCATGCGCCAACGTGCCTACAAGCGAAAGGAGAAAGATTTCCGCTTTCATGAGCTGCGCGCGGCCATCATGGATCTGCGCGATAACGATAAGGCGTTGCCGCGTGCCGTGCAGCGTAAATTGCTGAGTGTTCATCGCACGGAATACCAGCTCCGCCTGGTCTACGCATGTGCCTCAATCTGTTTTGTGTTGGTCGGTGTGCCGCTCGGGATACGGTCACACCGTAAAGAGTCGACGATCGGTATGGGTATCAGTCTTGTGGTTGCGATGGCGTATTATCTTTTCGTGATTTTATTCCAGTCGATGGATAAGCACGACTGGGCCCGCCCGTACGTCCTCATCTGGCTGCCTGTCGTGATCTGCGGCATGCTGGTGAGTTATCTGATTCCGAAAAATCTGTAGTGTGCCGGTGTATGGCAAATAAGGAGACTAAGCATGGCGACGATTCATTCCACCGCGATTGTGGACCCTCAGGCGAAATTGGACGATGACGTGACAGTCGGCCCGTACGCGATTATCGGCCCGCACGTTTCGATCGGGGCCGGCACCGAGATCCAGGCGCACGCGTTCATCAGCGGACACACCACGATCGGGCGGCGCTGCCAGATTTTCCCCTTTGCCTGCGTCGGCATGAAGACGCAGGATCTCAAGTACAAAGAGGGCGACGTCACCTACGCTGAGATCGGAGACGAGACGGTGCTGCGCGAGTTTTCCACAGTACACCTCGGCACGAAACCCGGCGAGGTCACGCGCGTGGGGCGTCACTGTCTGATTATGGCCTATTGCCATATCGCGCACGGTTGCGACGTCGGCGACCACGTGATCATGTCCAATGTGGCCACACTGGCCGGCGAGGTAAAGGTTGAGGATCATGCGATTATCGGCGGCCTGGCGGGGGTGCATCAGTTCTGCCGGATCGGCACCTTCGCGATGATCGGGGGGGCCTCCAAGGTTCGACAAGACTGCCCGCCTTACATGGTGGTGGACACGGCGGAAGAGGGGACACGCGTGGCCGGGCCCAATGTGGTCGGCCTGCAGCGTGCCGGTTTCCCGGCCGAAGTGCGCGGTGCGCTGAAAGAAGCCTTTAAACTGCTCTACCGCGAGGGACTTAACCGCACCCAAGCGCTGGAACGCGTCAAGTATGAGGTCGCCGATCTGCCCGAAGTGCGCCGGCTGGTGGAGTTCTACAAGACAAGCCAGCGAGGCGTGCATTGATCAGCGAGCGCGACGTTATCGCTCAGTAGCATCGTCTGTAAAGACGCCGTCGTCGAGCTGGCCGGTACGGGCTTTCAGTCCGTGCCACGCGTCGCGGAAGACACGTAGATACGCGTCTTCCGGACGTGCGATCCGCTCGTCCAGCAGACGCACGACGCGACGCTGTTCGGCGATGTAGCCGTCGGCTGTGAAGCAGCCGGAGAAGTAGGCTAGCCGCAACCACACGAGATAGGTGGTGAGCGCGTCGAACGCATTGTATTCGACGATTTTTCGGCGCTCGCCGCGGTACCAAAGGCCACAGACGTCTTCGCCGGTGGTGTCCAGTTTTCCGGGAATGCCGCAGAGCGTGGCGATCTCATGCAGCGAGACGGCGTAAGACTTGCCGAATCCGGCGACCAGATCCATCAGGTCGATGTCGTTGCTTTCCCACGGCTTGGCGTCCAGGCGCTCGCACAGGTGCTTGAGGGACAGGCCGTTCACGATGGCGCGTTGCGTCAGGATGCGCAGGTCGGCGTTGCGGGAGTTGAAGCCCACGAGCTGCGGCTGGCGTGCGCTTACGCCGTCGGCCAGAAAGCGGCGCAGGATGTAGGCCTCGTCCTGCGTGGCGTCTTCCGGGGCTTCTGGCAGCGTCGCGAGAAAGAGCTGCACCTCGCCGTTTTTGAACGTGCGGCGGATGACCGTGGCGATCGAAACCACGCGGCAGACGAGGGTGCGCAGGAAAGGCATCGGTGTTTCCGGCGTGGCGCCGCCCTGTTCCCACATCACGCGCAACACCTCCCCGTCAGGCAGGTCATCGGGCAAGCCGTAAACCAGGCGACCCGCGCGCAGATCCGGCACCCATTCACAATCATAGGCCCACACCTCATTCGCGACATGTTTGATCATGGACGGCTCTCCTTGAGATCAGCGATCAAAGAAGGCTGTTCGATTTCCAGCGTGCCCTTGAAGTCAGCCTCAATACGGAACCGCAGGTGCGTGATTTGTCGGCCGAGATCGATGGCCACATCGCGTTCCGCGCCCGGCGTTGACAGCTTGCGTCTGGCAGTCCGCATTTCGAAAGGCTTGATCGCCACTTGGCTCAGCTTGTCATCAGGCGTGGTGGTGTACAGCACCACCTGGTAGAAGACGGTGCCGGAAAACGGATCGGGTTTTCGGATACGTCCGCGCAGCCGGATCTTGCGCAAACCGGTGCCGGCCAAATTGATCAGGGGCGACTCCACCTGCGCCTTGCACGCGGAAGTGTTGATGATGCGCAACGTCGTCTTGCCGTCCCGCAGGCCGGTGCTGAAGGTCTGTCTGCTGCGGTCTTCAAACGAGTAGCGCCAGCTTCCCAGGCGGCCGTTTTCGTCCAGGGTCGGCGGCAGGGGCGGGAGTAGGTTCTTGTCTGGCGGCGCGAGCGGAAAAGCCGCCAGGGCGGGCGGATCGTAGGACGGCACCGAGATGGCGAGCGGCGGCGGGCTGTTGGCGCGGCCGGCGCGGAAGGCGACCAGCCCGAAGATCAGGACGGCCCCCGCGATCAGGGTGACCAGCGCGAACAGACGGCCTCTTCGGCGCGGGGACGGTGAAGAGGCCCGCGCCGCGCCTGCCGCAGGCGTGACGTCTGTCCGCTGATCGCTCGGTGCGGCCGTCCGGGGCTGGATTTTGCCGAACTTCGGCGCGTCACGCAGTGTCGGCACATGTTGCTGCGCGGCCTTCTGCTGCACCCAGGGATCGTCATCCAACCCGGTACCGTGCATGGCCGCCAGGTAGGTGGCGGTGTCGAACGGCAGTTGGCGGAAGAGGATGGCGCGCGCGGCATCGTCGTAAATACAGTAGGAAGAACGGCGGTTGCCCACGCGCGGGTAACCGACACTGCCTGGATTGATGAGGTAGCGTTTGCCCTCTTCCAGCTCAAAATCAAACGGTTCGACAAAATGAGGCACGCCGCTCTCGCCGATCACATAGATGCCGGGCAGATGGGAGTGGCCAACAAAAAGCAACTGTTCAGGGGTGGCACGCCAGGAGGGCAAAGCGTCTTCAGGTGCGACGACGTAACGGAACGCTTCCGGTTCGGAGAACTCGCTGTGTACACAGCGGAAACCGTCACCCTCGTAAGTCAACGGGAGTCGCGCCAGCCATTCGAGCGCTGTCGCCGTCAGCAACTCGCGGTGGCGGGCCACGGCCGTAGCGGCGCGCGGAGAAAAGTTTTCGGTCGACAGTCGGCCGCACACGGCCGCGTCGTGGTTGCCCATCAGGGTGACATTCACCACGCTGTAAACGGACTCCAGCACTTCGACCGGGTGCGGGCCGTAACCCACGACGTCACCCAAGCAGATGATCTGCTCGGCTTTCAGGTCTGCCAAGTCGGCCAGCACGGTTTTCCAGGCCGTCAGATTGGCATGCAGATCTGAAACGATGGCGATGCGCATAGAGGACCGCAAAAAAAAGGCGGCAGGATTACTCCTGCCGCATGGGCGTCAAAGGGCCGTTCAGCCGGCGACGATCGCCTCATTCGGGCACTCACCGGCGCAGGCACCGCAATCGATGCACTTGTCAGGATCGATCTTGTAGATCGGCGAGCCCTCGCTGATCGCCTCAACGGGGCAGGCGTCCTTGCACAGACCGCAGGCCACGCACACGTCAGTAATCTGATAAGCCATGGTGTACTCCTTCTGATGTTCGGCCGGCTCATACGTCCGCGCATGGATCCGGCAGTCGAAAACGGGTAATGAATGACGGTATGATAGTGAATGGCTGTCTAGGGCGCAAACAAAAATGGGGTGCGATTCAGTTTCGACAAAACCGAATCACACCCGCTATACTTGCGGCAGACACACGGGGCGCTTCCGCCTTCGGGTGTCCGGAGATCCAATTGTGAGCGAAACCCAAAAACTCTTTCTGATCGATGTCATGCCGCTGCTCTACCGCGGGCATTTCGTGTTCCTCAAAACCCCGCGCATGACCAGCACCGGCATCAACACCTCGGCGCTGACCGGTTTCGCCAACATGCTGCTGCAGATCCTGAACGAACAGGCTCCCACACATGTCGCACTCGTGCTGGATTCGACCACCCCGACCTTCCGTCATGAATGCTATCCGCCCTACAAGGCGCAGCGCCAGAAGATGCCAGAAGACCTCGCGGCGGCCATCCCCATGGCGATCGAACTGGCCGAGGCGCTGCGCCTGCCGATCCTGCGCGTGGATGGCTTCGAAGCGGACGACGTCATGGGGACGCTGGCCGCCCGGGCCGCCCGGCGCCCCGGCTGGACCACCTATCTGGCGACGCCCGACAAGGATGTGGCGCAGCTCGTCGGCCCATCGACCTATCTTTTCCGGCCCGGCAAGGCCGCCGCCCCGGCCGAAATCTACGATGTCGAGGCGGTCTGCAAGCATTGGAACCTCACCTCGCCGGCCCAGATGATCGACTACCTCGGTCTGGCCGGCGACGCCTCGGACAACATTCCGGGCATCGCGGGCGTGGGCGAGAAGACCGCCGCCGCCTTGCTTGCGCAGTATGGCGACATCGAGAACATTCTTGCGCACGCCGCCGAACTCAAGGGGAAACTGGCCGAGAAGGTCGCGGCCGGCGCGGAGAGCGCCCGTCAGAGCCGCATGCTCGCCGCGATCCGCACCGATGTGCCGGTGCCGGTCGAGCTGGATGATCTGGCGCGCCGCGAGCCGGACACGGAGCGGCTGAGCGCCGTGCTCACGAAATACGAACTGTTCGCGCTCGGCAAACGATTGATGGGCGATGCTTTCGAGGGCGGCAAGTCGACCGCAGAGAACGCCTTCAAGACACTGGCCGACGTGCCGCACACCTACGTCTGCGTGCAGTCCGAGGCACAACTCAACGAACTTTTGAGCGCCCTGGACGAGGCACCGGCCTGGTCGTTCGATACCGAGACCACCGGCCTCGACCCGCGCCACGACCGGCTGGTGGGCCTCTCGTTCGCCACCGCGCCGGGGCGGGCGTGGTATGTGCCCGTGCCCGAGGACCGCGAGGCGTGCCGCGCGCTGCTGCAGCGCTTTGCGCCGCTGTTCGGCGACCCGTTCACCGTCAAGATCGGCCACAACGCCAAATTTGACCTCACGATTTTGCGTCAGTACGGCGTCGAGCTGCGCGGCGAGCTGCACGACAGCATGCTCGCCCACTATGTGCTGGACGCCTCAGAGCGTCACGGCATGGATTATCTGGCGCGTCAGTATCTGCACTACACACCCATCCCCATCACGGCGTTGATCGGCGAAAAAAAGAAAGGCGTCGAGCAGAGCAACATGGGCGACCTGCGTCCCGAAGAGATCTGCGACTACGCCGCCGAGGACGCGGACGTGACCTTGCAGCTCGACGGTTTGCTTCGCCGCGAGGCTCAGGAGGCCGGCTGCCTGCGCGCACTGACCGGATGCGAGGAGCCGCTGATCCCCGTGCTCCTGGACATGGAGAGCGAGGGCGTGCGCATCAACGCCGATGAGCTGCGGGCGTACGGGCGCGAGCTGGACCGCGAGCTGCTCCAGCTCGAACTCCGCATCCGCGATCTGGGCGGCGGCAACTTCAATCCCGCTTCGCCCAAGCAGTTGGGCGAGATCCTCTTCGACCACCTGAAGATCGACCCCGACGCGGCGCGCACACCCTCCGGCCAATACGCCACCAGCGAAGACGTGCTGATCAAACTGCAGGATCGGCATCCGATCATCCCGCAGATTCTCGAATACCGCATGTGCAGCAAGCTGAAGTCCACCTATGTGGACAAGCTGCCGGCCTGCATCGATCCCGCCACCGGCCGCGTGCACACCTCCTTCGCGCAGGCGCTGACTGAAACCGGACGGCTCTCCTCGGCGGAGCCTAACCTGCAGAACATCCCGGTCCGTACCGGGCGCGGTCAGCGCATCCGCAACGCCTTCGTGGCGCGTGACAGCGATCATGTGTTGCTATCGGCCGACTACTCGCAGATCGAGTTGCGGGTGATGGCGGCGCTCAGCCGCGACGAGGGGATGATCGAGGCCTTCCGGCGCGGTGCGGACATCCACACCGAGACCGCGACGCGCGTGTATGGCGTCATGCCGGGGCTCGTCACGCCCGAGATGCGCTCGGCCTGCAAGATGGTGAACTTCGGCATCATTTACGGCATTTCCGCGTTCGGCCTGAGCCAGCGCCTGAATGTGCCGCGCAAACAGGCAGCGGATCTGATCGAGACCTACTTCGCGCAGTATCCCGGTGTCAAGGCCTACATGGATCGCGCCATTGCCGATGCCCGTGAGAAAGGTTATGCGCAGACCCTGCTGGGCCGCCGCCGCTTCCTGCGCGACATCGACTCACGCAACGCCGCCTCGCGTCAATCGGCCGAGCGCAACGCCATCAACACGCCGGTGCAGGGGACGGCGGCAGATCTGATCAAACTGGCGATGGTGCGCGTCCACCGCGAGCTGAAGGAGCGCCGCCTGGGCGCGCGCATGGTGCTCCAGATCCACGACGAGCTGCTCTTCGACGTGCCCAAGTCAGAGGTCGGCATTGTGCGCGATCTGGTCAAACAGGCCATGACCACGGTGCTCGACATCGGCGTCCCGCTCGAAGTCAGCATCGGCGTTGGCGACACCTGGCTCGAAGCGCACTAGGTGCCTGTGTGGCCGGGCGGTCTGTATCGCTGCAAACATGTGAACCGCGATCGAGGTCGCGCCGCGTCAAGGACCTGCGCAAGCGGGTCGATTGATTACACTTTGTCCGGCACGACAAACGGCGCGCGGTATTCGCGCGTCAGCATGGCGTTGGCCTCCTCGTCTCCGGGGAAGCGCAGCGTGTCCGGATCGAACGTCAGCGTGCGGCCCAACCGGTAGGCGATGTTGCCCAGGTGGATCAGGGCGCAGGAGTAAAAGCCCTCCTCGATGCTGCGGTTGAAGGTTTGCGGGTCGCCGCTGCGGATCGCCGTAATGAAGTTCTGGTAATGGTTGCCGATGCCGCTGCCGCTCTCGCCCGGTTCCCGCTTCTCTCCCAGACAGGTCCGCCAGCGGTTCACATCCTTGACCATGTATCCCTTGGATCCGAAGAAGAGGTTGCCGGTGACGTTCCCCGCGCTGGTGGCCATGTAGTCATTCCCCTGCTTCGCGCCTTTGAGCCACATGCCGTCCTCACCGTTGGAAACCCAGTGGCGGACTTCGAACTGCAGAATCTTTTTCTTGTCGCCGCCGCCCGCTGGGTTCGGGAACTCGAACAGGGCCATCAGCACGTTGGGTGTCTCCTGCGCGTCATCGAACATCATGTGGCCGCCCACGGCGGTGATTTTCGTGGGCAGTTTCACGCCCAGGCCCCAGCGCGCAATGTCCATCTCGTGAACCCCCTGGTTGCCCATGTCGCCGTTGCCGTAGTCCCAGTTCCAATGCCAATTGTAGTGGAAGCGGTTGCGGTTGAAGGGACGCCGGGGTGCGGGACCCAGCCACAGGTCGTAATCCACGCCGTCGGGCGGGGTCTCGTCCGGGAAACGGCCGATGGTGTTGCGCCACTTGTAACAAATGCCCTTCGCCATGTAGACCTCGCCCAGGCCGCCGTTGTGGAGAAAAGCGGCCATGCTTTGCGCGCACGGGTTGCTGCGCTGCTCCGCCCCGTCCTGCACGATCACCCTGTATTTTTTAGCGGCCTCCACCAGCTTGCCGCCTTCGTAAATGTTATGGCAGCATGGTTTTTCCACAGACACGTGTTTGCCCGCCTGGATCGCCCAGATCGCGGCCAGCGTGTGCCAGTGGTTGGGTGTCACGATCGAGACCGCGTCGATCTCCGGATCCTCATAGAGCTTCCGCAGGTCGGTGTATGTTTTCGGCGGTTTCAGGCCCTTGTCGGTAAAGTGTTTCTTGATGACCGGCCCGAACAGGTTCGCGTCCACATCGCACAGCGCCGCCACATCCACATCCGGCAACGCGGCATACTCTCGGATGTGGTTTTGGCCCATGCCGTGGATGCCGATCACCGCCACGCGAACGCGGTTGTTCGCGCCGGCCCAGGCTTGGCCGCCGGTGTACAACATGGTCCCTCCTGCGAATTGCATGAATGTGCGACGTGTCATTGTGAACCTCCTTAGGTTATTGCTGGTTTCTGTTTGTCGGCGTTGTCCGTTTGTACGGCACAAATGGAACAGGTGTGGGTTTGTGGGGGAGCGGTGATGGCGGTTTCCGGGTCGGTTTCAATACACGCCGGCCTCTTCGGCGGCGCGCAGCATGGCCGTCACGTTTCGGATCGGTGTGCCCCGTTCCAGAAAGTCCGATGCCGCGAACAGGTAGCGGCCGCCAGGTTTGCCGGTTGACACGATCTCGCAGGTTCGGGCGGCGACCTCTTCCGGCGACGCGGTCTTGAGGAAATGAAGCTGGTTCAGATTGCCCAGCAGGCAGACGCGGTCCCCGAGGGCCGCCTTGGCATCGGCCAGGGTGTTGTCCCCCTGCGGCTCCTCCGCGACGGTTTCCCAGACCGTCATGCCGAGTTCACGGTAACAGGGGTAGAAGGCCCGCGCGAACCCGCAGTTGTGGTAGACGCTAAAGGCACCGGCGCCGTGGAGCGCGTCGATCAGCCGCTTCTCGTACGGGTACACGTAGGTCATGAAATAGTCCACGCTGACCGAGCGGGCGTTGGCGATATGGCCCTGGATGCCGATCGCGTCCGCGCCGCCCTCGATCAGCGGGGCGTTGTATGCGATCATGCGGTCGGTCAGCGCCGCCATCAGCGCGTGATAGACCGTCTCGTCCGTGTAGGGCGCCATCATCAGATTTTCGATCCCCCAGAAGTCGGAGGCGTAATTGAAGACCCCGGCCCAGCCCCACGGCGCATTGATGCCGAGGTCACCGACCTGCCGCCGCCACGCCGCCGCGGTTTCACGCATCACGCGCACGTCCTCCGCGTCCGGTTCCGGCAGCCAGCGGATGAACGCCTCCATGTCGTCCGGCGTCTCCAGCAGATGCTTGCGCGTCATGGGCATGACTCCTGCGGTGGCGGCGCCCGCGTCAGGTTTGACGCGCTCTTCGGTCAGGGTCCGGTTTGGTGTGCCAATTTCGGTGCGGGTCACCCACAGGTCCTTCTCCCGGGCGGTCTGGCAGCGCACACGCCAGTTCAAGTGGTCACGCAACAGAAAGGAAGGCGTCATGAAGCGGTTGTGCTTGGTGATGACATCGAACCCCAGTTCACGGGCGAGATCCAGCACGGCCGTCACCCGGTCGAGGCCTTTGCGTTCGGGATACACCCAGGCGAGGAACTCCTCCTGGATGAAGGGCACGACAGGCACGCGGTCGGGGATGCCGCCGCGCAGGACAGTCAGGATGCGGTCACGGGGGGTCATACGGTCTCGGCTTTCCCGGGTAAGAGAGAGTGGACAACCAGCCATGCGACGACATAGGCGCAGGCGGACATCACGAACAGCGGCCAGTAACTTCCGGTGCTGTCAAGGATCCAGCCGGCGAGACGCGCGACACCGATACCGCCCAACGCGCCGGCCGTGGTGCCGATGCCGGTGACGGATGCCACGGCGTTTTTCGGGAAGTGATCCGAGACCAGCGCAAAGAGGTTGGCCATCCAGCCGGAGTGTCCGGCGGTGGCCAGGCCGATCAGCACGACGGCCAGCCAGACTTCTCCAGTGCGGGCCGCGGTCAGCACGGGCAGCGGCAGCAGCGCGCAGAGCAGCATCACAATCCGGCGCGACGAGCGCACGGTCACGCCGCCGGCGGTCAGGCGCCGCGTCAGCCAGCCGGCGCCGACGCTGCCGATCATGGTGATGGAATAAATGGTCACCAGCGGGGCACCCAGATTTGTCAGGGCCACGCCGTGTTTGTCGTGCAGGAACTTCGGCAGCCAGTAGAGGAAGAACCACCAGACCGGATCGCTCAGCAGCTTGCCGAGAACGAATGCCCAGGTGGCGCGGCGGCTGAGAATTCCGGCGAGCGGCAGCGGCGGGCCTTCCGGAGCCTCATCCTGCGCGGGGGAGCTCCCCGGGGTATGATAGGACACCAGCCAGACCGCGCTCCAGGCGATGCCTGCCGCTCCCAGCCCCAGACAGGTTGCCAGCCATCCGGCATGCGCATACAGGAAGAGGATCACAAGCGGGGCCAGGATCGGGCCGATCATCGAACCGGTATTGAAGATGCCGATGGCGAACGCGCGCTCCTCTTTCGGGAACCACTCCGCCGTGGCCTTGATCGCACAGGGGAAGCAGCCCGCCTGCGTCAGGCCCAGGGCCAGCCGGACCGCGATGAAAGCTGTGGCCGAGGCGGCCCAGCCGTGCGCGGCGATCGCCAGGCTCCAGAGTAGGACGAAGAGGCCGAAACCGAGCCGTGTGCCGAGGCGGTCGATGATCCAGCCCACGGCGAGCACACCCGCCGCGTAGGCGAACTGGTAGGCGGCCACCATGTTGCCGTAGTCGGTCTCCGACCAGCCGTGATCCCTGCTGAGCTGCGGCGCCAGGATGGAGAGCGCCTGGCGATCCATGTACAGAACGGCCACCGCCAGAAAAAGGAACGCGCAAACGAACCATTTGAAGTGCCTGCGGATACTCATCAAAGCACCTTGGCACGCGGGACACGGTTTGCGCAAGTGATTTTTTGCGAAAAAGACAAACAAAACGCGAAAAATCACGCTTGTGTCCCCTGCCGCTGGCCCTGATAATGACCGGCATGGCCCATAATAAGACACCGGTTGTCGCTGTCGTGTATCCGGCATCCGTGCCCTGGATGGCCGAATGCCTGCGGGGAATCAAAAAGTATGCCGATGAACAGGGCGGGTGGCGGATCGTGACCAGTCCGCCCTTTTTGCGCAGCGCGGGAGAGGAGGACATCCACCTGCCCGCGTTACGCTCGTGGCCAGGTGACGGCGTGGTCGCGTGTCTGACGACGCGTGGCGAGGAAAAGGCCGCGGCGCGTCTGCCGATGCCGGTGGTGAACCTGTCCGGCTGGCGGCCGCCGGGTTCGGGCGTGCCGCGCGTCAACGCCGACCATGCGGCGATCGGGCTCCTTGCGGCGGAACATCTGCTCGCGCTTGGCCTGAGGCACTTCGGTTATTACGGGATCGAAGGGCCCTGGTACTCTCAAGTCCGGGAACAAGGGTTCGTGGAGCGCTTGAAAAAGGCCGGACGCATTTGCGCGGTCTATCGGCAGCCGGTGTCGAAAAACCGGGCACAGACGTGGCAGGAGCGTCATGCGGGGCTGGAGCGCTGGTTGGTCGCATTGCCGAAGCCCTGCGGGATCCTGGCGGTCCACGACTACCGGGCACGCGTGGTGATGGAGCTGTGTTCGCGCCTGGGCATCGCGATTCCCGAGGACGTGGCGTTACTGGGTGTGGACAACGATCCCATGACATGCGAATACTGCACGCCCTCGCTGTCCAGTGTTTCGCGCGACCCGTTTGCCTGCGGCGTGGCGGCGGCGGCCCTGCTGGATCGTCTGATGCGCGGGTTGCCGGTGTCCGGACGCGACACGCTGGTGCCGCCGCAAGGCGTGGTCACCCGCGGCTCGACGGATCGATTTTACGATGACGACCCGGTCGTCCGCAGGGTGGTGGCGCATGTGGCCGCCCAGGAAGGCGGGGTTCTGTCGATTACGGCGATCGCGAAGAAGCTGAAGATTTCGCGGCGTCTGATCGAGATGCGTTTCCGTGAGCGGTTGGGCACCACACCGCACGCCTACTTGCAGCAGCGGCGTGTGCAGTACGCGCGAAACCTGTTGCTGGACAGTGCGCAGATGCAATCTGTTGGCGAAATCGCCGCGGCGAGCGGCTTCGGGTGCGCGCGCGCCTTCCGCGAGGCGTTCCGCGCCGTCACCGGTTGCACGCCCAAGGCGTTTCGCGAACGGTACGCGAAAGGCCCATGTTAAAAATCCTGTGGGGCACTGCGGAGAAAAAGCTGGGCTGCCTGCCTTGGGTGTGTTCCGTCCGCGGCAATACCGTTGCGGTCACCGAGAGCGACGTGCCCGACTATCCCATCTGGCATCTTGCGCGTCCCGACGCCGTGGCGCGTCCCGTAGTTTTCGCATCAGCCGGCCAGGGCGCGATTCATGCGTTCGATCGACTCGTCGATCTCGGCGGCGCTCTTGAAGCCGATGGTGACGGCATCGATCTCCGGCAGCGACATCGCGAACCGCATGGCTTTCTCGCGGTCGTCGGCGTTCTTGAAGGTGCCGTCGCCGACCAGCTTCATGCCGATGACACCATGGCCGTTCTGGTGCATGATCTTGATCTGCTCCACCACCGGCTCGATGGTCGTGCCGGGCGCGTCCCATTTCTGCTCTTCACTGTCTGTAAACTTGGCCTGGGGGTTGACCCGCACCAGATTGACCTCCACCCAGTCCGAGGCCGCAGCGACGCGCAGCGCCGGCAGCGAGTGGCAGGAGACACCTTTCGCGCGGATTTTGCCCTGTGCCTGCGCCTTGTCGATCGCCTCCATCAGCCGGGCGCGCTCCTGCGTCCAGGTCGGCGTGACGGCGCAGTGCACCAGCATGCAGTCGATGTAATCGGTCTGGAAGTTCTTCAGGTGGCGGTTGATCACCTCTTCCGGTTTATCCGGATTGCCGCCGATCTTGGACATGATGAAGAGCTGGTCGCGCGGCAGGTCTTTGATCGCGTCGGCAATCCAGTCGAAGGTCTTGTAAGACTGCGCGCAGTCCAGGTAGCGGATGCCGCGGTCGTAGGCGTCATGCACCAGACGGTTAAACGCCTCTTTCCCGAGGTTGCGCTGCACGTTACCGCTGTTGCTGCCAAGCCCGATGCCGAGCCGGGTCAGCGTGAGACCGGTCTTGCCCAGCGTGACGCGGTCGGTGGCGCTGCGCCGTTTCTCCAGGGTGGCACAGGCCGGGGTCAGGGCCGATGCGGCCAGTACAGATGCGGAGCCGGCCAAAAAGCGGCGGCGTGTGTAGCGGTTGTTTCTCATGGCGGCAAGTCCTCCTCGTTCGTAGTTGCATAGTCAAGCACACTTTCCCCTTATTTTCAATTCCGTTATGGTGCCAAGATACGCAAGGGCAGGGCGTTTTTATTTGAACGGTTTTTGTGCGGTGAGGGATCGCATGGCGTA
>DAOTKE010000038.1:0-24353 GCA_035449085.1 Kiritimatiellia bacterium | reverse complement strand
CGAAATTCCCGCCCAGCGAACCGGCGTTAGGCCACGCGCTCACCGCCGTGTCCGGCGTCCAGGCAGACAGCGACGCCGCATCCACATCCACGAGCAAATCGCCCGCGACCTTGATCTGCGCATGCGCCACATAGGTTGAACCGATCAGAACAGCAACAGTCCGTCCCCACATTTTCATGTTCTGCCTCCAAATGGCACGTCACTTCACCATGGCAAAAACCATCGTCATTCTCCGTCTTTACCTGAATAAGGTCAAGTTGAAACATGGGTCTTTTTGCGGTTGGCAAAGTCCGTTGCATGGTGATGCGACAGGGGTAGTGTCAACTCCCGCAGTTTAAGGCGGGTGCTATTGGGGCGGATTACTAGCGGACGTTGCTGATCGAATTTCGTGCGGTCTCGTGCCGGGTCTTGAGGCGAAGCCCAGCGCCCATCGCTACAGGATAGATGCGGTTCACGGGTCTGTAGCCGGAACCTCCAACACCGCCGCCTCCATCCGGCGCGGCGAGGCTCGCGGTCTTGTTGGAACGGCTCGAGTTGTGGTCCTGGGCGCGTGTTCCGGCACGCCCGGTTCTCTTGACATCGTCGAACACCAGACGGTGGCCGATACGGCTCAGTGCTCGTCCGGTCATCGGGTCGTACATCGAGTTGCCGCCTGCGGACGGGTGCCCCTCGTAGAGCGGGCTGGTGACGTCTTGGCCCTTTCCTTCGTAAAGCGGATTGTTGACGCCGCAAGCTTTATCCGCATAGAGCGGGTTGACGCCCGGGCCTGTCCCCTCATAGAGCGGGTTGCTGACCTCGCGGGCGTAGAGTCCCGTCTCCGCATCCCAGCGCAATCCGGCTGCGAGCACGTCATTGCTGACTGCGGATCCAGCTCGCAGCGCACCTGCGGGGTCAAAGAACATCGGTACGCCAAAGTCGTCATAGTCGTATCGTTCGACCACACGGCCCTCAGCATCTGTCAGCGCCAGCATGTAACCGCGCTCATCGACATGCGTAAAACATAACTCGCCGGCGGCATCCACGAAGCCGACCGGCGGCGAGAGCATGCGGCCCGTGGCGGCGTAGCTCGTTGCCGCCGCGCCGCCGCCGCTGGCGCCGGTCAGCACGCTGACGCTGGACACGGCTGCGCCTGTGTACACTTCAAGGACGCGGTCGTCCGCCGCGCCGTCGCAGTCGTCGTCGCGGGTGTCGTCGTACACGTAGGTCATCACGGTCGGCGGCAGCCCGCCCGCGCCGAACACCGTCTTGCCGATGCGGCGGCCCAGCGCGTCATAACGGTACGTCGCGACGGTCACGGGCGTCCCGATGGGGTCGATCGCGTCCACCTGGACGAGGCGGTCGGCATAGTCATAGCGGTAGAAGGTCGGCTCGCCCGCGCCGGCGAGCCCGATGCGATTGCCCTGCGCGTCGTGCAGTTCGGCACCGAACGGAGTGGTCGTGTACTGGTTCATCTGGAAGTCCGCCGGCTCGGGCGTGGCCGCGTCCATCGTGTAGGCCTCGAAGGCCCCGTTGTTGGTGACCTGCAGGCGATTGCCGTTGGCGTCGTAGACGTAGTCGAAATCGCCCGCGACGATATGGCCGCTTCTGCGGGAGTGGCGCAGCCGGTGCATTGCGTCGTAGCCGTACTGGTTGGTCACAAGGTTGGCGGTGCCGTCCCAAGGTGCGGTCATCGCGCGCAGGATCTTGTTCTGATTTCCGTCGTACAGGCTCGCGCGCTGGTCGACGACCCGACCGCCGCCCGCCTGAGCGTGGTTGATCTTCGCCACCTGGTGCCAGCCGTGGTCGCCGTCCGCGTTCGGCACGCCTTGCGCACCGTTCCAGAAGGCCCGCGTATTGATGCCGTTGGCGCGCGTGACCTTCGCGAGGCGCACCGCGCCGTCGTACGCGAACATCGCCACAGGGGCGGGGTCGACCTCGCCGGGGGCCAGCAGGCTCACGGCGAGGGGCCGGTTCAGCGCGTCGTAGGAGGTATGAACCCCATAGCCGCTCGGGCAGATGCTGGTCCGCCGGTTGCCCACACCGTCAAAGGTCGCCGTGGACACGGCCCCGTTCTGCGAGCTGCTTATGCGGTTGCCGAGCGAGTCGTAGCCGTAGAGCAGCGTCGCCGTATCGTTTTCGGCGGAGGTCAGCCGGCCCAGACCGTCGTACGCGAAGGACTCGAACGTCGTCGTGGCCATCACGCCGGGACCGACGGCGATGTCGCGCCGGACGAGGCGGTCACACAGGTCGTACTGGTTGGTGATCGCGGTGCCGTTGGCGTCGACGCTGCGCGCCACATTGCTCCGCGGGCTCCAGACCAGCGACTCCGCCGTGTTGTCCGCATGGGTCGTCTGCGTGAGCCGGTCGCACGCGTCGTAGGCGTAGGCGGTCGTGTTGCCGTTGGCGTCGGTGCTGGAGACGAGGCGGTGGTTGCGGTACTCGACATGCGTGGTGTTGATCGTGATGCCGCGCGACCGGACACCGTCGTAGTGCAGCGTGGCGGTGACGCGGCCGAGGCCGTCGTAAACGTAGACCGTCTCGTTGCCGAGGGGGTCCGTGACCGCGACCCGGTTGTCGCAGGCGTCGTAGGCGTTCGAAACGATGTTGCCGGCCCCGTCGGCGGCGGTGATGCAGCGCCCGAGCGTGTCGTAGGTGAAAGTCTGCGCGTAGACCTGCCGCCCGGCCGTGACGTCAGAGAGGTCGGTCTGAGTTGTGGCCAACACGTTGCCACAGGCGTCTCGGGTGTAGGCCGTGGCGTTGCCCTTCGCATCGACGACGGAGGCCAGACGGCCGGCCCGATCATAGGTGTAAGTTGTGGCGGCACCGTTGTCGTCCATGACGGACGTCAGCAGCCCGTTGGGCGCGTAGGTCCGCGTCGTGGCGGCCTCGCCGTCGCCGATGGCGAGGCTGGTGACGACGTCGAAGAAGGAGCTGATGCTGGCGACATGGCGGTCGAAATCGTCGTAGACGTGGCGCGTCTCGGCGAGCGTGCGGTTGCCCTTGTCGCCGGGCGTATCGCCTATCTCGCCGTCGGTTCGTTCATAGACGAGGTTATCGGCGAGATCGAAGCTGCGCGTGACGACATTACTCATGGCGTCGACGACCTGGACGCAGCGGTCGAAGCCATCGTACATAAAGGTGGTCTGCGAGGTGGTCGCGGCGTCGATCCGGCGGCTCCGCACAAGGTTGCCGTTGGCGTCGTAGTCGAAAACGTCCATTGCGCTCAAGCCGGTTCCCGGGGCGCGGAGTTCGCTGAAGGGCAAGCCGCGTTCGTCGTAGGCGTAGGCGACGATATTGTCGGGTTCCGCTCCGCCAACGGCCTCAGGCAGGCGATGCAGCGCGAGGCGGCCATTGGCGTCATAGACGAACTGGTTGGTGACCATGCTTTGCTGGAGCGTGTGCGCCGCTTCATGCGCGATCTGGGTCGGGCGGTTGAGGATGTCGTACTCGTACGTCGTGGTCCAGTACGGCGGGGTCGGGTCGAAGGCACCGTCCGGCCTGCGGTTCTCGCGGTCGATGCGGATCAGATTGTTGTTCGCATCATAGAAGAAGGTCGTGCGAACGCGCTCGCCGAAGGTCGCGCCCTGGGTTTGCCGAGGGACGGTGATCGGCTGGTTGAGTGCGTTGTAGACGGCCAAGACATCGTTGCCGCGGGGGTCGATGACGCGCGTCGTGTTGCCGCGCGCGTCGTGCTCGAAGACGGTGGTCAGGGCGAGCCCGCCCGGGCCGGCGTCGACCACGCACTGCGCGAGCTGACCCTGAGACCAGGCATACGTGTCGACGCGACGGTGGCCGTTCGCATCGGGCGCGTGGGTGACGGCCGTCAACTGGCCGAATGCGTCGTGGGCATATTCATAGGTCCTCGCCAGCGTGGCGCCTTCCTTGTCCTTGAAGGTGATGCGGCCCATTCTGCCGTGCGCATCGTATTCGGCGGTCGTCACATGACCGCGCGGGTCGGTTTCGGAGGTGACGAACCCCGCCATCTCGACCTTGAAGCCGTTGTTCCTCATCGGCCCGTCATCAGGCGAAGTCAAATCGCTGAATCCCGGGTGCGGGCATTGCGGACAGAAGTGCGCGGCAACCTGGCGGACGACGGTTTCCGAGCCGAAGCGCGGATCGTACTCGTAGGCACTGATGCGTTCGGCCGTATCAGGGAGCCCGTCGCCATCCACATCAACAGGTGTGGGGGCGCGCGCGCGCACGCTGCGGCAGTCGCCGCGCTTGCGCGCCGGCGTGTTCGGTTCCAGATCCGCCTGATAAACGAAGGCGAGCACGTTTCCGCCCGGCAGGCATGCTTCCGATAGCCGGTTGTCGCGGTTCCAGGCGTAGGTCGTCTCGAAAGAGTCGGGATCGGCTTCGCGGAGCTTGCCGACGGGGCGGTTGGCCGTGTCCGTCACCGGCAGGCCGGGGACCGCGCGGCCCGTGTAGGCGCGTTCGGCGACGCAACGGTTGCGGATGTCGAAGGAGACTTCCGACACGTTCCCGATGGCGTCGTTGAGGATGCAACGCATCGTGGCGTAACGGTTGTCGGGTGACGCGGCCTGCGGCATGTAGGCCACGCAGGCCGGCGGATGCGCGCCGCGCTGGAAGGCGATGCAGCGCTGGAATGCCGGCGAGAGCGGATCGAGATCGTACTCGCAGTGCAAGGGCGTCTGCCCGAGCGCATCGACGACGGTCAGCAGCAGGTGGTTGGCTCGGTCATTCGCATGGCCGGAGGTGTAGGTGTAGGAGACCGTCTTGCCTTCCGGGAAATCGTTGCCGTTGGGCGTTCCGACGACGGGCGGCGAGGTCACGGACATAAGGTCGCCGGGGCTTCCGCCGCTGGAGCCGCCTCCGTAGTAGGCGTAGGAGACCGTGCGGCCGGTGGAGTCGGTGACGCCGGCGATGCGTCCTTCCGGCGTGTAGTCGACGGTATGAACGCGGCCGAGCGTGTCGGTGATGGCGGCGAGGCGGCCGGCGCTGTCGTAGCCCAGGGTGAGCGCGTTGCCGTTGCGGTCCTGGATGCGCGCGAGTTTACCGGCGGAGGGGAGGGTGCCCTGCGGGTTGAATTCCCAGAAGCCGGTGTCGGCGAAGGTGAGGCGGAAGACGCCGTCAACGAGGATCCCTTCGCGGAAGATTCCGGGACAGACGAAGGTGCCGTCGGCCTGACGCAGGAAAAGGTCTTTGCGGCCCGTGCCGTCATAGATCCAGGCGGCGGTCTCGCCGGGTTTCACGACGCAGCGCACGTCGTAGCCGTGCGCCCAGCGATTGCCCTGCGGCGTCGGCTCGCCGGTGCGCGAGCGGTAGGTGCGGGTCCAGACGAAGTCGAGGCCGCGCCCCGGAAGATACAGGTCGACGGCCTGCTGCTGAAGTTCGCCCGAGTGAAGAAGGAGGTCGATTACGTCATCGCAGTCTTCGTCGATGCCCTTTTTTTTCAAAACGGTGACATGGCCGCGCGCGACACCATCACAGTCATCGTCCACGCCATGATTCTTGAGGACGGTGACATGGCCTCTGCGCGTACCCTCATTCCACTCCATCGTCTCGATCTCCCTCTTGATCTCGGCGACACGGCCCTCGCGGAAGGCCGCCGCGCTGTAACCTGCTGCCCGTTTGACGTTGACGGCGTTGACCCCCTTTTTGCCGCTTGCACCGGGGCCTGCCGGCGGCCAGCCGGGAGGCTCCAGGAGCATCCGGTACGGGTCTTCCGCCGGATCGACGGACTCCAGCGCTGCGGGCAGCACCGCCAAAACCTGCCCGCTGCCCCCGCTGACAATCTCGATGTCGTAGCGTCCGGCAGGAAGTCCCGTCGGCAGGGTTGCACGCAGGAGGGACGAGTTGACGAATACCGTGTTGCTCAGCAGAACGCCGCCGACCCGTATCTGGTCGCCTGCGTAGTAGTACAGGCCGGCCACGTCGATCGTCGCGCTTTGCGTTTGAGTCAATAATGCAGGCTCGCCGGCCGCAACGGTCGGCTGCGGGAACAGAACGCGAAAGAAGCGCGCGCGCGAGTCACTGGGTGGCACCAGGTATGTGGTCGGGCCGTCTGCTCCCAAGACTATATCCAGAAGATCCCAGTCATCCTGGGCGAGCGGGTCGCGCGCGTGCGCCTCGTATGGCGCATTCAGGATGCCGAGCCAATGAAGCGTGATGGCCGTGCCTTGGCACTCGATGTCAAGGCTGCGTCCTTCAGGCACTGCGGCGTGAGCCGCAACAGTGGCCAGTATCAGGGCTACAAATCCAGCCCACTGTCCACAAGGTGGATCACGTTGGAATTGTTGTGTGTTCTTAATAACCTCCTGTTTTCTGACTGGGTTTCACCTCGAACGCTGAGAGTCTCTTGTTGACCCGGCAAGCAGTCTTCGAATGACCGGACAGTCTGCACACTGCGGCTGACCCTTCTTGCGACCGCCACGGCCTCCGCACGATCGTCCTGCAACCAGCCAGCAGAAGAGTCCGCTGTTCAGGCGAGGCGATCGGCATGCGGCGCGTTTCGATTCGGGGCATCCCGTCACCTCCCAGCACGGCTTGTCCCCCAGCGCCGAACGACGCGCGGAGGCAAGAACGGCAAACATGTGGAGGTACGTCGAGAAGGGGACTGCCCGCCATCCCTGCTCATAGCTTTGGACGGCGCGGGCCGATACGCCGAGCACATCGGCAAACTCGCTCTGCGTCATGCCCAGTGCTCTGCGTACCTCTACGATCACACACGCTGACTGTCCCGCAGAAGGGGGCACGGCCTCACTTGCTGGATCTTGTTTTTTCATGTTTGAAAGCCTCCTCTATGCATCAGGCACCGGCATGTGCTTCAGATGTCACAATGTGACAGTAGCGCAGGCCAACAACCGTGTCAACAGCAAAATGACCAAAAAATGGTTTTTTATGAAAATCCTGTCACCCTATAGGCAAGCGAGCGGTCATGGGAGGCAAAACGGGCACGACCTGATTCGGCCTGAAGCGACTAGATTCGGCGCGAGTCGAGCCGGGTCGTGAAGTCGGCTTAGAGTCGGCAATGGGCAACCCTCCGACGTATGGCGTCCAGCACCTCGTCAAGCCGTTCGCACACGTCTCCAGCCAGTCTGCGCATCACCCTAAACCCATGCTCCTGCAAGCGCCGCGCACTGGCCGCGTAGGTCTCCTGCCACGTCGGCTCCACCGGCACTGCGACCTCAGCCGGCCAACCGGGCGTTGCGCTAAGCGCAACATGATTCGATCGCCGATAGCCTCATACCCACGACAACGGCGACCGAACGTCCGCGCCAGCATCGGCGCCTGGAGATCTGCGTCATCCATCACCCGCACCTCCTGTTTGCCGTCGTGTCGGCGATGAAGCCGTCCGGCATACCGGGCAAAGTTCGTCGCACACCACATTGAAGGCGGGTGACGCGTCCTGTTCCATCAGGCCGATGGACACACGAAAACTCGTGGGCCGCACCTGCACGATGTGCTCAAGGGGTTCCACGCGCGACAGTGGGTATCCAGAGCGCCCCGACTTCGCACTCTCAAAGCGGCGTGCATACACATCTTCGCGACCGCAGAACAACGACCGGAACAGCGCAACCTTGGCGTCTGGAGACGACGCCCCGGTCACAGGTGGCGCGTTTGTGCCTGCCTGTTTCATGGCAACCGGCGACTATCACCGCACATTGGGGGCTCACTTGAGTGCTGAGAGTGGGGCTGTTCTTTCCCGCCCCATTACCACGGCCAGAGCGAAGAGGTCTCATACACCTTAACCAGCTTGATCTGCGCGCGGTCATGTCCTGAACCGATGAATTCGACACGGGTGGCACCGGAACTGAGCAGCGGCACCTTGTTCGCCAGACGGCCCTCGGCCAACACCGTGCGCTTCGCGTCCAACACCTGCCACGAACGGCGGTCGCGGCAGATCAGGCGTTCGCCCGCCTTCAGCGTCACAGGGAAACGCACCGTCTCTCCGCCGATGCTCAGTTGCGGCTCGGACATCGCACCGCACAGCTCGATCTCCAGCGCGGCACGCTCGCCAGGCCGGACGGCCACGTCCCACGCGGCACGGCTGACGTCGTTCGATGCCAGCACGACGTACGGCATCTCGTACTCGCGTTTCAGATGCGTCCAGTCGACCGCACGGCGCGGCCGCTGCGTCCCGAATGGCGTGCCGAATGTCGTCACCGAGACTTCAGCGCGCCCGCCGGCACAAGTCAGCGCGTTGGCCCCCGGGCGCACGACAGGACGCGCATCCGGCGCGCACACCACGCGTGCCAATGGATCGCCCCGCTCGCTGTAATGCGTGAAGATCCCGTCGGGTTCCAGTTCGGCGAATTCGCCGGAGACCAATGTGAAGGGCACGGTCAAGCGCTGACCATTGACGGTCAGCGACGGCCGCTCCAGTTTGACCGGCAACACCGGCAGTGCCTGCACGGGGCTGACCGTCACGTCCACACCACCCCCCGGCGGCACGGCGTTGAGGTAGAAGCTGACCTGCGCGATGTGGGCCATATCCAGATTCGTACGGAACAGCGCATGCGAGCCGGTGCCCCGGTAGGGCCAGACAAACTCGTCCATGCGTGCGGTATCACGTTCGCGCGCCAACAACGTCACATAGCGCCAGCCGGTGAAATCGAGCGTGATATAGTGGTCGGAGAGTGCGCCCATGAATTCGCGCGGACACCCAAGCTGCACGTTGAGCAGCGCACCTGAACCGTCGCCCTTGACCCACAGACCGAAAGCGCCCGTACCACCGATGTTACGGTAAGGAGCAGGGAAGGACAGCGCCGCACGCGCCCAAGCGCCCGTCGCCGTTGTACCGCTATGACCCGCGCGCAGACGCAGGTTACGCGGGCCACCGCGCGTATCGTCGGTTACCTCCGAAAGGTCGAGCCGTACGGCCGACGAAGCTGTGGAGGTTTTGAGAGCGGCAAACTCGTCCGCGCTCACCAGCGGTTTAGCGCCAGGGACGTCCGCCGGTGCGGCGGCGTAAAGCGCCTCTACGCGCACGCACAACGGCTGCTGCGCGGCGGGGTTCAAGACCTGCCAGGCCGCAGAGCCGTCATCCGGGCCGGTGACGCGCTGCGTGTGCATCGTGATCGGCGTGAAACGCCACACGCCGTCGGTGTCTTGCCGCAGACGGAATTCCGCGCCGACTCCGTCGAGGCGCGCCACGGTAGCATCATCAAAATAGCGCGCCAGACGCAGGCGTTCGTACCAGCCCAGCAACGTGAACTGACGTTCCAGATGCACCGGCAGCGGTGCGTGATTGACATTAACGCCTTGAATGGACATCGCGGCATCCAGCGACAGATTCTTGCAGGCGAAATACTCCATCTCGTCCAGATGATGGCCGCGCGCGTAGGGTGTCGCCATGCGTGGCGCCCACCAACCCATTTGCGGCCCGAGGAGATCGGTGTTGCGATACCGCTTGCACACTTTGACATGGTCGTCCTGAAAACGTTTCGCCGCCCAGACAGGATGATCCCACGTGCCCAACCGCGAATGGAACCACCAGTTGTGCGTACCGTAGCAACTCGCCTCGATCACCGGGTCGCCTTCCAAACGACGCATGATGTTGTGGCGCATGGCGTCGATTCCATACCGGCTCATCATGCCTTCAGAACCGTCGAAGTAGAGTTGGTCTAACTTGCAGGCATTGAACACGTGCGCGATACATGCCGAGAGATCATCCGCCAGCGGCGAGTCGGGTTGCGGGTAGAAGGCGATGTAGCGCTGCTGCAGATAATCGGCCTGTGCGCCTGCAGCACGGGCGGCTGGCCGTGTCTTGAAAGCCCCGCGCTTACACGCCTTGAAAGCGTAAGGCGGTTCACGCGAGATCTCGGCATACTGAATGATCTCGCTGCCAATGCGGATCGCATTACCGTTGCCGGAGTAGGTGAAGACCGTGTCATGACGCGCAGAGGGCGGCTCATTGACGTACAGTACGGTGTCGGCCGGTGAAAGCGCGCGGGCCAGTGTGTAACTGTCGAACGGGATCAGATGCGGACTCGCCTCCGGCGTGATCCAGGGATCGTTTGGATCGATACACGCGGTCAGCGTATGGATGCCGGCGCGTAATCCGGCGTCATGGATACGGCGGACCGCGTCCTGCATGTCAGGCAAGCCACGCGGAAAGTAGTTGGTGCGCACCGCATAGTGGCCAAGGGTCTGCCACCAGCCGTGCAGGTGGATCGTCGAGAAGCCGCCGCGCCGCGCAATATCGATCCAGTCATCGGTCGCGGCGTACGCGAGGTCGGCAAAGAGATAGGAGCCACGTACCGACTCGGCCTCCAGCGCCCATGGCCCACCGCTGCGCGAGAACGGCACACCCGCATGCAGGGCCATCGCGCGCAACATCTCCGGCATCCGGTCTTTGGGGCCCGCAGCGAGTCCGGCACGCCAACCGGTGAGCCCATGTGCCGCCGTCGTGGACACCTTCAGCACATCCCCCCGGAGCTCGGTCTCGACCGGCAGTTCGTAGCCGCGCAGGCAGACGGCATCGGTGTCATCCGAGAGCATGTTCGCCATGTCGCCACGATAGGCAGACGTCGCAGCCGGCAGCTCGCAGAAGGTGAGCGCGACCGCATTCGAGAGCGTCAGGGCGCGAACCGTGAAGGTCAGGAAACCGCGTCGGGCATCGATTTCCAGGTCGGCGTCGCCCTGACCGCGCGGGAAAGAGAAGGTCAACCGGCTACCCTGCACGGCGAGGCGCCGTGCCACCAGCCGGCGACCGTCCTTCAGACGTGCACTCACCAACGGAGTGGGGCGCGCCAGCAGTTCACGGCCCGACGCCCGATTGCGCAACGAGACGGCCTGGCCGGCGGCATCGATTGCCAGTTCGGCATATCGGGTTCGGAAACGGGCCGCCGGCGGCTCTGTGGAGGCGACGTCATCCATCAGCGTATATGCGGCGCTGGAACGGCCATCCGCTGAGGCGAGCGCAACGACCTCTCCTTCAGACAATGCGCGCCCATAGATGCGCAGATCATCGAGCAGGCCGTGATGCGAGACCGCTCCGAGCCAGCCGCCCAAGCGCAAAGCGCCGGCCTCAACCGGATACGACCAGGTCGCTCGGCTCACGGGCTTGCCGTTCACGTAGGTGACGAGATGCGGCAACGAGAAGGTCACGCAGAGGTGCGTCCAGGTTCGCTGCGGCAATGGGCCAAGCAAGTGCGCCCCCGTCTCGGCCCACTGCGGTCCCGCCTCCCCGGCACGTGCACCGGGACGACCGAGACGGAACGAGCAAGCGTTGTCGGAAACGAACAGCATCAGGCCGCCCGGACTCCAAGTGTGCGAGGTGAGCAAGTTCGGATAGCGGCGCGGCGCGGGATCTTCCCATGTGGCCCAGACCGACAGGGTGAACTGCGTGGCACCGTTGAGTCCCGGCACAGGCGGCAATTCAGCGAAAGCGTTGGTGCCGCTGAAATGCAGGGCGGTCCCGAACGAGCCCGTGGCCCAGCGGAGCTGCGAAAGCTCGGCTTCCAGCAGGTTGTCCGAGCGGTCGACGGCAAAGGTGCCGCGCCCCTCGTCGAATGGCAACCAGAGCAACAGTGACGGATCCGACGGCGCCGCAGCGCGTCCCCACCCAGCCAACAAGCCGCACACCAGCGTCACAAGCAGACAACCGCGCATATCCCCCCCTTTTTCAAGTGCTATGGTGGCCATTGTGAGAGGAACGCATGCAGGATGCAAGCAGAAGTTGTGGGGAACAAAAGTTACGGGAAGCTCTTGGGGAAACCGGAAATTATTGTCCCCCGTCAGCACTTTTCGAAAGCACTTTTCTGCATGTTGCGCTGACATGCCTCCTTACAGTACACTAAAGAAATGGTGTTTTTTCGCTCTGGAGGAGTATGAAACGTTTTCTTGTAATGGTTCTCTGGGTTCTTGCGGCCATTCATCCGGGTCATGCCGAAGAACCGCAGGAGGGTACGCGGGTACGACGTATTTCTGGACAGCGGCGTGTGAAGCCAGACGAAGTTCCCAGCCTCGAGCTGGTGGGAACGAATGTCGTTTCCTTTGGGGAAGTCACGCCTCTCGAGCGACCGCAGAGCGTTTTCGTTCTGACTAACCGTACGACACAGACACTCGCCATCAGCAGTCTGCGCCGCACATGTTCCTGCATCACATATTCGGTGGACACCATGTCTGTCCCTCCGGGGGGCTGTGCCCGCATCACGATGACCCTCGACTTGACCGGTATCCGGGGATATTTCAAACGGGCGCTCTGGGTCACAATGGGCGCGCCCTCACGCAACCGTATCTTGCTCCAGCAGACGGGCACCGTCATACCGCTGTTTGACGGGCTGCCTGCGGAAGATTTGGTTCTGCGTGCACCGGATCTAGCCACAGCGTGTTGGACCAATACTTTTGTGCTGACCCCGACCGATCCGCGTTTGCGGCTGGAAGCGCCGGTCTTCGCCACCACCAACCACGCGCTGCACCAGACCGCAGTGCTGGCCACCAACGCCGTGCCGCCAGGCGCTTACACTCTGACGGTTGCCTTACAGGCGCTGACCAACGTTCACGCCGAAACACATCTCCTGCTGCCAATCACGGGCATCGCGGGACGTCATGACACGCTCCTGCTCAAAATCAACACCAAGGTTGGCCAGCGCCTGGCGGTCAAGCCGGGCCAGCTCTATTTGCGGGCCTTGGCCCGTCCGACCCTGAACCGCTTCCTGCTGCGGACCGACACCGATTCGGCCGATCCCGCGCTGTTGACCTGGGCACCCAAACTTGAGGGGATGACCGTGACGCCGCAACCGCTCAAGTCCAGGTCTGGCATGCTTGTCGCCCTGTCGCTGACCCCGCAGGCCGTCAAAACCCTGCTGGAGCAACCCGAAGCGACCCTGACGTTCTCCTACCCCGATCACGCCCCCGCAACCATCCGCGTGCTGCCCGCACAAGCCGATGACGAGGATGAAGATGGCCGTGAGACCAACGATGAGGACGGGGATCAGCAGACGCCGGACGAACAGAAGTGAGCGCGGGCGGCAGCGTTCACATGCGGGACGAGCGGTACTGCCGCCGCCCCGTTAGAACGCCGCCAGCAGCCCGTCCGCGACTTTACGCGCGGTCACTTCGTCGGCGAAATGCTGGATCAACACCAGCGCGAAAAGCATGGCCGTGCCCGGCCCCTGGCTCGTGATGATGCGACCGTCTGCGATCACCGGCGCATCATCGTACGCCTGGCCCAATGCATCCGCGCAGGCAGGATAGCAGGTGGCACGGCGCCCCTTGAGCACGCCGGCCTGCGCCAGCACTGTAGGGGCCGCGCAGATGGCGGTCACGAACTTGTCCGCCTCGGCAAACGACCGGACTGCGGCGATAACCCGCCTGTCGGCCGCCAGATTTTCGGTGCCCACCCCGCCGCCCGGCAACGTGATGGCGTCAAAGGAGTCGATCTCCAGTTCGTCCCAAATCGCGTCGGCCAACAGTGTCACGCCGCGCGATCCCGCGACCGAACGGTTGTCGCCCAGCGCAGCCGACACCACCTCGATCCCGCCGCGCCGCAAGACATCGATCACCGTCACTGCCTCAATCTCTTCAAACCCGTCTGCCAAAGGAACCAACACGCGCATCACGTACCTCCTCGCCATTCGGCTCTGTGCCGCTTGTTATAACGCATCCCCAAGATCGGCGCAAGTCGCCCTCATTCCGTAATCCGGGCGGATTCCCCGAATTTCCCGCGGGCACCTGCTCCTGCTTGTCCGGGCAGCGACATATCCACCCTGCATCCCTTTCGCTGACGTGAGAGGAAGTCGAGTCCTGCCGCATTATTACCCGCATGGCCACCCTCGAAAAGGGTGAGCCGAACGCTGGCCGAGGTCGCTCTCAGGTGTACCCTCCTTTTCTGATCATAAAACGGGTCGGTCACCTGGCTCTGCAGGGCTTCCGGGACGCACTCTTTGGCCTCGATCATGGCGATATCTGCTTCGGCAATACGATCCTGCTCGTCCGCCAGCGCATTATATGCGCGAATCGAATGGCCGACGGGCACGCTGCCGGTATGCCCGTCATGAATGCCCGTGGCGATGTAAACCGGCACACCCCGCGCACGTGGCAGGTAGGTGAGTGCCGAGCGCTTCGCGTATTCTTCTCCTCGCTCCGACGGGAGGCCGCCACAGGCAGCGACGATATCGTTAGCGTAGCGGTTTTTTCGTTCGGTCGATTCGGCCTGCCAACGCGCCAGATCGGTGATTGGACAGAACGCTGCGGCACCGGCAAAGACATCCGGATGCCGTCCAACCATCAACAGCGACATGTATCCACCCCCCGAACCACCGATGATGTACACACGATCCGTATCGATCGGGCGGGTTTTCTTCGCCCACTCGATCGTATCCAAGATGTCCTGCACGGCAAGATCGCTGCCGCAGGCCTCCGGACGAACATTTGGCCCACGGAAGTTCGGATAAACCATGGCCCATGCCTGCTTCTTACAATGGTCAATCACACTGGTTGCAGGGGATCGCCAGCGGCAGCTTGCGCTCCATGAATGCAAGACAACGACCAGCGGAACAGGGGCATCCACGCCGGGATCATACCAGTAGAAAGGCTGCTCTGTGCCATCAGCACTGCTGATCAGCGTTCGGAAGCGCGCATCCCATTCGGGATCACCCTTCAGGCTTTGTTTCGGATCGCTGTGCTCAAGAAGCCCGACGATCGGCTGCGAGGCCTCACCCAGCGTCGCTAGTCCCGCCACGACCAATCCTAACCGAAACCGATATCCCATTCTCATATGACCGCCTCCCTGAGTGCCCTGACACGGCCACCATTCACCCCTTACTTTTTACTGGGCTAGAATAGTTTCAGGCGCTGAGTCCGCGCCCACCATCCAGCCACTTCCAACGGTATATTTTCTTCACCTTGCTGTCAACAGGATGTAGCACCAGAAACCAAGTTGAAACGCACCCGCTTCCGTTGACGATGGGGTTCAAAAGTCGTAAGATGGCGGTGTTATCCTCAAAGTGATGCCATTGGCCCGGCGTTTGCGTGCGGACGGTGGAGGCGCTCGGTGCCCGTCCGTGGGCGTGGAGCGATTACGGATGGCATCATCCCGAGTTCATGCAGCGGTGCCCCAAGAGTGTCGTCCTGTCGAACTGGTACTATGACGAGTGTTACGGAGGTTTCGATCCGGCCACGAACAAGACGCCCGATCACAAACGCCTGATCAACTTCTGGGATCTTGAGAAGGCCGAAGCCTTGAGCCAGCCCCGAGGATGAGAACCGGTCTGGGGAAGCATGAACGCTCAACGCTCAACGTTCAAGTGAACAGGTAAAACCATGAATCGAATACAGAAGACGATGAAACAGGTGTCCCGCCACGTATTCTCGCGGCGGGATTTTGTGGCGGGCGCGGGAGCGGCGGCGGGTGTGGCGCTGGTCGACATGTCCGCGCTGGGCCAGCAGGCGACCACGGTTAACGGACCGAAGATCAAGCTCGGGCTCATCGGATGCGGCGGACGGGGAGCGTTCATGGCGAACCTGTTTCGGAAGCACGGCGGCTACGAGATCATCGGGCTTCATGACTACTTCCAGGATCGTGTGGACAGCCTGGCCGCGAAGCACGGTGTGCCGCCGGAACGCTGTTTCACTGGCCTCGACGGGTACAAGCGGTTGCTGGATCTCAAGCCGGAAGCGGTGGCCGTGATGTCGCCGCCGTATTTTCACCCCGGTCAGGCGGCCGACGCGGTGGACGCCGGGTGCCACGTCTATGTCGCCAAGCCCGTGGCCGTGGATGTGCCGGGGTGCCGGAGCATCGAAGCCAGCGGCGCGAAGGCCACGGCGGCGAAGTGCGTGTTCCTTGTCGATTTCCAGACGCGCGTCAACCCGTTCTATCTGGAGGCGGTCACGCGTGTCCACGGCGGGGCCATCGGCGCGTTCGCGTTCGGCGAGGCCTCGTATCAGTGCGGGCGGCTGGGCAAGCACCACATCCACCCCGACGCGGGGACGCAGGAGTCGCGACTGCGGAACTGGGTGTTCGACAAGGCGCTTTCCGGGGACATCATCACGGAGCAGAACATCCATGCGCTCGACGTGATGGGCTGGGTGTTCGGCAAGCCGCCGTTACGCGCCTACGGCACCGGCGCGCGCAAGGTGCGCGTGGATATCGGTGATTGCCGCGACACCTTCTCGGTCATCTTCCAGTATCCCGACGACGTGGCGGTGACGTTCAACTCACGCCAGTTTGACGGCCACGGAACGGCGGAGGGGATTCTCTGCCGTGTCTTCGGCGAGAAGGGGGTGCTGGAGACGGCCTACGGCGGCAACGTCATGATCCGCGGCGGCGAGGGCGTGTTCTACCGTGGCGGCGAGACGAAACAGATCTACGCCGAGGGGGCCGCCGCTAACGTCGCTGCGTTCCATGCCGCGATTCTGGCGGGCGATGTCTCCAACACCACCGTCGCCCCCAGCGTGCAGAGCAACCTCATCACGATCTTGGGACGCACGGCAGCCGACACCGGCCGGGTCGTGACCTGGGATGAGATCGTGAAAGACACAGCGCGGCTGGACGGAAGGCTGGGCGGACTGAAGGCGTAAGGGGGAGAGAACGTTCAACGCGCAACGCGCAACGTTCAACGACGGAAGGAGAAGCTCATGGCTCAGGACATGGAAGCCCTTTATCAGGCGCGGCTGCGGCGGTATGTGACCGCGCTCAACAATCTCAAGCCGGACCGGGTGCCGGTGCGGCCGTTCGCGGCGGAGTTCACGGGGCGCCATGCGGGCTACACCTGCCAGCAACTGGCGCAGCATTACCCCGACGCCTTTGAGGCGATGGTCCGCTGCTGTAAGGATTATGACTGGGACGCCGTGCCCGCGAGCATGGTGTACGTCTGGACCGGCATCACCGACGCGGCCGGCGTGCGCTACTACGGCGTGCCGGGGGTGGACGTGCCGCCGGACTGTGGCTTCCAATACCGGGAGCCGCCGGAAGAGGCGGCCTTCATGCGTGAGGATGAGTATGATCGTCTGATCGACGACCCGACGGCTTTCTTGTACGAGGTGTGGCTGCCGCGCGCGTCGCGCGTGATCGCGGCGGCGGGCGAGCCCGTGACCTTCCGGCACAACGCCGCGCTGGTCTCCGCTGCTGTCGCCATGACGCAGTATTTTCAGGCCTTCGGCCCGCACTGTGCCCGCTTGCGCAGCGAATGCGGTATGCCGGGCGCGCTCGCCGGCATCTTCAAGGCACCGCTGGATATCCTCGGCGACAAGCTGCGCGGCTACATCGGGCTGACCCTGGATCTCTTTGAGCGGCCCGAAAAGGTGATGCGGGCATGCGAAGCGCTCATGCCGCATCTCCACTGGGTTGCGGCGACGACGGCCGACCCTGCGTCGCAACTGCCGATCGGCTACTGGATGCATCGGGGCTGCGTGCCGTTCGTGCGCCCCGACCAGTTTACGAACATCTACTGGCCGACAGTGCGCCCGATCATCGAGGAGCTGTGGCGCGGCGGGCACCAGACGATGTTCTATGCCGAAGGCAATTGGGATGCGCACCTCGAGGCCTTTCGCGAACTGCCGGACCGTAGTATCGTGTATCACATCGACCGCGGCGATCCGCTGCTGACTCACCGTAAGTTGCACGACAAGTTTGCGTTGAGCGGCGGTCTGAACAATGTCACGCTTGCGATCGGCACGCCGGACCAGGTGCGTCAGGAGGTTCGTGCGCTGATCGGCACGATAGGCCGGGAGGGCGGCTACATTCTGGATGCGAGCGCCATCATGCAGAACGACACGCGCCCTGAAAATATGCGGGCGCTGGTCGAAGCCGCCCACGAGTACGGCGTCTACGGGCAGTCTGACCCTGCGCCCGAACCATTGCGTGTTGCGCCCAGCACGGTCACGACGGCGCACACGTGGCCGGTGGCGATTGGGCGCCCTCCAGGTGTGTGCGTGCCATGGGAAGAGCGGCGGCGCGAATTGGGTGCCCCGTTGCAGGGTAGCGAGGAACTGGCCGAGCGGGTCTGGCGTGCGGCGGATGCGGGCGGCGCAATGTTTATCTGGCAGATGCTGCTCTCGTTCTGACGGGCCCAGGAAAGGGCTTGGTTGCTGAAAACGCAATCTGTTACACTGGCCCCATCATAATGGAGAATACTCATGCGACCCATGATCTGTGCGATAGGGCTGATGTTGGCTTGCGCGGTCGGCGCGGACCATGAGATGCGCACGTGGACGAGTCGGACAGGCGGCAGTGTCATCGAAGCCTCGCTTGTCAAGGTGGAAGGTGGCATCGTTACGCTCAAACGGAAGGACGGGATCACGGTTCAGGCGAAACTGGACGCCTTGTGTGAAACGGATCGCGCGTACGTTGCCGATGTCACCTATGTGCCGCGCGAGATCAGGGTCGTCTTCAGGCGCGAGCGGATGGGCCCCGGATATGTCGAGTCAGGATCCTCAGACGAAGTCACGTATCGTGATAGCGCGGTGTTGATGATCGATCAAGCGATTGGCGATGCGCCGACTGATCTCAAAGGTGACACGACTTGGTCGATCGAGTCGGTCGACGCGCTGGGAAATAAGATTCTGCCGCGCCGCGAAGGTGTCGGTGACGCTTTGACGACCGACGGTCAGTTCGTTTTTGTCACCTACCGCGTCAGGAACGACTCGAACGTGCCTGTTGAGGTCCCGTCCCCTACGCTGTATGACCGGCAGGGAAGATCCTTCATCCAGACCGAGCGCGGTTTCGCGCAATACTACATTCCCGAGGGCGCGCTGTTCGCGGGGGTCGATTGGCTGCAGCCCGGATTCACCAAACTGTACTGTGCGTTTTATGAGCTGCCGGAGGATGCCGAGCCGGTGGCCGTCGAAGTGTTCCCCTCAGTGGTTAAGACATTCATGATCCGCCAAGTCAGGCGAAACGGCGGGAAGTTGCGCGGGAAAAAAATTGCGCTCGCGTCGTCCATGCTGCGCCCGGCCGTCGCGTCCTCGGCCGGCGACGGTGCGGTGACTGCGGATGCCAAGCCCTCATTGTTCATGCGCTGCACGCGCGTGGGGCAGTCTGGCGATTCAAGCGGCCAGTGGTATTTTGATCGCGCCAAAAAAAGGTCGCTGACATACGGCATCGAAATGCGGGTGCTGGGCACTGAAACCCGTCCTGTCACGGTGAAGGCCTTTTACATCGGTGAAGCCTCCGGCAACCGGGATCTGGTGGTCGACAAGAAGGAGCAGACGGTCACACTGGAGCCCGGCAAGGTCGTGCGCGTGACCGTGCAGTCCGACGAGATTGAAGAGCAAACTTACTACTATTATTCCTTGCGGGGCCGCGAACGGCTCAGCGGGGCGAAACTGAAAGGTGTAGTTATCCAGGCATGGGCCGGTGGCTCCCTGCTGTCAAGCTGGGCGTCATTGAGCCAATGGCGGAAATATGCCGATCTGCCGGATATTGTCAAAGAGTTGGGCGAAGTGAAAAGGGCTGAGGAGGGACTGTGACGCTGAGCATGGGTTTGCGAATGGTGGCGGTGTGGCTGGTGTCGGGGGCGGCGGCGTGCGCCTTGGCGGAACGGGAGATTTATGTGGCGGCGGATGCCGGCGCGGACGGCGATGGTAGCCGCCGCCGTCCGTATCACAGCCTGGAGCAGGCGCGCGATGCGATCCGCGCCGCCCGCAAAGGCGGTGCCTTGGCGGGCAATGAGGCGGTCACGGTGTTGATAGGGCCGGGCGTCTATCGGCGGCAGAAGGCGTTTGAACTGAAGGCAGAAGACAGTGGCAGCGAAGGTGCGCCGGTGGTCTATCGCGCGCAGAAGCGTGGACAGGCGCGGTTGCATGGCGGCGTGACGCTGGATGCCGCCGCCTTCACGACGGTGACCGATCCTGCGGTGTTGGCGCGGCTTGATCCTGCGGTGCGCGGCAAGGTACGGGTCTGCGAGTTGTCGCATCGGGTATCCGACGCATTCCCGCCGTTCAAGACCGCCTACCGCGGCGTGCCGGCGGCCCCCTGGCTCTATGTCGACCGCCGTCCGATGACCCTGGCGCGCTGGCCCAACGCCGATGCCCCCGAAGCCGGCTGGGCCCGTTTCTCCAAGGCGGTGGACTCTGGCCTGCCCAAACCCGACTCGCCAGATCCCGCGCTGCGCAAGGCGCGCCCCGGCGCGTTTGAGTTCGACGACCCGCGGCCCGCGCGCTGGAATCTCGAACAGGGGGTCTGGCTGCTCGGCTATTGGACGCACGACTGGTTTGACGAGGTGATCCGCGTGGCCGCCTACGACCGCGACAAGCGGGTCATCACGCTGGCCGCCCCGCACAACTACGGGATCATGGGAGGAACGTGGGGCGCGGCCAAGCGACGCTTTTTCGCCTTGAACGTGCTGGAGGAGTTGGATGCGCCGGGCGAATGGTATCTGGACCGCACGGCCAAACGTCTCTATCTCTATCCGGATGGCCCGCTCAAGGACGCCTCGATTGTCCTGGCCACGCTGACCGAGCCGCTGGTCAAGATCGATGGCGCGCGCCATCTGGCCTTCATCGAGTTGGCCTTTGAGTTCGGTCACGCCTCGGGCCTCGCGCTGCAGGACGCCGAACAGGTCGAGATCGCCGGCTGTGTGGTCGCCAACTTCGCCGGCGGCGGCATCTCGGTCAACGGCCGCGCCAACACGGTGCGCTCCTGCGACCTCTTTAACCTCGGCACCTTCGGGATTCAGCTCAACGGCGGCGACCGCAAAACGCTGACGCCGGCCGGCAATCTGGCCGAGAACAATCACGTACACCACTACGGACTCTTTCAGCGGACTTACGCGCCCGGCATCGGCGCGCAGGGCTGCGGCCAGATTGTGCGCCGCAACTGTATTCATGATGCCCCGCACAATGCGGTTCTCTACGGCGGCAACGAGCATCTTTTCGAGCGCAATGAGATCTACCGCGTCGTCATGGAGACCGGCGACGCCGGCGCCTTCTACACCGGGCGCGACTGGACCAGCCAGGGCAACATCCTGCGCCACAACTTCATCCACGACCTCGGCGGCGGCGACGACAAGCACGTGAACACGATGGGCATTTATCTGGACGACTGCGACTGCGGCGACACGCTGGAGGGCAATGTCTTTTACCGTGCCGGACGGGCGCTGATGATCGGCGGCGGACGCGACAACCCGGTGATCAACAACCTGGTGGTGGATTGTCCGATCGGCCTGCACATCGATTCGCGCGGCATGACCTGGAAGCAGTGGAACAACCCCAACGATCCGAGCTGGAAATTAGAGGCGAAAGCCCAGGCTCTCAACTACACCCAGCCGCCGTGGAGTGAGCGTTATCCGCGTCTCGCCAACATCATGAACGATTCGCCACGCGAGCCGCTCTACAATCCGATTCGCCGTAATGTGTTCGTCGACTGCACGCGCAAGGTGTGTGATTTCGACGGCAACGTCAAAAAGCTGCTCGACAAGTTCGAGATCGCCGATAACCTGGTGGTGAACACTGCGGGCGCGACCAACGGGATCGCGACGGCCGAGGGGGTCAAGGGCTTCGCGCATCTGGCGGGCACGGCCGACAAGCCGGTCGATCTCGGCTTTGCCGACCGCGCGGCCGGCGACCTTGCGCTGCGCCGCGGCGCGCGCCTGCTGAAAGAGCTGCCGGCCTTCGAGCCGATCTCGTTCGACAAGATCGGGCTCTACAAAGACACGTACCGCCGCCGGTTGCCCGCTCGCTGATAGGGCGCGATGAAGGATGATGAGGCATGGGAAGGTTCTCCACATACCTGCACACGATGCGGATTCTGGTTGTTGGTGTCTTGCTCTGTGCACGCGCATTTGGCGGCGTGCACATTGCGGAAGTGCTGGCGGACAACGAGAACGGTATCCGCGACGAGGACGGCGACCGTGAGGACTGGATCGAGCTTTACAACGACGGCGATGCGGCGGTCGTGCTGGATGGCTGGTGGCTGACTGACAAGGCCAACAACAAAACCCAGTGGCGCGTGCCTGCGGTGTCGATCGCGGCGCAGGGGCAGTTGCTGATATGGGCGTCGGGCAAGAATCGCGTGGATCCGCTTCAGCCGCTCCATGCCTCCTTCAGCCTCTCCAAAAGCGGTGAATACCTCGGCCTTTACCGGCCCGATCCCGTGACGGGGCAGCCCCTCTTGGTGGACGAGTTCGCGCCTTCCTTTCCGGCTTTGCCGCCGGATGTCTCTTACGGAAGAGGAAGGGCCGTCAACGTCTCGACGCTGATACCCTTTGGCTCTGTCATCCGTTATCGTGTCATCACACCTGCCGAAGGTGCCGCCGTCTATTCAGGGACGGCCTATGCGTCGGGACAGGTCGGACAGGGTCAGCCCGGCGGTTGGAACGTATCACCCGCTTTCAACGATACGCCTTGGGCCGCCGCCCAGATGGCGGTCGGCTGGGACAACCAGAACAAGTACACGTATGGCACGTCGCCCTCCGGTAACATCAAGTCGGCGCTCTATAACATCAACACCTCGCTGCTTGTGCGCAAGACGTTCACAGTGGCCTCGCCCGCCGACATTGCCGGGATCACGTTGCGTGTCCGCTACGAGGATGGCTTTGTCGCTTTTATCAATGGTGTCGAGGTGTTGCGTGCCAACTTTTCCGCGGATCCGCTGGCGTGGAACAGCAAGTCCCAATCGGCGTTTGACAAGCCCAGCGCGCCGCCTGAGATTGAAATTACGCTGGGAGCCACGGCCGCGGGGATGTTCATGCCCGGGCCGAATGTCTTGGCCATCCAAGGGCTCAACGCCTCCAACACCTCCACGGATTTCTATCTCGATGCCGAACTGTCCGCCATCAGTATCGACCAGACCCTGGTGCTCGGCTATCTGGCCGAGCCCACGCCCGGCAGCGACAACAGCTCGCCCACGGCGGGCCCGCTCCTGTTCAATGCGACGCCCGAAGACCCGAATGTGCCGCGTCCGCTGGGGAATGCCGCCAGTCCGCCGCTGACCGTGACGGTGCGCGCGATGCCGACGCGGAACCCGCTGGCCAGTGTTTACGTCTACCATCGCAAGATGTGGGACGCGGAGTCGGCGGCGATCCAGATGCGTGACGACGGCGTCGCGCCGGATGCGGTGGCGGGTGACGGCGTGTTTTCCGCGAACCTGCCGACCGCCGGTGTTGCGCCCGGTCAGATGTTCCGCTGGCGCTTCGAAGCGCGTGACACAGCGGGCTCGGTCACTAAGTTGCCTGCCTATCTCGACCCGCTTGACGCACCGCAGTACTTCGGTACGGTGGCGCGGGATGCCTCGACCGGAGCCAGCCAGCTCCCGGTCTTGGAATGGTTCGTGTCCGGTGCCCCGACCAATGGGCCGGCCGCAACCGCAATGCGTGCCTGCTGTTACTATCTCAACCATTTTTACGACAACATCGGTATTTCGGGGCACGGACAGTCATCGACGGGATTCCCGAAGAAAAGCTACGACTTCGATTTCACGAAGGAGAAGCGTTTCCTGTGGCGCGACGGTGAACGGCGTGTCAAGGACATCAACCTGCTTTCGAACTATGCGGACAAGACCAAAGCGCGCAACACGATCGCACACTGGCTCGGCCAGCAGGCCGGCACGCCATACCATTTCGCCTTTCCGGTGCGCGTACAGCTCAATGCCGATTTCTTTGGCGTAATGGACATGGTGGAAGACGGCGATGACCGCATGCTGGAGCGCAACGGGCTCAATCCGGATGGCGCGCTGTACAAGATTTACAATACGGACAACGTGACGGGTTCAGAAAAGAAGACGCGCAAAGAGGAGGGATGGGAGGATCTCCACGCCCTGACGAATGGTTTGGCATCATGGCGGTCGGCCGACGCGCGGCAAGTCTATGCGTGCGATCACTATGACCTTGCGGCCGCGGTCAATTATATCGCCGTCCGTTTTCTCAACAGCGATACAGACCACGGTCACAAAAATTTCTACCTGTACCGCGATACCGGTGTGACCGATGAATGGCGGCCGATGGTCTGGGATGTCGATCTCTCTTGGGGACATGTGTTCAATGCGACGGGGGCAAACAATCCGTATGGGGTGAATCTGGGCTATTTCGATGACAAGCTGGTGACGACCGCCGGCTTTGCGGGCGGCGGCAACGTGGCCTATAAAATCATCTACGAGGTGCCGGAAAACCGCCTGATGCTGATGCGCCGCATCCGAACGCTGATGGACCGTTGGGTGCAACCGCCGGGCACGGTGAACGGCGTCTTCGAAACCCGCCTGCGGGAGATCGCGGCGCAGATCGACCCCGACCCTGCCGATCCCTCCCCATGGACGGACGGCGATCTCGATATGGCCAAGTGGGGGATCCACAGGTATTTTTCGACCAACCGCCCGCGCGAGGAGGTCGAGCGCGTGATCACCGAGTACCTCGCCCCGCGGCGTGCCCATCTGTTCAACACGGGCTCGGGACGCGTGACTATGAATGGCACGACGATTCCCGACGCGCCGCAGGTCAACGCGCCGGGCATGGTGGTGATCGACTCGCTCGACT
>DAOTKE010000037.1:0-24361 GCA_035449085.1 Kiritimatiellia bacterium | reverse complement strand
ACGCCATGCGATCCCTCACCGCACAAAAACCGTTCAAATAAAAACGCCCTGGTCAAACCGGGCGCATCCCTGATTCACTGATTAGCCGCTTCGCCTTCCGGTCTACGGATCGGCGCGGTGCGGACATTCCCGTTTGTGGCGCAGGCGTGACGCCTCAAGAGACAGTTCGGTTACCTCTTCGACAAGAGCCCTGAACCTTTTGTATGACTCCACCTCTTTTTTGATGGCGGAGAGGTTTTTCGGGGGCATCGCCGTCCGGTGCAGGGAGGGCGTCGCGGAAGACGGGCGCTGGTCTTGCCCCGCCACCGCCCACATGGGGCTCAGGGCGAACCAAAGCCACCCGACGGAGGCCCTGGAGGCCATCCGCAGCCAGCGGTACATCACCGCCTATATCGCGAATCTGTCACGAAGGTGGTGAAAGCGTATTTAGATAGCGCAGAGTAATCGCATTTAGTCGCGAATATCCGTTGGCTAAACGCAAATTACAACCTTACTGGGCGGTTTGTTTCAGGCAGGCATCCAGCTCGTCCAGCCTAAACCGAGTTGAGACCACGGAATTTTTCCTGTCACCCGGCCAGTATTTGAGATAGGTCGTGGCGACAAAGGTTCCGTCGGGCAGCACTTCCAAACCAGAGTAACCGCAGTCGCCCGCATGGCAATGCAGCAGCTTGATCCGATATTGGCCCTCGCGTCCCTCCACAATGTCATCGAAGGTTCCGACCCATGCCACGTATTGCCGTCCGGTCGGGCTTTTCCACGCATTCTGTGCCTGATCCGCCTGATCGCGCATCACCACCACGAGCCGTCCATCAAGCGCGTAGCGGATTACATGCCGGTCGCCGGTCAGTGACGCTGGCAGATCACGCGGATCGGACCATGTCTGCGCATTGTCATCACTGATTGAGTAGAGCGATCGCCGAACACGTCTGTTTTCACGCATCAACATCAACAAACGTTTGCCATCCGGCGATTGGATCACCGCTGGCTGCGCCCAGCGACCGGGCACACGGAAGAGAACCTTTTGTACCGGCCAGGTCAGCCCGCCGTCCGCGCTCTCCGCCTGCACGACCTTGCCTGGCAAGTCCGTCCACATCACGATGCGGCGCCCCTGGTCAAAGGACCAAACGTTCTTGGGTGGCACCTCGCCATCTACGCCGTTCGGCGACATGGGCGTCCATGTCGCGCCCTCGTCTTCTGACACCGCCTGACACATCGGATATGGTGGCTCACCTTTACGCCGCCAGTCCAGACCGCCGGCAAAAACGATTAGGCGAGCTTTACCCTTCCCGTCGACGACCCGGTGTATGGTCGGGGTGTTCGCGGTGTTCCACCAGTTGTCCGGCACACGGATAGTTCCGCCCCAACTTTTACCGCCATCCTCGCTCTTGGCCAGCGGCCCGATGTGACGCGCATGGCCGACCGCCCACGCGCAGAATATCGTCTTGTTATCCGGCATCAGCAGTGTGTCGACATGCCCCTGATACAATTCCTCCGTTCCAACTGCGACCATCACATGCCGATTGGTCTCACCGGAGATATCGATCGTCGGTATGGTGACCAGCGGCTGCACCTCATCCTGCGCCATCACCGCTGTAAACGACAAGATGCAACCCAATGACAGAGCATCTTTCATCACGTCTTTATCCTTTTCTCATTTCTGGCCTGCGGCAATCGCTGCCCGATGATCACACGGCCAGCAACGTTATTGGTCTGCGAGGGCACCTCCATTACGGCCGTAACATCTGTTCAAAAAACCGGTAGATCTGCTCGTTCGACTCGGCGCATGGATCGTGTTTCAAGCGGTTGGTCATGGCCACCCGATTCGTCGCGCCGAGCAGCGCGTTGACACGGATCGCATGGCGCAGCGCGGCCCAGCGTCCGGGAGGGTCCTCCGCGCCGCCGGAGACCAGGAAAGGCCGGGGAGCCATCAAAGCGTGCAGATCGGTCAGGTCAAGCCCCGCTTCACGCAGTTCAGGATAGAGTCCGTGCCCGGGATTCTCCGGCGTCATCAGACCACGCGCGCGCCACGGTTTGGGATGGTAACCCAGATACCACGGTTCCCAGTAGTTGATCGAGGGACGGTCCTCGCCGAACACGATGCCCGGATCAGACCAGACAGCGCAGGCAAACCGGTCATACAGGCACGAGGCGAACATCGCCCATTTGCCGCCGAACGAGTGGCCGACGATCCCGACACGCGCGGGGTCGACACACGCCTCTTTCACCAAGACCTGATACGCATTGGCCGCCGCGTAGGCCAGCATCGAAAGCGGCTGTACCTTGGCGTCTTGTAACGAGGGCCAATACAGCGAGAATTCGTGGCGCGCGGACGCCTCACGCGTCCCGATCGAAAGCGTCACGAAGCCGCGCCGCGCAAGCTGAAGCGCGAAATCTCGATAGGGCTTGCCGCCGATCCCCACCGCCGTCTCAGGCTCATAAAACACCGTCACGACAGCCGGCCGCTGCCCTTCGCCATCGGGCACCAGCAGATAACCGTCCGTGCTCTCCTCCGGCAGCCAGTTGAAGCGTACATGGCGCCGCTCAAACCCCTCGCATCGCTCGCGGCCCTGCACATGCAATACCTGATTGGTGATCAGCGGCGGCCACGCGCCCATACGGTCATGCCACTCGCGCAGGATCTCTTGGCGCCGACGCGGCCATTCTGCCGCATCACGTACCGGCGTGCCGTCGGCGAACAGGAGCGGCGAACGATACGCTTTTGACGCGCCACCCAAGTCTGGCGGCGGCACAAAGGCTGACGGCGGCAATACCGGTCCGTGCAAGGCGGCAAAAGCGAGGTCAAGCCCTTCAAACCCTTGCGCATCGAGATCAAGACTCAATGGCACGAGGGAAGGCTTTGCGTCGGTCCAGAGAAAAGGATACACGGCATAGGTCGGCAGGTACGCGACAGTCGGCGCATCTTTGGGCCATGCGGCACCGACCACATGCGGCGTCTCACGATCAAAGAGCGTGACCAGGGGCGTCACCCACGTCGTGGCATCGGACATGAAAAGGGTCGTGTTGCTGGGGATATGCCACCCGGCCTCAAAGCAGGGATCGCGCACCAGACGCCGACGCGGCCACGCCCCGGCCTGAAGCGACAGGGTCGCGTAAGCGTTGGTGGCAACGGGCAGGCGGGTCCATGAATACCAGAGCCTGCCAGGATCATATCGTTGCATCACCCCTGCGGGGAAGTCGCAGAGCCGTCGGTCCGGCGGTGCACCGCCTACCCAGATGATCTTGCCGCCTGCCTTACGATACGCCACTAACCTGTCCGTCAACACCGCCGGTTTCAGCGTGAAGTATGCAACCGTTCGCTGCGCGAAAACCATCACCTGCGGAGTGCGCGTTACATCGAGTCCCTCCGCCATGACCGTGCGCACATCAATCAGTGCGGCATTCTTGAATTGACGACGCAGATGATGAACCGCCTGCGCTGCCAGGACGCGGTCGTTGAACCCGAACATCCCCTCGTCCATGCGCCAGGTGGGCTCCACAACCACGCCAATGAAGGGACGTTCGGGGTACTGCGGGTCGGTCAGGCCCTTTGTGAGCGAATCGTCGTGCAGGCGGCGTGAAACCGTGAAGGCCGCACACGCTTCGCGGTAACGTTGCCGGATCGACTCCGTCACCTCGTGGATCTCCGCGTCACCCGCAGACAAACGTTGCGCCGTCAAAAAATCGTTCAGCGTACGCGTCACCGCCCAACCGCCGAGCACCGATAAATGCGACGCGAGCGTATCGCGGCTTGCCGCATCGTGTTGGCCGAACCACGCGCACGCATGCTGCAGGATCGGCAGACCCAGCGGGGCGCACACCTCAACCCCACGGATGCCCGTCAACATGACATCCAGCAACGCGTCCTCCGCAGCGCGTCCGGAGTCGGCCGCGACCACCTGATCGACGTGCGCCTGCCAGAGGGCGCGCGTTTCAGGCATCGATTCGATCCAGTTCAGATCCAAGCCGCCGAGGGGCTTGCCGTTTGGCAGGCGGAATGCCCAGTTGCGGTCACTCCACCCATAGGTGGCTAGATGCACGATGGGATCATGGTTGCAGGCGACCATGTCGGCGGTGGAGTGCGCCAACGTGCCCAACCAGAGCGAGACACTGTCCACGCGATTATCGCGTAGCGCCCATGTCAGCAACGTGAAGGCCACAGCACGGCCTTCATCCGAATGAAACGCCCCGCTGTTCTGCATGCCGCGCGCCGCGAGGAACGCCTGTTCCTCGGTCGTCACGCGCGGCTCGTCCGCAAACGTCACGCGCGCGTCCGGGAAATGGTTATCACGGCAGAACTGCGGCAGCCGTTCCCCTTGCAGCACAGTGCGCCACGGCTCGGGCAGGCGGGCCGCGACTGCGCGGGCCACCACGTCGTGACCGCCGCCCCAACCGCAGGCGAACCACGGCACACTCATCCAGCAGGCCACGATCCAGCACAGACTCTTCATCCCCCGCTCCGTTTCCGCAGCGCACATGCGGCTACTTTTCAAACAGCACGCGCGTCAGCTCCGCCAGTTGTTCGGCCGGGATTTTGATGCTCTTCCGGTCGTACGTCATGAGGCCGTTGATTTCGCCTTCCACGTCGGTGGTCTGCGTGTAGACCCCGCCGGCAATGCCCTTGGCCCGCAACTCGTTCAGCATCCGGATCGAGGTGGCCACGCGCTCTTTGTATTCCGCCTCGGTTTTCGGCAGGCCGCCGTATCCCCAGTTATTCCGGTCGGCATCCCACAGATGTCCTTGCACCGGATAGCCGTGCCCGCCGAATTCGCCGACGACTTTGATGAACCCATCAAAGCGTCCGCCCAGCCCTTGGTCAAAGGGGAAGCTCGGATGCGGGTAATGATGGGCATCCACAACGTCTCCCACCGGCCAGAAGTTCCCGCCGCTGGCGATATTGACAAGACGCGTCGGATCGCGTTGCACCACCCACTTGCCCACTTCGACTGTGCGATGCTGGCCCCATGCTTCGTTGAAGGGCACCCAGCAGACGATCGACGGATGGCTCTCCAGCGTGTTGATCATCCGCGCCAGCTCCAGCATAAAGTGGTCATGATGCTCGTCAGGCCACTCTGCGTCCTTCGGATCCGGCTTGAGGAAGGTCCACGGAGCGCCCTTGCCACCGCTCACATGATCCTGCCACACCATCATCCCCAACCGGTCACAGTGATAGTAGTAGAGACGCGGCTCAACCTTGATGTGCTTGCGAATCATGTTGAAGCCCGCGCGCTTCAGCCAGTCGATCTCAAACGCCACGGCCTCCTCCGAGGGCGGCGTGAGCAGGCCGTCCGGCCACCAGCCCTGATCCAGCGGGCCCCAGTGGAACAGGATCTCGCCATTCAGCGTGAAACGCAAATGGCCCTGAGCGTCCTTGGCCTTGCCGACCGTACGAATACCGGCATATGATGTGACGTTATCCACCACCCGGCCGTGACCATCCAACAGATCCACTTCGAGCGTATAAAGGTGCGGAGAACGGGGCGACCACAGTTTGGCGTCCGCAACAGTCAACACGATTTCCTGGCCGGCGCGCCCCGTGCTGTTCGCCACCTGAATGTCGCCATCCTTCACGCGCACAGCCATCGCCTGGTCACCGCCCTCCACGGCGGCGGTGACCCTGATGGCGCCGGATGCCGCGTCCGTGTGGATCACCAGATTCCGGATATAGCTGGCGTTGACCTGCTCCAACCACACCGTCTGCCAGATGCCGGAGACCTGGGTATACCAGATACCGCGCGGATTCAGCGTTTGTTTGCCGCGCAACTGGAAGCCTTCCTGCTCATCTTCCACACGGACAACCACCTCATTCTCGCCGACCCGCACCCGATCCGTGATATCCAGCGTAAACGGCGTGTTGCCGCCCCGGTGCCCCCCCGCTTCTTTACCGTTCACCAGCACCCGGCACCGGTAATCGACCGCCTCGAAATTCAGCAGCGTGCGCTCGGCTGCCGCCACGGTAAACGTGCGCCGATACCACAACGCCTGATCTTTCTGCAACGCTTTCTGCACACCGCCCAGCTTGGATTCCAGGCAGAACGGCACGCGGATGCGTCCCTGCCATTGGCGGGGCGGTTCACGCTGCGCGACGGGCGTGATGGCGTACTCCCAGAGGCCGTTCAGATTCTGCCACGCCTTGCGGCGCAGTTGCGGACGCGGATAACTCTGCCAGACGTTCTGATCGGTGACCTTCTCCCCCCACGGCGTAATCAGGTCGCTGCGGAAAACCTCGCGTTGCGGGACGGGCAGGTCGGGCACTTGGTCGGCATCGATCAGATGCGCGTCGATGAACTGACCGCCCGTCTCCTGCTTGCAGAACACCGCCAACAGGTTCTCGCCGGGTTTAACGAGTGCCCGGTGCTCCTCAGGCAGAGGAATGACCTGATAGTCCGTGAGATAACCTTTGAGCGCCAGCACACGCTGGCCATTGAGGAAAATTTCGGCATCCTCGTCATGATGAACCAGCAGCGCGGGCTTTCTCAAGGCCTCGGACAGAGGCACGCGCTTGCGCAGCCAGATCGTCTTGGTGTTCCACACGGTTCCCACACGCGCACCCGGCGTGCCGACCGTGCCGAAACCGCCGTTGCCCGTTTTCCAGGCCGCGTCATCATACGTCGCGGTCTGCCATGCCCCCTGCGGCGGCTCAAGCGTGTAGCGCCACTGGTCCACGACCTTTTGAGCCAAGAGCGAAACCGGCAGCGCCATAACAAGTGCGAACCAAACACCGAAACCTTCTCCAGAACGCATACGCCCCTTTCCTGCACGGTCCCTGCTGAACCCCACATGCTTCAAACAGGCAAGCCCCCCGCAGATTCTCTTAACCGATACCATCACTGAACGTTAACACATTCCGTTTGTCCGGGCAATAATTGCCCGTTGAACTTTCGGGCTGGGCCGAATCATGACGCTTCAGGCCGATTCAGGTCGAGCCCCTAAACCCCATGACCGACCTCACGCCCCCGCGCTTGGCGGCGTACGACGTTCACTCCTCGCACCCTCTCGCAATCCGTTCCGCGAGATCAGCGGGTGACAGTGGCCCGAGCGGATCCGCTTCAGAAAGCTGCGCCACGCCATCAGGCCCGATACCGGTGCCGATAAAAAGCTGGCCTAGCGTCACCACCGTGCCATCGGCCTGCCGCTTTTTCACGCACTGGATGCCATAGCGCGCGGCAGGATGCGCCGCACAGGCGTTTGGACATCCGGAGATACGCACGTCATCCACCACCCGGCGAAACAGGCGCAGCTTCTCCGGTGTGTCGGCTGGTAAATAGCGGTCCAGCTCTGCCGCCAGGGCATCCCCTAACGACGGCGCGTCCCCCACCCCGATCCGGCAGACCGTCGCGCCGACGCAAGTGATCACATGCCCCTTGTAAGAGTCAAAGGTCACATCAAGGCCGTTCAGTTCGTGTCGTAACCGTGTGTATAGGACAGGTAACGCGGCATCGGCCACAAAGGGAATCAGCAGGTCCTGCGTGGGCAACACACGAACAAATGGCGAACCGACCTCTTCGGCCACGCGCGCCACCGCCCGTAACTGCACGGCACTGAGATTGCCGTACGGCACAAAGAGCCGCACCGCGCGTACCGCCTCGCCAAAGCGGGTCGGCGACACCGCCATCCGCCTCCACACGTCGAAACGGGCGTCTACGGGCTGAGCGACATTCGGCTGTGCCGTTGCCGCACGCGCCGCAAAGCCGTCCGGCAAAGCGGTCTCCGGCATTTCAGGCTCCGTCTTGTCACAAGCGGTTTCATTGAAGATCTGCCAGAAACGTTCGCGGAACGCCTCATCCCCCAACCGCTTCAGCACAAAGCGCAGGCGCGCCTGATGGCGGTTCTCCCGGTCACCGTAGGCGTGGAAGAGCGACACGGCGGCCAACGCGGCGCGCACCGCATCGCCTGCCGGCAGAAATGGCGACAAGCGTACACCGACGCGGCTTTCGCGGCCCAAGCCGCCGCCGCCGGTCAGCACGAATCCGCGCTCGCCGTCACGCAGCGTCGCCACGAACCCCACGTCATGCACCGCCGCGCGCAGGGCATCCGCTGCATCCGCAAAGAACCCGATTTTGAATTTCCGCGGCAATTGAAAGGCGATGTCACTCGCCATCAGCGCACGGTTCACCGCGTATGCATACGGATACACATCGAAACAGCCAGATGCCGACAACCCGCTCAACGGCCCGACCACGAGATTACGGTAGGTGTTGCCACCGCCCCCGCGAAACGGATAGCCCAACGCATCGCAGGCTGTCACGACCTGCGTCACTTGCGCGGCGGGCAGATCATGGATCTGGATGTCCTGGCGCGTAGTCAGGTGCGCGCGTGCGCCGAACGGTTCCAGAAGATCCGCCAACGCGCGCAGATTCGCGCACGGCACCTCGCCGCCGCACACCCGCACACGCGCCATGAAGGCATCGTCGCGTTGCTGGTAGATCCCGTAGCACGCCACGACCGGCTTGATCGTTTCCGGCGTCAATTCGCCACGCTCATACATGCGGAACGCCTCCTCCAGCTTCTCGTATCGCTTCGTCATGCAGCCTCTCTAAATGCAGTAGTCAGGAATGACACGGTGGTCGGCCAGCAGGGTTAGCACCGCTTCCACGTTTTGTGCGGTCTCCGCCGTCTCGTCCAGCGCCGCCTCGGCAGGAAGCGGGCGCCGCGCGCCACGCTCCAGCGACACCACCAGCAGCTCGTTCGGTGCGTTCAGCACTTTCAGGCGCTCGACCGTAAACGCGTCCGCCTCGGGAATCGCCGTGATGAAAATGATTCCCGCATCGGTCAGGATACGGGCCAGCTCGCCGAGCCGCTGAATCTGCGCGTCATGCTCGGAACGCACGTCGCGCACATCCGAGGCCAGACCGCGCGCCAGACTCGCATAGCCCAGATAATACGAGTTCAGATTCAGCTTGAACAGCCGCAACTCCAACTCCTTGCCGAAACGCTGTACCGCCTGCGTGGACGTCCCGGTCACCAACACGGTCTTGCCGACATGCCGGTTGCGCAGCAACCGATCCTTGGCCGTGACCAGCCCGGTTTCCCAATGGAATTCGCGGCGGTCCACGTGGTCACGCAGGAGCGCGGCGGCATCGCCCACCACACGCGGCGTGTCGGCATCGACGAACACGTCTTCGGTCACCATCGCCGCGCCGGCCGTGATGTTGCTGAGCGGATCCACCAGAATCAGGCTGCCGGTCGCGCGGTTGGCGGCGTAGGCGTCCAGGTACAGCGGCTGCGTGGTTTCCACGACCACACGCCCGATGCCGTTCAGACCGAGCGACTCGGCCTGGTGCTGCTCCATGGTGTTGACATCCACCGCATACAGCACGGCATCGATACGCGCCTTGACGAAACGCCCGGCGTGACGGATGAGATAGCGGTCACCCGCCTTGAGCGGTATCTCGTTCATCCAGATGACCACGGCCTCAAAACGGTCTTTGACCTGCGGACGGTTGTTCTCGTGCACGATCATGTCGCCGCTGCTGATGTCAACCTCGTCGTCCAGCTCCACGGTTACCGCCTGGGGCGCGAACGCCTCGGGCAGATCGCCGTCCGCCGTCACCACGCGCTTAACGGTCGAGGTGACGTTCGAAGGCAGCACGCGGATGCGGTCGCCGGGGGCAACCGTGCCGGACACCACACTGCCCGCGAAGCCGCGGAAGTTGAGGTGCGGACGCAACACCACCTGCACGGGAAGGCGCAGGTCACGCTGGTTCACATCGCTCGACACATCGACTGTCTCCAAGATTTCCAAGAGCGAGGGGCCCTCGTACCACGGCGTCGCCTGCGGCGTGCGTGTCACCACGTTCGTGCCCTTCAATGCGGAGATCGGCACATACCGGATATCCGGAATATCGAGCTTGCGCGCGAAATCCTGAAAGTCCTGACGGATCTGACGGAACGTCTCTTCCTGATACCCGTTGAGATCCATTTTGTTCACTGCGACCAGCAGATGGCGGATGCCCAGCAGTGAGGCGATAAACGCATGGCGCCGCGTCTGGGTCACAACCCCGTAACGCGCGTCGATCAGGATCACCGCCAGGTTGGCGGTCGACGCCCCGGTCGCCATGTTGCGCGTGTACTGCTCGTGGCCCGGCGTGTCGGCGATAATGAACTTCCGCTGCGGCGTGGCGAAGTAGCGGTAGGCCACATCGATCGTGATGCCCTGTTCGCGCTCAGCCTTGAGCCCGTCCAGCAGCAGCGCGTAATCGATCTCGCCGGCGCCGGTGGTGCCGTTTTTAGCGCTCGCGTCCTGCAGCGAACCCAGTTGATCCTCATAGATCAGCTTGCTGTCGTACAGGAGCCGGCCGATCAGCGTGGACTTGCCGTCATCCACCGATCCGCAGGTGATGAAGCGCAACAGATTCTTGTGTTCGTGCTCATTCAGAAACGTGTCGATCGTGTTCATTAGAAATAGCCCTCCCGCTTCTTCTGCTCCATCGACGAGTCGCCGTCGTGGTCGATGACACGCGTCGAACGCTCGCTCACCCGCACCTGCATGGTCTCGGCCACGATCTCCTCGATGGTCGTGGCACGGGACTCGACCGCGCCGGTCAGCGGATAGCAGCCGAGCGTGCGGAACCTGACCCAGCGCTCCTGCGGGCGTTCGCCCGGCTCCAAGCGCATCCGGTCATCATCCACCATGATCCACTGGCCGTCACGCGACACCACCGGTCGCGGCGCCGCGAAATAGAGCGGCACGATCGGAATCTTCTCAATCCGGATATACTGCCAGATGTCGGTCTCCGTCCAGTTCGAGAGCGGGAAGACGCGCACGCTTTCGCCGGGATTGACCCGCGCGTTGTAGAGGTTCCACAGCTCCGGACGCTGATTTTTCGGATCCCATTGCTGGTGCCGGTCGCGGAAGGAGAAGACGCGCTCCTTGGCGCGCGACTTCTCCTCGTCGCGCCGTGCGCCGCCGAACGCCAGGTCGTACTTGCCGAGCTTCAGCGCCTGGAGCAGGGCCTGCGTTTTCATGATGTCGGTGTAGGTGCGGCTGCCGTAATCGAAGGGATTGACCCCTTTCGCGCGCCCCTCCTCGTTGGCGTGCACGATCAGATCGAGCCCCTGCTCCGCGCAGAAACGGTCGCGAAAAGCGATCATCTCGCGGAATTTCCAGGTCGAATCGATGTGCAGCAGGCTGAACGGCAGGCGTCCCGGGTAGAACGCTTTTTGCGCCAGCCGCACCAGCACCGACGAATCCTTGCCGATGGAGTAGAGCAGCACCGGATTCTGCGCCTGGCTCACCGCATCGCGGAAAATGTGAATGCTTTCGGCTTCAAGCTGCTTCAGTTGTGACAGGGTCTTCATGCCTAGCCTCCTCTCTTCAATTCCATACTCCTAACTCCATAACTTGAGAGTTGAGCGTTGGACGTTGAGCGTTGAAAGTTACATTCGCGGCGCAGCCGCGCGACGGGCGAACGCTTAAGTCCCCTTGTGCAGTCCGCACTCTTTCTGCTCGGGCTCTTCCCACCACCAGCGGCCGGCACGGACATCCTCAGTGCGGCGCACCGCGCGCGTGCAACCGGCGCAACCGATGCTCGGATAGCCCCGGTCATGCAGCGGATTGTAGGGGATGCCGCGCGCCGCGATGGTGCCCCACACCTGCTCTTCGCTCCAGGCCGCCAGCGGATTGATTTTGACCAGACCGTTCACCGCGTCGTCATCGACCTCGCTCACTTCGGCGCGCGTGACCGACTGGCCGCGCCGCAGCCCGCAGATCCAGGCCGCATACGGGGCCAGCGCACGCCGCAACGGCTCGATCTTGCGCACGTGGCAACACCGCTTGCGGGACGCGACACTGTCGCGAAAGAGGTTGATCCCGGATTCGGCAACCATCGCTTCAACCGCCGCTCGGTCCGGGAAGAACACCTGAATCCGTATGCCGTACCGCCGCTCAGTCTCGGCCAGCAAGTCGTAGGTTTCGGGGAAAAGCCGTCCCGTGTCCAGCGTCACCAGCGGGATCGGCCACCGGTTGCGCGCGATCATCTCGGTGATGACCTGGTCCTCCGCCGCCAGCGAGGTCGCGAACACGAGTCGTGCGCCGAAAGTTTCCCATGCGCGCCGCAGCACCGTCTCCGGCGCCTGGCCCGCCAACTCGCTTCTTAACGCCTCTGTCGTCATCGTCGGCCTCCTTTCGCATCCGCCATCTTAAATCACATATTCCAACCGTTCGTTGGACTGGCCATACAGGCGCGACTCCTTGGGCGTCAGATAGACCTGCTGCCCGGCACGGACCGGTGCGGCCCGGTGCGTCTCATGCGGGACCTGCACCTGCACCAGCCGATTCTGGCTGTCCAGCAGCTCGATCTTCACCAGTGCGCCGGCAGTCATCACGCGGTAGACGCGCGCCGGGATGCTGATACCCGGGCCCGGATACGGCAGCACCGCCAGATCGTGCGGACGCACCAGCAGACGGACGTTGCCGTCTTCGGACGAGTCACCGGTGAACACCGGCCGCTCGTTGTGGACCCGCCCATGAAACACATTCACGTCACCGAGAAACTTCATGACGAACTCCGAGGCCGGATTCTGGAACACCTCGTCCGGCGTACCCGTCTGTTCGATACGGCCCCTGTTCATCACCACGATGCGATCGGCCACCTCCAGCGCCTCCTCCTGGTCATGCGTCACGAAGATGCTGGTCACGTGAATCGTGTCGTGCAGATGGCGCAGCCAGCGCCGCAGCTCGGCACGCACCTGCGCGTCGAGCGCGCCGAAGGGCTCGTCGAGCAGCAGGACGCGCGGCTGGATCGCCAGGGCACGGGCCAGCGCGATCCGCTGCCGTTGTCCGCCGGAGAGCTGCGACGGATAGCGCTGCGCGAGTTGTTCGAGCTGCACCAGCTTGAGCAATTCGCAGACGCGCTCGCGGATCTCGTTCCGCGAAGGCCTTTCGGCACGCGGTTTGACACGCAGGCCGAACGCGATGTTCTCGAACACCGTCATGTGCCGGAACAGCGCGTAATGCTGAAAAACAAACCCCACGCGGCGCCGGTTCACCGGGCTCTCGGTCACCGGCGCGCCGTCGAACAGGATGCGGCCGCGTCCATCGGGGTCGGCGTTCTCCAGCCCCGCGACGATCCGCAACAGCGTGGTTTTGCCGGAGCCCGACGGCCCGAGCAGGGCCGTCAGTTCGCCGGACGGAACCTCCAGCGAGACCTTATCCAGGGCCGTGTACGCGCCGAATGTTTTGCTCACCTGATGGATTGAAATGCTCATGTTTCCCCTCATCTTGGTAACCGGCAGGTCGTACCCCAAACCGCCTTTGCGGGCTGGGAACGGCGAAACGTACCATTACTGGTCTAGTATGTCAATAGCCTTTGTAGAGATTAAAGAATAAGGGGCGTATCCCCATTCCACTGACCGGGCCCCCCGTGTCGGCCCCTCCGGGCCGGGGCGGGGGAGACTGGGGCACGATCACGGACCTTTGCCAAAAAAAAAGCTGGCTGCCTTTGATCGCGGCGGCCTGCCGGATTGGCATCGCGTGTTCCTGGCCTTCCGGGAGGATGCGGCCGGGGAAGTCCGGGCCTTCGTGCAGGCCGCAACGCGTATTCAGTTGCCGGGTGCTGCAGCCTGCGCTATGCTAGCGGTGATAAAAGGGGAGCTTGCTATGCCGCAGACTTTTACGGGCACCTTGGTTGATCCGGTCCAAAAAACCAGTTTCGGCGCACGCGTGATTCTTTCAGATCATGGCACAATCGCCGCCATCGAGCACGAGCCCAATCCTGATGTCGGCTTCATCTTGCCCGGTTTCGTTGACGCGCACGTCCACATCGAAAGTTCCATGCTGACCCCTGCTGCCTTCGCGCGTGCTGCCGTCGTACATGGCACGCTTGCTGCCGTGGCTGACCCTCATGAAATCGCCAATGTGCTGGGCGAGCGTGGCGTGGAACTGATGCTGGATCTCGCCCGCCAGACACCCTTTGTTTTCGGTTTCGGCGTCCCCTCCTGCGTCCCGGCCACGCCCTTCGAAACGGCCGGCGCGGAATTGGATCCCGATGCGGTCGCGCGCCTGCTCGACCTGCCCGGCATCACGCATCTCGCCGAGATGATGAACGTGCCGGGCGTGCTCAACAACGATCCCGCCGTCCGTGCCAAGCTCGACGCCGCGCGCCAGCGCGGCCTGCCGATCGACGGCCATGCGCCCGGTCTCTGCGGCGACCCCATGCGTGCCTACGTCGCGGCCGGCATCACAACCGATCACGAAAGCCTGACCTTTGAAGAGGCGCGCGAGAAGCTGAAGGTCGGTCTCATGCTTCAGATCCGCTACGGCTCCGCCGCACGCCGCTTCGAGCCCTTCCTGCCGCTGTTGCCGCGTTTTCCGGAACTCTGCATGTTCTGCAGCGACGACAAGCATCCGGACGACCTGCTGCGCGACCACATCAATTACATCGTGGCGACCGCCTTCCGGCAGGGGCTCGCCCTCCAGACCATCCTGCAGGCGGCCTGCGTCAACCCCGTGCGTCACTATCGCCTGCCGTTGGGATTGCTTCAGGTTGGCGACAGTGCTGATTTCCAGATTGTTGATGACCTGCGCACCTTCCGGCCGCGCGAGGTCTGGCTGCGCGGCCAATGCGTCGCCCGCGACGGGGTCTCGCTGCTGTCTGCCGGCGAGCCGATCATCGACAACAACTTCAAGGCGCAACCGATCACCGCCGACGCGCTGCGCATCCCGGTTCAATCCAAACGTCGTGTGCGGGTCATCGGGGTGCGCGACGGTGAACTCGTCACCGCCCATCTGCTCGAGAAGCCGCGCGTGAGCCATCAGGGCACGGTCATCGCCGACCCCGAACGCGACATCGTGAAGCTGGTCGTCTGCAACCGCTACGCCCCCGCCGCCCCCGCGATCGGACTGGTCAAGGGCTTCGGCTTGAAACGCGGCGCGCTCGCCACCAGCGTCTCGCATGACTCACACCATGTGATCGCGATCGGCGCCTCAGATAATGCTATCGTAGCCGCGATCAACGAGGTGATCCATCACCGCGGCGGCCTGGCGGTCGCCGACAGCAACCGCAAGATCCTCACCTCGCTGCCGCTGCCGTTGGCCGGCCTGATCTCGACCGGGCCCGCCGAGTGCGTGGCTAAAGCCTACTCGGATTGCGACCGCCTTGCCAAAATCTTGGGCTCGCCCCTCTCGGCCCCCTTCATGACCCTTTCGTTCCTCGCGCTCTCGGTCATTCCCAGCCTGAAGCTCACCGACAAAGGCCTTTTCGACGGTGATGCCTTCCGGCATGTGGCGCTGTTTGAGGAAGCGCCTTAGCAAGAAGGATCACGAGCGAGCGGCCGTATCCGTCGCTGACGCATCGAGTGCGGCCAAGGTTTGTTTGAGCAGTTTGGCGGAGTGCTGCAACGCAGCGGCCTCGTCATCGGCCAGGCGGCCTCTGACGACCTGTTCGACGCCGCCGGCACCTACGATGCAGGGCACGCTGAGACAGACGTCGTCAATATCGTACGCGCCGTCCATCAGGCTGGAAACGGTCAGCACGCTGCGTTCGTTGCGCAGGACCGCTCCCACAATCCGTACGAGCGCCATGCCGACGCCGTAACAGGTGGAGCCCTTGTAACCAATGATGTGATAGGCCGAATCGCGCACCTGCCGCACGATCTCCTCCTTGGCCTGCCGCCAGCCGTCACAGCGTCCGCAGACCGCGCAGTAATCGACGATCGGCATTCCCGCCACGTGGGTCATTGACCAGGCGGCGACTTCGCTGTCACCATGTTCGCCGAGGATATAGGCGTGCACATTCCGCACATCGACCTCGCAATGGCGGCTCAGCAGATAGCGGAAGCGTGCGCTATCCAACACCGTACCCGAACCAAATACCCGTTGCGAAGGCAGACCGGAACGGCGCAGCGCCACATGTGTCAAGATGTCGACCGGATTGGTGACAATCACCACCGCGGCGTGCGAACCGCTTGCCACAATCGCGTCCATGATTCCCGAAACAATGGCCGCGTTACGGCCGAGGAGATTAAGGCGCGATTCGCCGGGCTGCTGCTTGGCACCTGCGGTGACCACAATCACTGCGGCATCGGCATAATCCTCCGCGTTGCCTGCATGGATGTGCACGGGTGACAGGAACGGCTGTCCGTGCGCGAGGTCGAGGGCCTGTCCCCGAGCGAGGTCTTCGTTCCGATCAATGAGCGCGATCTCCTCGCTCAACCCCGACTGCGCTAAGGCGTAGGCGAATGAGGCCCCGACGTCACCCGCGCCGACAACCACGACTTTACGTTTTGTCACGTTCATCTTCCTCTCCACAAAAAACGGGCACCGGCGGAAGAACCCGCTGACGCCCGTCGTTCAGGATGTCACTCCATTACGATTGCGACAGGTTGGCCAGCGCCTGAAGCATTTCAAAGTTGTCTTTGAACTTCTGCTCGGCCTTCTGCAACATCGCATTGGCATCCGGGTTGAGCTTCAGGAGCTGCTTGAAGCGGTTCTCCGTCAGCGCGGTCTCGGCGAACGACTGCGTCGGCGCCTTGCTGTCAAGCTGCAGCGGATTCTTGCCCTGCTCGGCAAGCTCCGGATTGTAGCGGTACAGCGGGAAGTGGCCGGTCTCGACCGCCATCTTCTGATGTTCCAACCCCATGACCATATCGAAGCCCTGCGCGATGCAGTGCGAGTAGGCGATGATGATCGCCGGCCCGTCGTACGCCTCGGCCTCGGCAAACGCCTTGACCGTGGCCGCCGGGTTGGCGCCCAGGCTGACCTGCGCGACGTAGATGTTCTTGTAGGTCATCGAGATCATGCCGAGGTTCTTCTTCATCTGACCTTTGCCGGAGGCCGCGAACTTGGCGACCGCACCGAGCGGCGTGGCCTTCGAGGCCTGTCCGCCGGTGTTGGAGTAGACCTCGGTGTCGAGCACCAGGATCTTGATGTTGCGCCCGGAGGCGAGCACGTGATCGAGACCGCCGTAGCCGATGTCGTACGCCCAGCCGTCGCCGCCGACCGCCCAGACCGATTTGCGGATCAGGTAGTCCGCCACGCTCAGCAGGCTCTTGCAGGTGGCGCAGCAGGAACCGTCGCCGATCAGCTTCTTCAGCTCGGCCACCAGCGCGCGCATGGCTTCGACACCCTCGCCGCTCTTCTGGTCGGTTTCCTTGATCTTCTGGGCCACCGCCTTGAGCGCGTCCGGCGCCTGTTCGGAGGCGATGAGCTGATCGATCAGCTCCAGCGCGTAGCCGTTCAGCTTGTCGGCCGTCAGGCGCATGCCGAACGCGAACTCGGCGGCGTCCTCGAAGAGCGAGTTGGACCACGACGGGCCGCGGCCATCCTCACGCGTGCAGTAGGGGGTGGTCGGCAGGTTGCCGCCGTAGATCGACGAGCAGCCGGTCGCGTTGCCGATCAACAGGCGGTCGCCCGCGAGCTGGGTCAGCAGCTTGATGTAGGGCGTTTCGCCGCACCCCGCGCAAGCGCCGGAAAACTCGAAGAGCGGGCGCTTGAGCTGGCTGCCCTGGATGGTCGTCGGGTTGAGCTTGGTGGCATCCGCCTCAGGCAGGCTCAGGAAGAACTTCCAGTTGGCGGCTTCCGGCGCGCGCAGCGGGAACTGCGGAGCCATGTTGATCGCCTTCTTGGTGGGGTCGGCCTTGTTCTTGGCCGGGCAGCGCTGCACGCACAGGCCGCAACCGGTACAATCTTCCGGCGCGATCTGGATCGTGTACTTGTAGCCCGGGAAGGCCTTGCCGATCACGCCCTTGGCATCCACGGACTTGAAGGTCTCGGGCGCATCCTTCAGGCAGGCCGGATCGTAGACCTTGCCGCGGATCGAGGCGTGCGGGCAGACCAGCGAGCACTGCGTGCACTGGATGCAGGTCTCGGGATCCCACACCGGGATCTCGGTCGCGATGTTGCGCTTCTCCCACTGCGTGGTGGCGGTCGGCCAGGTGCCGTCGTTCGGGATCTTCGAGACCGGCAGGTCATCGCCGCGCTGGGCCATGATCTCGGCGGTCACGATCTTGACGAACTCCGGCGCCTCTTCGGCGACCACGGCGGGCTTCTTGATCTTGCCGGCCGGCTTCGAGGGATAGTTCACCTGCTTCACGGCGTTGGAGGCCGCGTCGATGGCGTCCCAGTTCATCTTGACCACGGCGTCGCCCTTCTTGCCGTAGGTCTTCTTCGCGGCCTTCTTGAGGGCCTCGATCGCCTCGGCTTCAGGCAGGATGCCGGAGATCTTGAAGAAGGCGGTCTGCATGACGGTGTTGATGCGGCCGCCCAGGTTCAGCTCATGGTCGAGCTTGAGCGCGTTGACCACGTAAAACTTCAGCTTCTTGTCGATGATCTGCTGCTCGACCTCATCCGGCATCTTGTCCCACACCTCTTCCGGTTCAAACGGCGAGGCCAGCAGGAAGGTGCCGCCGGGCTTGATGTTGGCGAGCATGTCATACTTCTCGAGGAAGGAGAAGTTGTGGCAGGCCACGAAGTCCGGCTTGGTGCAGAGGTAGGTGCTGCGGATGATCTTCGGACCGAAGCGCAGGTGCGAAACCGTGATCGCGCCGGCTTTCTTCGAGTCATACACGAAGTAGCCCTGAGCGAAGTTATCGGTGTCCTCGCCGATGATCTTGATCGAGTTCTTGTTCGCGCCGACCGTGCCGTCCGAGCCCAGTCCGTAGAACATGCACTCTTTGCGGCCTTCGTCGGCCAGCGTGAAATCGGCGGGGATCTCGAGGCTCAGGCCGGTCACGTCGTCCTTGATGCCGACCGCGAAATGGTTCATCGGCTCCGCCTGCTTGGCGTTGTCGAAGACCGCCTTGACCATCGCGGGGGTGAACTCTTTCGAGCCCAGGCCGTAACGGCCGCCGTAGGTCGGGATCCAGCTCTTGATTTCGGCCAGCTTGTACTGCATGGCCTCGCCGATCGCGGTTCGCACGTCGGTGTAGAGGGGCTCGCCCACGCCGCCGACTTCCTTGGTGCGGTCCAGCACCGTCAGGGTCTTGACCGTCTTGGGGATCGCCAGCGCGAAGGCCCTGGTGTCGAACGGACGATAGAGACGCACCTTGATGACGCCCAGCTTCTCGCCCTTCTGGTTCAGTTCTTCAACCGTCTCGTGCACCGTCTCGGCGCCCGAACCGATGATCACGATCACATGCTCGGCATCCGGCGCGCCGACGTAATCGAACAGCTTGTACTGACGACCGGTCAGCTTCGCGAACTTGTCCATGCACTTCTGGACGATCTCCGGGGTGGCGTTGTAGAACGGGTTGACCGTCTCGCGGCCCTGGAAGTTCACGTCCGGGTTTTGGGCGGTGCCGCGCAGGACCGGCTTCTCAGGGTTCAGGGCGCGGGCGCGGTGGGCGGCGACCAGATCCTCGTCGATCATGGCGCGGATCGTCTCGCGCTCGACCTGGTCGATCTTCTGGACTTCGTGCGAGGTACGGAAACCGTCAAAGAAGTGCAGGAACGGCACGCGCGACTCGAGCGTCGCCGCGTGAGCGATAGTGGCCATGTCCATGACTTCCTGGACGCTGTTCGAAGCCAGCATCGCGAAGCCGGTCTGGCGGCAGGCCATGACGTCGCCCTGATCACCGAAGATCGAGAGTCCCTGGCAGGCCAGGGCGCGCGCAGTGACGTGAAAGACCGTGGGGGTCAGTTCGCCCGCGATCTTGTACATGTTCGGGATCATCAGCAGCAGGCCCTGCGAGGCCGTGAAGGTGGTGGTCAGCGCGCCGGTGGTGAGCGCGCCGTGCACCGCGCCCGCGGCGCCGGCTTCAGACTGCAACTCAATCACGTGCGGCACGGTGCCCCACAGGTTCTTCGCACCCTTCGCGGCCCACTCGTCGGCCCACTCGCCCATCGGCGAAGAGGGAGTGATGGGGTAGATCGCGGCGACTTCGCTGCACGCGAAGGCGACTTCAGCGGCGGCTTGGTTACCGTCGACCATGATTTTCTTAGCCATGTGTGTTTGTCTCCTTAAAACGGTTCAGGCGCGTCCGGCAAGCCGGACGCGCCACATGGTGGATTATTTCTTCAGCGCGGCGCGGCAGGCGTCAACCTGACCGGCCGAACCGAGCAGCACGTTCTTCGCGGCGATGAACTTCGCGTACTCCGGGATGAAGACCTTGCCGGGATCGCGCAGGTCGAACTTCTCGGGATGGTCGCGGAAGAACTCGCGGTGCACGCGGCACCAGACCAGACGGCCGTCGGTGTCGATGTTGATCTTGGTCACGCCGAGCTTCGCCGCCTGGAGGAACTGCGAGGCGTCCACGCCGCTCGCGCCCTTGATGGCGCCGCCGGCCGCGTTGATGCGGGCGACCTCGTCCTGCGGCACCGAGGAAGATCCGTGCATCACCAGCGGGAAGCCGGGCAGCAGCTTCTGGATCTTTTCCAGAATGTCGAAGCGCAGCTTCTGATCACCTTTGAACTTGAACGCGCCATGCGAGGTGCCGATCGCGCAGGCCAGGGAGTCGCAGCCAGTCTGCTTGACAAAATACTCGGCCTCTTCAGGCTGGGTGTAGACGTGATCATCCGCCGAGACATCCTCTTCGACACCTTTGAGCTGGCCCAACTCCGCCTCGACCACGATACCCCTGGCATGGGCGGCGTCCACGACGCGCTTGGTGATCTCGATGTTCTTCTCCAGCGGATAGTGCGAGGCGTCGATCATGACCGAGCTGTAAACGCCGGAGGCGATACAGTCCATGCAGGTCTCCTCGTCGCCGTGGTCCAGGTGCACCGCGAAGACGGCATCCGGGAAAATCTTGTCGGCCGTGGTCATCATCGTCTCGAGCATCAGCTTGTGCGTGTACGAGCGCGCGCCCTTGGAAAGCTGCACGATGAAGGGGGCCTTGCTCTCCACGTTGCCCTTGAACAGGCCCATGGTCTGTTCGAGGTTGTTGATGTTGTACGCTCCGATCGCATATTTGCCGTACGCCTGCTGGAAAAGTTCTTTTGTGGTGACGATCATGGCTGACTCCTGTGGTTATCCCGGCCGGCCCAATCTGCTACACACAGACACGCCGATACCGTGAACGAATGGCTTTGTACTATACGGTTTACGGGGCGGGGCGGCAAGCCCAAACCCCCATTGACAAAAGGAAGAAGAAGGGAAGAAGGAGGCTGTTTGTCCGGACGACGGTCTCGGCGAGACCGCCCTGCCGGGGCCTGAACCGGTCCACGGCTTCAACACACGTCCCCCGGCTGGTCACAGCCCCATGTCCTCATTGACGACCAGCACATGAAAATCGGTGAGCGTCGGCTTGCTGTCGATGATCGTCGTGACATGGCAGATGCGCTGCGGCGAATCGCAGTCTGCACAGAAGCCGGTTACCGCGCACGGCGTCTGCTTGTTCAACCGCATGGCGTTGGGCGGCGCGGACTTGTCCTTGATGCGGCGGATGGCGTCCATGACATCGCCCTCGACGATCTTGTTGCGGCCCGCCACCACGATCACCTTCGAGGGTCCGTAGATCATGGCTGCGACGCGGTTGCCGTTGCCGTCGATATTGACCAGACAGCCGTCCAGCGTGACAGCGTTGGTTCCGCTCAGGAACAGGTCGCAGGTCTGCTGCCGCTTCATGACCGCCACTTTCTGCTCGGGCGTCAGATCGGGGAATCCGTGGTTCAGGATCTCCTTGCCTTGCTCGGCCAGCAGCGTGGTGAGCTTGAGGTCGGCCACCGAAAGCGACCCGCCAAAGCCGATACTCTGTGCCGAAGCGGCCTCTTTCATGATGTAATCGGCAGCCACTTGAGCGGTCGCGCAATAGACCGCCGTGAAATGTTTCTTGCACAGATTCTCGACCACCTTGCGGCATTTTTTCTCAGCCGTCCAATCGTTTAACTCTTGCGTACGGGGTAACATGGCACATCCTTTCACAAATTGCCACGTATTATGTCGCCCGCCTTCCTTCCCGTCAAGATAGCCATGACCATTGGGATGACGGCAAGGCCCCGTGCTATGAGGCGGGCCTGGCTTTGGTGCTGCGCGAACTCGCATTGGGTGTCCGGCAAGTCAATGAGCAGTATGAGTGGGGGCTATCGAAATCGCTATCGATAGCGATTGGGGGGGAGAGAAGACTTTCGGCATGGGCTTGCAGAGGAACGAGTGAGCGACACGAGATCGGGCAGCCGAGACCGGCTCCTCGACAACACGGATGAAAAGAGAGCGACTATCCCCAACCTCTCAACTACGTGCTTGTGGCCGCGAGCAATGCCTTAAGATAACCGTTCGCAAAGAGCCGGCCGAGTGTACCGTACCCCGGCACGAATCCCGGCTCATCCCCTTCCCCCTCCATGGCGGGCACATGATCGCAGCGGCAGGGCACGTCGTCCAATCCCAGCTCCCGGTAGGTGCGGAAGAGTGCGATCTGATCGGTCTCGCCCTCGTCGTGGAACAGCTCGACAAACTCTTCGGCCGTGCCGCGCACATCGCGCACGTGCACGAAAGCGATGCGCTGCCCGAAGTGTCGCGCCGCCGCATCGAGATCCACCCCCATCAACTTGAAGTTGGCCTGGCAGAAGGTCACGCCGTTGGCGCGGCAGGGCGCCAGCGCGTACGCGCGGTCATACGCCTCCAGCGAACCGAAGATGCGCGCCATGCCGCCCAGCGACGGCAGCGGCGGGTCATCCGGGTGCAGGCCCATGCGCAGCCCCAGCCGCTCGGCCTCGGGCATCACCGCCCGGATGAAATAAGCGTAGTTGTCCCACACCTGATCCGCATCCAACAGCGGGCCGTCCATCACGCGCGGTGTCTGCGACAGGCTGAAATAGGTGGCGCGCGCCCCACCGCGCCCTGAACGTTCGCCGGTGCGGTGCCAGCCGGTGCCAACCATGAAGTTGTAGCAGAGCAGGCCGATACCCAGCTCGGCCATGTTGCCCAACAACTGACGGTAACGCTCAATCGCCTCGTCACGCCCAGGCAGCCCGAGCTTGATGGCCGAGACATCGAAGGGATCCCCCTCCAGCGCCACGACGCGCAGGCCCGCGGCGGCAAGATCCGCCACCACTCCGGCGAGTGCGTCACGCTGCCAGGGCGGCGGACGACCGGTCAACTCGGGCGCGGCCTTGACCACCACGTCCGTGATGCCCATCTGGCGACAGAGCACCCAGAGGCGGTGCGGCACCGGCGGCACAAATTCGATCAGTCGCATGATCCCCTCCCCGGCCATCCACGTTCGGCGTTCAGTGTTCGGCGTTCAGCGTCCTGAGTTCAGCGTTCCGCTTTCGCTTACTCCGTCGCCTTGATGGTGTCCCAGGCGTCGGAGTAGAGCTTATTGGCGGCGCCCAGGTCTTTCAGCACCTCGGCCTTGCCCATCACCTCGGCGGGCGGCAGGATGGCGGGATTGTCGCGGTACTCCGGCGGCAGCTTGGCGAGCGCCGCCTTGTTGGGCATCGGCGCACAGATGTACTGGATGTTCTTGCAGGCGTTGTCCGGATCATACAGGAAGTTGATGAAGGCGTGCGCCAGCTCGACCTCGCGCGCGGTCGCCGGGATGACCATCTCGTCGCAGGCCGCGGTGAAGCCCTCCTTGGGGAAGGCGAAGCCGATGTTCTCGGTGTCCTCCAGCATGACCTGCGCGATGTCGCCGCTGTAGCCGTGGCCCAACAGGAACTCGCCGCTGGCGATACCGGTCTTGTACTGCTCGTTGTCGAACTTGGCGATGTTTTTCTTCCAGCGCAACACCACCTCGCACGCCTGCTTCAGCTCGGCGGGATGGGTCGAATTGAGGCTGTGGCCGAGCGACTTGAGAGCCGCACCGAGTGTCTCGCGGAAATCGTTGAGCAGCGAGATGCGGCCCTTGAAAACGGGGTTATCGAGACAGGCCCAGGAGTCGACCGTCGCGCCGCCGGTCTTGTCCTTGCGGTAGGCGAGGCCGGTGAAGGTCACGGCGTACGGCACATTGTAAGTCATGTCGGGGTTCAGGATCACGCCGGTGTAGGAAGGGTCAAAGTTAGTCGTGACATTGGGCAGCTTGGATTTGTCGAGCGGGCGGAGCATGTTGTTCTGCACCATCAGGCTGATCTGGTAAGAGCTGGGGAAGATGACGTCGTAACCGCCGCTGCCGGCCAGCACCTTGGCGTACATGGTCTCGTTCGAGTCGAAGGTATCGATCTTGACGCGGCAGCCGTGCGCCTGCTCAAAGGCGGCGACCAGCTCAGGATCCAGGTAGTCCGACCACGTGTAGAGGTGGAGGGTCGGACGTTTGGGCCCGCACCCGGCGAAGAGGGCGGCGCTGAGACCGAGGAGAGCGAGGAGGCGGGGTGTTTTCATGCGATGGCTCCATGTTTACGCCCGTTGGGCGCTTTGGGGTGTCGACGATTCTGGAAGGCGCGACTGGCGAGTACCAGCGCGAAAGTGAGGGCCAGCATGACCGTCGAGAGACAGTTGATCACAGGCAGCTTAGGACTGTGCTTGATCATGCTATAAACTTTGAGCGGCAG
>DAOTKE010000036.1:0-24658 GCA_035449085.1 Kiritimatiellia bacterium | reverse complement strand
CAGCCGGAACTGCCGCTGTTCGCGTCAGGCTGAAAAACTGGGGTAAGTCCACTTCCTCCCGTCTTGTAAAGCGCCCCCAAAAATGTGTACACTATACGCATGAATCCGAAAACGCTCCAAAAACGTTTTCTTGCGCAGATCGGGGATCTGTCCACCATCCGCCGGTTGCTCGACCTGTTGCCGGATGTCGGTTTTTTTATTAAGGACAGCCAGGGACGTTTCATGCTGAACAATCTGCGCGCCTGTCAGTTCTGCAATGCAGACAACGAACAGCAGACGATCGGCAAAACCGATTATGATTTTTTTTCGAAAGACCGGGCCGATTTCTATGTTCAGGGCGATCGCGAGGTGATGGAGAGCGGTATTCCGGTCATCAACCAGATCGCGCCCGCGCCGGAACATTCGGACCGCCTGATGATCCACAGCAAGTTTCCGGTCTATGATAAACATGGCCGGGCGATCGGTGTTGTGGGATTCCACCGCATCGTGGACGACCTGTGCGACACGCCCCGCTGGCACGGACGCTTCGCCCAGGTTGTGGCACATATTCACAAGCACTACGGGCAGAATCTCGAAATGAAAAAACTGTCCCAACTGGCCGGCGTGTCGCAGAGCCAGTTTGAACGCCGCTTCAACCGTATCTTCGGCACCACGCCCTATGAATACCTCCTGCGCGTGCGCATCACGGCAGCGCGCGCGCTGCTGGAAACGACGGAGCGTACGATCGCGGATATCGCCTGCGAGACCGGTTTCTACGACCACAGTCACTTCACGCGGACTTTCAAGCGGGTCGTGGGACTCTCGCCCGGACGTTACCGCAAACACCATCTTGATGCCGGACTGTGAGGCCCCGTGACTGACGTGCTTTCCTGCTATATCGAGCTTCTCCCGAATATCGGTGCGGAACGCGGTCGTGCGTTGCGGCGCGAAGGATGCCTGTGCTGGCGTGACCTGCTGGACGCCGCGCATCCTTCCGCTGGACTGGACCGGGCCGCTTGGGACGCGGCACGCGCTGCCGCTGAGGCAGCACTGCGCGCCCTTGAAGGCGATGACATCACCTATTTTACGGCGCGGCTCCCGTCCCGTGAGCACTGGCGCGTGCTGGCCCGCTGGTTTGACCGCGCCTCGTTTTTTGACATCGAGACCAGCGGTCTGGATGCCGACAGCATCGTCACGCTCGTCTGCTGTTACCATCGGGGCCAGCCTTTGCGTTTTCTGGCCGACGAAAACCTCGATGACTTTCTGAATCTGCTCGATGAAATCCGGTTGCTGGTCTCGTTCAACGGATCGAGTTTTGACGTGCCGCGCGTGCTCGACCGTTTCCATATTCCAGCCTTGCCCTGTGCCCATGTGGATCTGCGCTGGCTCTGCCATCATGCCGGCTGGCGTGGCGGCCTGAAGGCAATCGAACGTGCGCTCGGCCTGCGGCGTCCGCCGGACCTTGAAGGCCTCGGCGGTGCGGAGGCGGTCGGGCTCTGGCAGGCGTGGCGCGACCGCCAGGACGAGCAGGCGCGCCGCACGCTCGAGCGATACTGCACGGCGGACACCGTGATGCTCCAGATGCTGGCCGGCGAGCTCTGTCGGCACCATGGTGCCGACGTGGTGCTGCCGGCGGAGGCCGACCTTTGGTCTTTGGTGCAGACGGCACTGCCGGATTTGGGACGCCCTGCCTCGGGTGGGGATAGGCCAGCCCTCGGGCACATTGTCGAGCCACCGCCGCCGAAACCTGCGCCGGCGCCGGTCGTCGCGGCCGATCTCTTCTCGCTTTCTCAGATGCTCGGGGCGACCGGCGGCCTGTCGCGCGCAGAAAAACAGGCGCGCCTGCGCGAACGCTGGCGAAACTTCCGGACTGCGGAGTGAGCGTGCCGGGCTGAGTGTGCGCATTTTTCGCGTCATTGCATCACGGACAGGATTTCGATACACTGATGCGCTTATGAAAGTTCAGATTCTCCCATCGCTGTTGGCGGCGGATTATGGGCGTTTGGCTGAAGAGATCCGGCGGGTCGAAGAGGCCGGGGCGGACGCGCTGCATCTCGATATCATGGACGCGCATTTTGTGCCCAACCTGAGTTTCGGGCCGGATATGGTGGCTCTTTCGGGGCGTGTGGTGCCTGGGCTTTACCGCCATGTGCATCTGATGATGACGCGGCCTGATCTGTACGCGGATCGCTTTATCGACGCCGGCGCGCAGACCCTGCAGTTTCATGTCGAGGCGGACTGTGACGTGTGGGCCTGCCTCCGGGCCATCCGCGCACGCGGTTCGCGGGCCGGTCTGGTACTGCGTCCGCAGACCCCGGCGGTGGCGGTTTTCCCGTACCTGACGTTGTGCGACGAGGTGCTGTTCATGACGGTGAATCCCGGCTACGGCGGCCAGGCGTTCATGAGCGAGGTGTTGCCGAAAATCGGCGAGCTGCGTCGCCATGCGGATGCCCTCGGCTTGACTTCGCTGGACATCATGGTGGACGGCGGCATCAACCTTGAGACTGCGGCCTTTTGCGCGGCGCACGGGGCCAACCAGTTTGTGGCCGGCAGTTTTCTTTTCAAACAGAGCGACATGGGCGCGATGATCGCGCAGATGCGCGACACCTGCACGAGAGCATATGGCACAAAGACTTGATAACATCCGTAATTTTTGCATTATCGCCCATATCGATCACGGCAAGACCACCTTGTCGGACCGGGTTCTGGAACTCACCAAGGCCATCGATTTGCGTAACCTGCGTGAACAGACGCTGGACGCGATGGATCTTGAACGCGAACGCGGCATCACCATCAAGTCGCACCCGGTTTCCATGGCGTACACCGCCAAAGACGGCAAGACCTACCTGTTCAACCTGATCGACACGCCGGGCCACGTGGACTTCAATTATGAGGTGTCGCGCAGCATGGGCGCGTGCGAAGGCGCGGTGCTGGTGGTCGATGCCGCGCAGGGCGTCGAGGCGCAGACGGTCGCGAACGCCTACTTGGCGATCGACAATGAGCTGGAGATTGTGCCGGTGCTCAACAAGGTCGATCTGCCCGGCGCGAATATCGAGGAGGTTTCGCACCAGATCGAGGATGTGCTGGGCATCCCGATGGATCACCCACTCTATATCAGCGCCAAGACCGGATTGGGCGTGCCGGAGGTGCTGGAGGCGATCGTCGCCCGCATCCCCCCCCCGGAAACGGCGGGATCCGATGCGCCGCTGCGGGCGCTGGTGTTTGATTCCGTTTTTGATGAATTCCGCGGAGTGATCACCTACGTGCGCGTCGTGGACGGCCGCATTAAGGCGGGCGACGCGGTGCGTTACATTGGCAGTGGCCAGGTCACGCAGCTCCGCGAAGTGGGCATCTTCAGCCCGAACCAAAAGCCGGTCGATGTGCTGGAGGCCGGACAGGTGGGGTACTTGGTCGGCACGATCAAAGATCCGTCGGACATTAAGATCGGCGATACGGTGACCGGGGCGAAGGACGGGACGACCGAGTTGCTGCCCGGTTTCAAAGAGGTGCGGCCGATGGTGTTCAGCGGCGTCTATCCGGTCAGTACCGACGAGTTTGAAAAGGTCCGTTCCGGATTGGAAAAATTGCACCTGAACGACTCCGCCTTCACGTTCCATGCGGAGAGTTCAGTTGCGCTGGGTTTCGGTTTCCGCTGCGGCTTCTTGGGGCTGTTGCACATGGAGGTGGTTCAGGAGCGGTTGCGCCGTGAGTTCGACCTGGACATTATCAACACGCACCCTTCGGTCGTCTACCGTGTGCAGCTCAAAGACGGCACGACGCTGGAGCTGGACAATCCTGTGCAGTTGCCGGACGTGACGCGTATCGAACAGATCGAAGAACCGATGATCAAAGCCACGATCATTTGCCCGAGTGAGTGCATCGGTGACATCATGCGTATCGTGTTGGAGCGTCGTGGCGAAGTCAATACCACCGAGAGTCTTGATGCGCGCCGCGTGATTCTGACCTGTACGCTGCCGCTCAACGAGATCCTGATCGATTTCCACGACATGCTCAAGAGCGTGAGCCACGGCTATGCCTCGATGGATTACGAGCCGTGCGGGTATCAGGTGAGCGACATCGTCAAGATGGACATCCTGCTCAACGGCGAGCTGGTGGACGCCTTCTCGACGCTGGTGCATCGCGACAAGGCGGTCGCGCGCGGACGCCAGATGTGCAAGGCGCTGGCCGAGACTATTCCGCCGCACATGTTTAAGATCCCGGTGCAGGCCGCGATCGGACGCACGATCATCGCCCGCGAGGATATCCGCGCGTTCCGCAAGGACGTCTTGGCCAAGCTGTACGGCGGCGACGTGACGCGTAAGCAGAAGCTGCTCAAGAAGCAGAAGGCCGGCAAGGCGCGCATGAAAGAGTTCGGGCAGGTCAACGTGCCGCAGTCCGCCTTCATCTCCGTGCTCAAAGGAACGGCCACGGACGATTAACCACACAAGCAGCGTGAATGGGGAGTAGAGCGTGAATTTTTTTGAAAAGCGGAAGATCCGGAAACAGCTCAAGGCGATATTGCATCAGGCGCGCACGTTGCGGTGCAGCCGTGAAGACGTCATGAATGCCGACGAGCTGGCGTTCCTGGACGAGCATGTCGCCCGGGCGCGTCAGGCGTATGACACGCGCGACATCGAGGCGATGAATACTGCGGGCAATGCGCTCGAGGGTTGTATCGGGCGCCTCAACCCGCCTAAGCCGTTAGCCGGTCTGCGCGAAAATTTCGACGTGCTGGTGGTGGCGATCTCGGTGGCGATGGCCTTCCGCGCCTATTTTTACCAGCCCTTCAAAATCCCGACGGGGTCGATGCAGCCGACCCTCTACGGCATTCACTCCGAAGCGCGCCCACCTTCGGCAGCCACGTTTCTGGATCAGCAGCCGCTCAAGTTCGCCAAATGGTTGATCACCGGCGAGTCGTTCAAGATCGTGCGTTCCAAGGTGTCTGGCACCGTGAACTTTATGCCGAGCGACAGCAGTAAGAAGCCGGGCTACATGCCGGTGGTCGTGGCGGGTGTGCCGCACTATGTGCCGAATGATGCCGTCGAAATCGATGCCTATCGTCGTCCCGTACGGCTCAAGGGTGGCGTGGCCAACGGGGCCAGCGTCAAGGCCGGCGAGGTGCTGTGGTCCGGCGTGGTGATCTCCGGCGATTTCGTCTTCGTCAACCGCTGGAAGTGGAACTTCTCCCACCCGACGCGTGGCGAAGTGATGGTCTTCTCCACGACCGGCATTCAGGCGTTGATGCAGGGTACGCATTACATCAAGCGCATGACCGGACTGCCCAATGAGACGCTTCAGATCAAAGCGCCCAATCTGCTGGTCAACGGCGAGGTGGTCACCCAGCCGTTGCGCATCGGACAGATCGCGCGCCGGGAGACGGTCTGGCCGGGGTACCCTGCCTACGCAGGATTTAATCCGAGTGGCACACGCCAGCTTTATTTGCCGGGCCAGTCTCTGGCCGGCGAAAACGACACTGTAACGCTCAAGGCCAATGAATATTACGCTATGGGCGATAATTCGTTTAACAGCTTCGACAGCCGCTATTGGGGGCCGGTGCCGGAGCGCAACCTGCTGGGGCCCGCCACCGTCGTGTACTGGCCGTTCACCTCGCCGCGCCTCGGCTGGATCCGGTAGAATGCCGGCACTCTGCACAAGTCAATCATCCGGGCCGGATGGCATGTTTGACACGGTGTACTTGATTCCCATCCTGTTAATCCTGTAATCCTGTCTGAAAAATGTCGTCGTTTTTGTATGACCGACTACACGAGAAAGTGTGTTGATATGATGCGTATTCAGATGACTCGCCGCAGATTTGTTCAAGGGGCTTCGGCCGCAGCGGCATTGGCGTTGGCTGGCACTGGAAGCGGCGGTTGCGGAGTGAAGGGGAGCGACCGCGCGGTCAAGATCGTCGTGATCGGCGGCGGCGCGGCGGGGCTGGGCATGTCGGCGCGGCTGGCGCGCCTGCTCAAGAAGGCGCAGATCACGCTGATCGACCCGGCGGACGTGCAGTTCTACCAGCCGGGCTTCACCCTGATCGCTTCCGGCGTGTATCGTCCGGAGCAGGTGTGGCGCCGGCAGTCGGTCTGCATTCCGAAGGGCGTGAAGTGGGTCAAGCAGGCCGTTACTGCGGTTGAGCCGGCAAAGAATCAGGTGATTGTTGCCGGCGGCACGGTATATCCCTACGATTTTCTGGTGCTCACGCCCGGCATCCAATGCAACTGGGAATGGATCGAAGGGCTCTCGCAGAAGACACTGGGCGAGGGGAATGTGCACAGCATCTACGATTTTGTGGGGGCCCAGAAAACGTGGCAGGCGGTGCAGGCGTTCGTTGAAAAGGGCGGGCGCGGCGTGTTCGCCGACACCTACACCAAGCACAAATGTGGCGGTGCGCCCAAGAAGATCTGCCTGCTGAGCGAGCACCTGGCCCGCAAACGCGGGACGCGCGACAGGCTGAAGGTTGATTACTTCACGGCTTCGAAGGCGCTTTACGATGTGCCGTTCTTCACGCCACGTCTGGAACAGATCTATCAAGAGCGTTCCGTCAGCGTGACCACGCATACGCGGATCAAAGGGGTGGACACCGCCGCCAGAAAGGTGCATTTCATCCGGACCCAGACTGTAAAGAACGAGGTGCCTGATCCTCAAACTGGCGGAATGAAAACGGTGGAGGAGAGCGTGGCAACGCCCTTTGTGGAAGAGTACGATTTCCTGCATCTCGCGCCGCCGCAGAGTGCGCCGGATTTCGTGCGTCAGTCTGGTTTGAGCGAGACCGAAGGCAAGCATGGTGCCGAGGGCTGGGTGATGGTCGACAAGCAGACCTTGGTTCACAAGACTTTCGCCAACATCGTGAGCTTGGGTGATGTGGCCGGTATTCCGACCAGCAAGACATCGGCCGCCGCGCGCAAACAGATTCCGGTGGCGGTACGCAATCTCGTGTCGCTCGTGGAAGGGCGCGCGCCCGACGCCATCTACAACGGGTATGCGGCCTGCCCGATCATTACGGATTATGGTCACGTGCTGATGGCGGAGTTCGATTACGACAAGAAGCCCCAGATCAGCTTCCCGCTCTCGCTGTTTGACATGTCCAGGGAAAGCCGGTTGGCTTGGCTTTTGAAGGTTTATGCGCTCAAACCGATGTATTTCTACGGGATGATCCCGGGATACTGTTAATCCTTCCATCGGAGTGGATGGGTGAACGTTAGGGAACGCCAAAGGGTGGACGCGGCATGTCGCATGCAGAACGGAAACATATGAAACGGGAGCGGATGGGGCGTTATTCTCAGAGGCGCGGCGCGCCGCCGACCGAACGCGGTGACTGGATTTACGGCCGCCGGCCAGTGCTGGAGGTCGTGAAATCTGGCAAGCGCCACCTGTATGAGGCGTTGCTGCCGCAGGCCGGACGCGACGCGCCGGAAGTCGCCGAGCTGCGCGCGCTGCTGCTGGACCGGGGCGTGCCGTTCCGTGCGGCGGAACGCGACGAGTTGGATGAGATTTGCGAGGGCGGCCACCATCAGGGCGTCGCGATCCGCACGGGCGGCTATCCCTACATCTCGCTTGATCAGGTGCTGCACGACGTCAAGGCGGACGCCAATGCCGTCGTGTTGATCCTCGACCACATTGAGGACCCGCAGAATGTCGGTTCGCTGCTACGCACCGCCGACGCGGCCGGCGTCACGGCGGTTGTGCTGCCGGAAGACCGCGCGGCGGGCGTCACACCGGCTGCGGTGCGCGCTTCGGCCGGAGCATCCGAGCACCTGCGCGTGGCCAAGGTCGTGAATCTGGTGCGCGCCATGCAGGCGCTGAAAGAGCTGGGCGTCTGGATCACGGGCCTCGACATGGGGCCGCAGGCCAAGCCCTATACCACGCTTGATTTCAAGGGACGGGTCGGGCTGGTGGTCGGCAGCGAGGGACGCGGCCTCTCGCGTCTCGTGGGCGAGACCTGCGACTTCATCGCCTGTCTGCCGATGAAGGGTGGCGTCGCCTCGCTCAACGCCGGCGTCGCCGGTGCGATCGCGCTGTACGAAATCGTGCGGCAACGCGCGTAAAAATAATCGAGAGAATCAAGGGAATCGGTTGGGTCGATTCCTTCGATTCTCCCGATCATACTGCTACCCGTTATTTACGCGACCGTGACGGCTTTTTCGGAGGACCAGAGGCCGTGGATGTTGCAGTAGGCCGTGGCGTACAGCTTGCCGGAAGCGGCGAGCTTCGCGCTGACGGTCAGCGTGCTGCATGTGTAGGCCGGTCCTTTGTCCGCGCCGTCCACGCCGGCGCCGTGCGCACTGAATTCGCAGCGCGCGATCTCGCAGGAGGCCTTGGCCCCGTCCGGCGCGTAGTGGAGGGCGATCCAGACGATGTGGTGCGCCGTGGTGTTGGGGTGGGCGATCTCTTTGCCGACCGAAACCGTGATGGCGAGCGCCTCGCCAGCCTTCACCGAGTCAGCGCATTCAATCACCGGCACATGTTTCTCGCTTTTCCAGTCCGCGCTTTTCACAAATTCTGACAACATGGCTGAATCCTTTCTGTTGAACATGAAACTGCCCGGGGGGGCGGTGGCACGAGCCGTTCCGGACGGCGAGCCGCAACCCCAAGCAGACACAGGGATAGTTTACTGGAGAAGCCGCTTGAAACGCAAGAGACCTTCCAGGAAATAATAGTCGCCGTAGTTGAGCGGCACGTCGATCTCGCTGTTGCCCGGCAGATGGCCGACACCGTGCATCAAGATGAAATTTCCGTTCTCGCCGACCGGGGCGCGGTAGGCGGGCGAGCTGAGCGAGAGGAGCTGCTGGATCGCCGTGTCGCGATAAAGCGTGGCCTTGGGTGCCTCGACCATCGTGCTGAGCTCCAGCAGCGCGCTGGCCATGATGGCGGCGGCGGAACTGTCGCGCGGCGCGTGAGGAATTTCGGCGGCCTGATAGTCCCAGTGCGGCACCTTGTCGGCCGGGAGATTCGGGTTGTTGACGAGGAAATCGGCAAGCTTGACCGCGCGCGCCAGATATTCAGGCTTGCGCGTCTCGCGGTACATCATGGTGAAGCCGTAGAGTCCCCACGACTGCCCGCGCGCCCAAGGGGCATCCGCCGAGGCGCCTTGGCCAGCATAGTAGCCGTAAACCTTGCCGCTCAGCGGATTGTAGTCCACGATGTGGTAGGCGCTGCCGTCCGGCCTGAAATGACGGCGGTCGGTCTGGTCGGCATGGCTGATGGCGACGTCGCTGAAGCGGCTCTCGCCGCTCTGCTTGGCCGCCCACATCAGCAGCTCAAGGTTCATCATGTTGTCGATGATGACCGGGTTGTTGTAATTGTTCCAGGAACGGATCATGCCGAGCCGCGGAATGAAGCGGGTGCAGAGCGCGGCCGCGCCGTCGAGCAGCACCTCCTTGTAGCCGTCAGGATTGGCCAGGCGCAACCCATTGCCGAAACTGCAATAGAGCATAAAGCCGATATCGTGGTTGCCGGTGAAGTGGCGGATCTGTTCGAGCATGCCGGTATAGTGTAGCGCGGCCTCTTTCCATTCCGGATCCCGCGTGTATTCGTAGAGATACCAGAGCGAGCCGGGGAAGAAACCGCTGGTCCACTCTTTGGGGCCGACAGTCACAAGCTTGCCATTCTCCCAGCGGCGCGGGAACTGGTCAGTCGTGCCCTCCAGGCGCTTGAGCATGCCGCGATACTGCTCTGCGGCCACAGCAAAAGAGTTGGGCACCATGGCGCGCAGCGCGTCGGCCGGGGCGAAGGAGGTGTCGATCCGCTCCAGCGTGCCGCCGGCGAAGTAGACCGGGACGTCCGTAACCGGCAAAACGCAGGTGGCGTTGCCGCCGTACCACTGGGTGTCCAATGCGGCACCGGTGTGCGAGGTGAACGTGACCGCTTTCGACGAGAAGGTCAAGGCGAGCAGGCGAGAGGGGCCGTATGACCAGATCGCACCGGCAGCACGCCCGTCCGGTCGCTGCCACTGCGGATAATAGAGTGTGCCGTCTTCAGATTTCCAAGGGCGGTTCAAAACGGTCGAACCAGCAGGACGTTGCGCGGTGAGAGCCGTGTAAGCCTGATAGGCCGGCTTGGGCGAGAAATCGCGGTGCACAAGGCCAAAGTGGCTCTCCTGGTCCAGATCATCGGTCTCGGGGGCCTGAAATTCATACCAGAAGAAACGATCAATGCCATGCTGAAACGAGATCAGGGCGGCGCGCGGGAGGACCGCGGCCTGTACCTGTTCGGTGGCGCCACGCTGTCCTTTTTCCATAAAGGCGGAGAGGATCAGCGAGCCTTTGAGGTCGGAGTTGTACGAGATGACAGCGGCTGCGGTGCCGGTGTAGCCGTTGTGAACGCCGGCGGCAAGCGGGATGAAACGGTCACCCTCCTTCAGGCCACGGGGCGCGACAAAGCGTTCGGCCGTGAAGCCCTGCTGAGGCGCGTCCAGCGCCTTGGCGGGGCCGGCGAGGTGCACCTGCATCTTTTCTGGGATGCGCGGTTGGTCTTTCCACCAGGCTTCGAAGGCAAATCGGAAATCGGGCAGGCGGAACGTGTCGTCGCGATGCCAGGTGCCGTCCGCAGAGCGTGTCTGGGCGTAGTAAAAAGGCGCTCCGCCGAATTCGACGAGGGTGCCGCCCTCACGCACGTAGCGATAAAGGCGGTCGAAGCCGGTGGCCGGATAAGATTCGTCGAAAGGCAGGATGACGGCATCGACGGCATAGGCGTCCAGTGTGGCGAGCAGGGCGTCGAGCGGAAGCCGCTGCACGCGACAGTTATCGGGGAGTTCGGGCGACAGCAACGCTTCAGAGGGCGCGGCGGTCCGCGAGTAGGCGGGATCGTCCAGCACCAGAATGCGCCACGCGCCCTTTTTTTTGTCGGGGCGGGCCGTGGCAAGCGCCGTTCGAAGCAGGCCCGGCACCGTTAGGCGCTGTTTTTGGGTGGGCCAGCCGATTTCGGTGAACCAGATTTTTTTGTCGGCGTCGCCATGCTTCGCCATAATGGTGCGGAGTCCCGCGATCGATGTCTCCAGCGTGGCTTCGGGCATGCCGGGGTGTGAATAGGGGTGGACATTCATGATGTCGAAAAAAGATTTTCCGCCGCCCAGGTAGAGTCGGTCGATGTAGTTGGTGGGCACGCCCGCATAGCCGCCGACCGCGACCTGAAGCTTGGGGTCGATGGCCTTGATCGTCTCATAAGAAGCCTTCAGGAGGCTGAGGTAGGCGTCCGGATCGGGGTCTTTCCAGAAGCCGGGGATGTTCTGTTCGTTCCAGACCTCCCAGACCGGGATGCGGGTATGGTAGCGCTCAACGAGCTTGCGGACATACGTTTTCCAGGCGTCGAGGTGCTCGTGGGCAGGATTGGCGAAGCGGGTACTGTAGGCGAGGATCGGCAGGAGCTGGATGCCGGCCTTCTCCGCATCGGCCAGCGCGGCGTCGAGATGGTCAAAGGTCCACGTGTCGGCATCCGGCTGCACGCCCGACCAGTCGAAGTCCGTACGCACGCAGGCGATGCCCGCTTCGCGGATCTGCCCGTATGCGGTGGCGCGCGTGGGGAACTCCTGACCGCGCGAGACATGCGCGCAGACGCCGTACGGTGACGGCGCACCGTCTACCTGAACACAGAAAAAGAGGGCCGAAATGATCATCCCGCCATGTAGCCTGTTTCGCATTGAGAGTCTCCCGTGCTTTGTTCTGGAAGGCATCTTAGCAAAAATGTGTGAAACTGGCATCTTGATTTCCGGCGTGAAAAGACGTACTGTTCATGCCCTCTTTGGCACGGTAGCAGTCAACGTATCGAGGTGCGTCATGGGCGGTTTTTTTGGTGTGGTGGCAAAAGAAGATTGTGTGGCGGATTTATTTTTCGGGACCGATTACCATTCGCATCTAGGAACCATGCGCGGCGGCATGGCGGTCCTGTCGGACAAGGGATTCCAGCGGGCGATCCACGACATTTCGAATTCGCAGTTCCGGACCAAATTTGAAAATGATTTCCGGCGATTTGAAGGCAAGGCGGGCATCGGCATTATCAGCGACAATGAAGACCAGCCGCTGATCATCTCCTCTCATCTGGGCGTCTATGCCATCTCGACGGTCGGGGTGATCACCAACTTACAGTCGCTGGTGAAAGAACTCTATGCCACGCATTCCGTGCAATTTTCAGAAATGAGCCGCGGCGGCGTGAACCCCACCGAGCTGGTCGCCACACTGATCAATTCGCAAGCCACTTTGGCTGAAGGCGTGCGGTATGCCCAGCATAAAATCGAGGGATCCTGTTCTCTGGTGATCCTGACCCTTGACGGCGTGTTGTATGCGGCGCGTGATCGTTTCGGGCGCACGCCGGTGATACTCGCCCAAAAAGAGGGGGCGGTTGCCGCCGCCATGGAGTCGTGCTGTTTCCCCAACCTGGGGTATACCGTCAGCCGTGAACTGGGCCCCGGCGAGATGGTGCTGTGCACGCCAGACGGCGTCGAGACCGTGCTGCCGGCGGGCGATCAGATGGCGATCTGTTCGTTCCTGTGGGTCTACTTCGGTTATCCGGCATCCGCCTACGAGGGACGGAACGTGGAGATGGCCCGATACCGTTGCGGCGGTGCGCTGGCGCGCCGCAATCCTGTCGATGCCGACTCCGTGGGCGGCGTGCCGGACTCGGGCGTCGCGCATGCTCTGGGGTATGCGGTTGAGGCGGGCATCCGCTATGCGCGGCCGTTTGTGAAGTATACGCCGACCTGGCCGCGCAGCTTCATGCCGCCGGATCAGAAGGCGCGCGAATTGATCGCTCAGATGAAGCTCATCCCCATTCCGGGACTGATCCAAGGGAAACGGCTGATTTTCTGCGATGATTCCATCGTCCGCGGCACCCAGCTCAGGGATCAGGTCAAGCGGCTTTATGACGACGGCGCGAAAGAAATCCACATGCGTATCGCTTGCCCGCCGTTGCTCTATCAGTGCCGTTTCCTCAATTTCTCGCGCTCCAAGAGCGAGATGGATCTGGCCACGCGCCGTTTCATCCGTGAGATCGAAGGAGAAAACGCGGATATCGCGAAGTACCGAGATCCGGATGGTTCCCCGTACCAGGACATGGTCGGGCGCATCCGGCAGCGGCTGGGGCTCTATTCACTGGCCTACCAGCGGCTGGATGATCTGGTCGAGGCGATCGGTCTGCCCCGCGAGAAACTCTGTACCTACTGCTGGACCGGCGAGGACGTCTCCAAGCCCAACGGTTGCACCCACGGCTGTTCGCGCTGCCCGTCGCAGTGCGCAGCGGGATCTGCCGCCACCGCTCAGTAGCCGATCTTGAAGTCGATACACGCGGCTGGAATCCCGAGGCGCCGCGTGATCAGCGTGGCGAGCGCCCGGACCCCCAAGATCTCCGTGGCGTAGTGTCCGGCGAACACCACGTTTTGCGCCAGGTTCTCGGCCAGGTTGTATCCCTGCAGACTGGGTTCGCCGGTGAGATAGACGTCACAGCCGAGTGCGGCCGCCTGGTCGATCATGTCGGAGGCCCCGCCGGACACCACGCCGACGCGCCGTACGCGGTTGTTCCCGAAATTCAGGATACGCGGGTCAGGCGTGACGGCTTTGCGGACGCGTTCGCAAAATGCCTCAAACGTCAACGGTTTGGCGTACTCGCCGGAAAAGCCGATCGTTTCGCCGTGATAACAGAAGGCCGGTGAGAGGCGGTGCAAACCCAACGCCTTACAAAGCTGCGCGTTGTTGCCGAATCGGGGATGCGCGTCCAGCGGAAGGTGCGCCGCATAGACGGCGATGTTGTGCCGGATGGCAAAGGCCACCAGCCGGTGGTTGAGTCCCGTGATGCGCTTCAGCGAATCGCCCCAACTGAGCCCGTGGTGACAGACCACGCAGTCCGCACCGCGTCTCTCCGCTTCCTGAAGCAGCCGCAAGCTGGCATCGACGCCCGTGACCACTCGCGAGACCGTCCCCGAATTGGCAATCTGCAAACCGTTGTTCGAGACATCCTGAAAGGCCGAACAGCGCAAGGTGCCGTCCAACAGCGCAACGAGATCATCCAGCTTGGTTTTCATGCTTGGCGCTTATCCATAACTTGAGAGTTGAGCGTTGAATGTTGAGCGTTGAAAGTTATCGCTCAGTCCGCACGACCTCAGAGTGTCCCGGCCCCGTGCCCAGCTCACGCCCCAGCGCGAACAGCCGTCCCCTTACGCACAAGGCGCAGTCCTCGCCCTCCTCATCCACGCAGGGCTTGTTGGGGTAGAGCTGATACTGCTTGCGGTATCTGCCGGGGGTGAGGTTCGGCATGAACACGTTGGCGCCGCGCTTGAGCACAAGATTCCGGCCTTCGGGATCCAAGGCGTCGAACGCCGTCGTGGCCGGGATGTGCGCGCGCGGATTCAACAGACGGAGCAACGCGATGGCTTTATAGTACATGCCGCGGTCCTCGAGGAGCGGTTTGCCGGCCAGCGGCGTGTCTGGATGCGCGAGGAACGGGCCGCACCCGATCATGTCCAGCTTCAAGCCGGTCGCAAAGAGGATATCGTTGGCAATCATCTCAGCCGTGGAGCCCGGCAACCCGATCATGAAACCACTGCCCACCTGATACCCGAGCTCGCGCAGGTCGGTCAGGCACTGGACGCGGTGCTCGAAGGACTCGTCCGGGTGGATGGCGGAGAACAACGCGTTGGATGTCGTCTCGAAACGCAGCAGATAGCGGTCGCATCCGGCCGCCTTGATCTGCGCCAGCTCATCACGCGACCGCACGCCCACAGAAAGCGTCACGGCTAACCCGGTCTCATTCTTAATCCGGCCGACAATGTCACTCAACAGTCCGGCCGTGAAGAAAGGATCCTCTCCGGATTGAAGGACGACGGTGCCGCACCCCCATTTTTTCGCGCGATGGGCAACATCAAGAATCTCTTCCGGGCTCATCCGGTAACGCCCGACCTGCGTGTTGTCGCAACGGATACCGCAATACCAGCAATGGTTTTTGCAGACGTTCGAAAACTCAATGATGCCGCGCAGATGAACGACTTGCCCCATCGTGCGCAGGCGCAAAGCATCTGCGGCCTGATAAATGAGATCGCACGCTTTGCCTTGCGCGTTCAGGAGCGCGGCGAGTTCGGGCGCGCTCAGCCGTTCGCCGGCTTGGAGACGGTTCAGCAGTTCTTGCGTGAGTTTCATGATTCTCCTGGGCTGATAGGTGAAGTTTTCTCGTGCCGGAACCAGTTATGCGTATGCCCGCTCGCGCGACCACTTGCGTTCGGGACGCTTCTCCCTGTAGATGTCCGGCCGTGCGATGAACCGGACGCCCTTGCGTCCAAGCAGTTTCTCGGCCGCGTCAATAAACGCCGGTGATGGATCAACCAGAAAGGTCTGGCCGGATTGGATCAGGATGCGCCGTTTGTCCGGATAGATCAGGCAGATCAAGAGGGGAATGGTGCCCGGATGTGACTTGGCAATACCGCGGAGAGCGTCAAGCCGTTTCGTCGTATTCTGGTCGGCATTTATGCCGGTGACGATCTTCGCGCAGAAATGGCGTGGCGCGTCAAGCAGCGGATACACTTCGCGCGCGATGATTTTGGCGGGTTCATCGCGTTTCGAGAGCGTGCCGCACACCAGCACGGGCTGATCCGCCACGCAAGCGCCCTCATACTTCTTGAAGGCCTCGGAGAAAACCAGGACTTCCATGCTGGTCTCGCCGTCATCGAGCACCAAGACCGCCCAGGCCTCTTTCGTTTGCTTGCTGATGCGCCGCGTTACCGAGGCGGCCATCCCGGCCACGCGCACATCGGCATCTTTTTTGAATGCGGCCGCTTGGGTCAAGGTCGTTGTCTGGAGGTCTTTGATGATGCGGCGGAAACGGGTCAGCGGGTGGCCGGTCATGTAGATGCCCAGCAGTTCGCGCTCGTAGGTCAGATTCTCTTTTTCACTCCAGGGATCGCAGTCGGGCAGGTGGTCGGGATCGGCGGAACCGGCATCCTGCGCATCGAGCATCTCAAACAGATTGCTTTGCCCGCTCGCCTGTTCACGCAACCGCTCGGCGGCGTTCGCAAACGCGAAAGAAATGGCGTTGAAAAGCCGCGCACGGTGCATGCCGAAACAGTCCATCGCACCGCATTTGATCAAGGCCTCCAGCACGCGCTTGTTGACGATGCCGGGGTCGAGTCGCCGGCAAAAATCGACGAGCCCCTTGAACGGGCCGTTGGCCTTGCGTTCGGCCACAATGGCCTGCGCTGCGCCCTCCCCGACACTCTTGATCCCGGCCAGGCCGAAACGGATGTTGCCGCTTTCAGGGACAAAACGGTCAAGGCTGTGGTTCACGTCCGGCGGCAGCACGTGAAGCCCCATCTCGCCGGCTTCCGCCACAAAGCCGGGGAGCTTGTCGAAGTTGCCGATTTCCGATGAGATCTGCGCGCACATGAACTCAGCAGGGTAGTGGGCCTTCAGGTAGGCGGTCTGATAGGAGACCACCCCGTAGGCGGCGGCATGCGACTTGTTGAAGCCGTAGTTGGCGAACTCCGTCATCGTGTCGAAGATCTTGTTGGCCAGTTCGGGCGTCATGCCGCTGGTTTTCATGCAACCTTCCACAAAAGCCGGCCGCTCCTTGGCCATGACCTCGGGCTTTTTCTTGCCCATCGCGCGGCGCAACAGGTCGGCGCGCCCCAGCGAGTACCCCGCTAAGGACTGTGCGGCGCGCTGGACCTGTTCCTGATAGACAAAGATGCCGTAGGTTTCCTTGAGCGTGGCCTCCAGTTTCGGATGGTCATAAACGACCGGCTCCTTGCCCTCTTTGCGCGCGATGTAACTCGGGATATTGGCCATCGGCCCAGGGCGGTAGAGCGCCGTCACCGCGATGATGTCTTCAATGCGGTTGGGTTTCAACTCCATCAAGACGCGGCGCATGCCGCCAGATTCAAACTGGAACACGCCGACCGTGTCCCCGCGCTGGAACAGCTTGAAGGTCTCTTCATCATCGAAACGGTTGAATTCAGGGGAGTTGAGGTCGAGATCCACGCCGTGAACCAGCTTGACCAGATCGACGGCTTCCTGAATGACGGTCAGGGTCTTAAGCCCCAGGAAGTCCATCTTGAGCAGCCCGACCTCTTCGATCGGTTCTTTCGCATACTGGGTGACGGGGTTGCCGTCCTTGTCGCGCGCGAGCGGAACAAGGTCGATCAGCGGCTTGTCGCCGATCACCACGCCGGCCGCATGCACCCCCGTGTTGCGATAGAAACCTTCCAGCAACTCGGCGTACTGCATGATCCGCCGCAGGTCGGGATCGACTGCGCACATGGCCCCGAATTCGGGATTTTCGGTTTTAGCCTTCGCAAGGGTGATTTTCGGATCATCGGGAATCAGCTTACAGAAGGCGTTCGACTTGTTCAGCGGAATCTCCAGCACACGCGCGATGTCGCGGATCACCGTTTTCGCGCCGAGCTGTCCATAGGTCACGATCTGCGCAACACGGTCTTTGCCGTATTTTTGGGTGACGTACTCAATTGTCTTGCCGCGGTTCGTCTGGCAGAAGTCGATATCGAAATCCGGCGGCGAGATACGTTCCGGATTCAGAAAACGCTCGAAGATGAGGTCAAAGCGAATCGGGTCGAGCTGGGTGATGTCTAGCGAGTAGGCCAACAGCGAGCCGGCACCCGAACCGCGTCCCGGGCCGACCGGCACGCCGTGGCTGCGCGACCACTTGACGAAATCCGAAACCACCAGGAAGTAGTTGATGAAGCCGGTCTTTTCGATCACGCTGACTTCGTAATCAAACCGTTCGACCAACTGTTTCTCGTCATCATTTTTGGGGTGGTCGTAGTCCAAGCCGTAATGTCGGCGTAACCCGTCTTTGCCAAGGTGGACCAGGTAGTCGAGCGCGGATCCTTGCCACGCCTCCGGCAGGGGGAACTGCGGGAAGTGCAGGCTCTCGGCGCGTCCGTCCGAGAACGTCAGATCTACATTGCAGCGGTCGGCAATCTCTTGGGTCAGGTCGAAGGCTTCGGCCTCGCCCGGAAAACGCTTCTCAAGCTCTTCACGCGACTTGAAGTAAAACTCGTTGGAGCCGTAGCGCATGCGCTTGGGATCGCTCATTGTGGTGTTGGTCTGGATGCAGAGCATCACTTCGTGCGCTTCAGCGTGGCTCTGGTGCAGATAATGCACATCATTGGTGATGACCGCCTTCAGCCCGATGCGCTTGCGCAGCTCGCGCACACCCTCGTTGATCGTGCGCTGTTCCGGCAGCCCGTGATCCTGCATCTCAAGGTAGAAGCGGTCAGGACCGAAAATCTCCATGTATTCACGGGCGACACGCTCGGCCTCATCCAGATTGTTTTCCAGCAGGTACGTGTTGATCTCCCCCTTGACACAGGCGGCCAGACCGATCAGCCCCTTCGAATAGGTCCGGAGCGTTTCCTTGTCGATGCGCGGCTTATAGTAAAACCCCTCCATGTGCGAGATCGTGTTGATCTTGGCGAGGTTGTGGTAGCCCTCATTGTTTTCCGCCAGCAGCACAAGGTGGTGGTAGGGGAGGGAATGGTCACGCGTGGAGCGGTGAGCTTTCGCCAGAATGTAGACCTCGCAGCCGATCACCGGCTTGACGTCGAGACTGCGGCAGGTCTTGTAGAATTCAATCGCGCCATACATGACGCCGTGGTCGGTCATGGCTACGGCGGTCATGCCCAGTTCCCTGGCGCGCAGGATGAGGGGCTTGATATGGCAGGCGCCATCGAGCAGGCTGTATTTGGTGTGCAGGTGGAGATGAACAAACGGTTTGGACATGTCAACGGGCCGGACGTGCTGGGTGACGTGGCAAGAGGTGACGGCACGTCCAGGGCATACCCCTTGCATGACGCGTCAAGAGTACCAAACTCAACGGTCCTTACGAAAGCCGAAACCGCCCTCCGGTCTATGCTGTATCCTCATGGACAACTCCTAAAAGAAAAAGCTGCGCGGTATGGGGCTGCGGTATGCTGGCTTGTCAGATACACGCGAATGTGCTATTTAGCCTACCTCAATTTTTCCAACCGACTGACGGACGGTACTTGAGTGAGGACAACGTGACAGAGCGGGATGCCTTAATCGCCATGAACCGGGTGACCGGTTTGGGCGCCATCACAGCAAGACGGATGGCGGAGCGATTCGGGTCGCTGGCAGCGGTCTTGGAGGCCTCTGAAAGCGATCTGCAGTCCGTGGCGGGCATCGGGCCGGACAAAGCGCATCAATTTTGGTCGGATCTGAGACGGGCACGCGCCGATGACGAGCTGGCGCGAGCGGACAAGAAGGGAATCAAGCTGGTCACATGGGTGGATCCCGGATACCCGGTCCTGCTCAAACAGATCGCCGATCCGCCGCTGGTGTTGTATGTCGCCGGGTCGGTCGCGGCGCTGGATCGTCCGGCGGTGGCGATCATCGGCACGCGCCGGCCGACGGTTTACGGACGGGAGTGCGCGCGCCGGTTCGGCTTTCAGCTCGCCAGCGCGGGCTACACGGTGGCGAGCGGTCTGGCCATGGGCATCGACACCGAGGCGCACACCGGCGCGGTGCAGGCCAAAGGCGTGTCCGTGGCCGTGCTGGGCGGCGCGCTCGACTGTCTGTTTCCGAAAGAAAATGCCGGGCTGGCGCGCTCGATGATCGAATGTGGCGGCGCGGTGATCTCGGAGTACCCGTTCGGCCGGCAGCCGGACCGCCAGACCTTCCCGATGCGCAACCGGATCGTCAGCGGGTTATCCAAGGGCGTGCTCGTCGTGGAGGCGCCGCTCAACAGCGGCACGATGATCACCGTCGGCCAGGCACTGGACCAGAACCGCAGCGTGATGGCGGTGCCGGGACGGATCGATTCGCCGGCCTCGCAAGGCTGTCATAAGCTGCTGCGCGAGGGGGCAAGGCTGGTGACCTGCGCGGATGAGGTGATCGAGGAGCTTCAAGATTTGATGGCCGGCCTGCGGCGCGCGCCTGAGACGCGGCCGGCGGAGCCGGTGCGGACGGCGAATCCGCCGCAGCGCCCGCCGGAATCGGTGTTGACGCCCGACGAGCGCGCTGTGCTGGCGCAGCTTGGCGTCGATGGGGTGCCGGTGGATGAGGTGGTGCGCGCGAGTGGACTGGATGCCGGCCGAGTGAATGCCCTGCTGGTCGGGCTGCAGATCAAGCGACAGGTCCGGATCCTGCCGGGCGGACGGGTGGCGCGCCGCTCGGCATGAGCGCCCCTTTGATTTTAGTAAGGAATTGAACATGGGAAAGAAGCTGGTTGTCGTGGAGTCGCCTGCCAAGGCGAAGACCATCGGAAAGATTCTGGGCTCTGGTTTTGTGGTGAAGTCGTCGGTCGGACACATCCGTGACCTGCCGGAACGTACACTGGGCGTGGATATTGAGCATGGCTTTACGCCGAAGTATGTGTTGTCGAAAGGCAAGGCCAAGGTGGTCGCCGAGTTGAAGACGGCGGCGAAGCGTTGTGATGAAATCTACCTCGCGCCCGATCCGGACCGCGAGGGGGAAGCGATCGCCTGGCATCTGCAGGAGACGCTGGCGGACAGCGCGAAGGACAAGCCGATGCACCGCATCCAATACAACGAAATCACGCCGCGCGCGGTGCGGGCGGCGATCGAGCATCCGGGGGTCATTGACAGGCACCGTGTCGATGCGCAGCAGGCGCGCCGTGTGCTGGACCGCATCGTGGGCTATATGGTGAGCCCGATGCTTTGGCGCCGCCTTAAAAAAGGACTGAGCGCCGGACGCGTGCAGTCGGTGGCGTTGCGTCTGGTGGCGGAACGCGAACGCCAAATTCAGGCGTTCCAAGCCGAGGAGTACTGGGTGATGGGGGCTTCGGTGCGGCGCGAAACGGTGCCGCTCGACCCGTTCACGGTGCGGCTCGCCCGTGTGGATGGCGAGAAGCCGTCGATCGGCAGCGAACAGACCGCTCATGCGTTGTTGGATGATCTTGCGGGCTGTATCCTGAGTGTCCATGCGATACGCCAGCGCGAAAGCATGCGGCGCCCGTTGCCGCCTTTCATCACCTCGACATTGCAGCAGGCGGCGTCGAGCATGTGCGGCTTTTCACCCAACAAGACCATGAGCCTCGCGCAAAAACTCTACGAGGGCGTGGAGTTGGGGAACGGTGCGCCGGTGGGCTTGATCACCTACATGCGTACTGACTCGGTCAATGTCGCGCGGGATGCGCAGGCCGCCGCGCGCACCTTCATCACCGAGACTTACGGAGAAAACTACTATCCGGAGAAGCCGAACATCTATAAGAGCCGTGCGAGTGCGCAGGAGGCCCACGAGGCGATCCGCCCGACCGAGGTCTCCCGTACGCCGGAAAGCCTCAAAGGCGTTTTGGACGCGCCGTCGTTGCGTCTGTATGAATTGATCTGGAAACGCTTTATGGCCAGCCAGATGGCTGCGGCGCGTATCGCGCAGAAGACGGTCGAGATTGAGCCGGTCAAGGCGGGGCTTGCCCATCGCTATCTTTTCACGGCGACCTCTTCTGACGTTGTTTTTGACGGCTTCCTCAAAGTCATGGCACTGGACATCCGCAAAAAGAAACCGGAAGAGGATGAGGTTGAAGAGGAGAGCGATGAGGTCGACCGTCTGCCGCCGCTGGCCGAAGGCGACCGCCTGGTGGCGCTCGACTGGCTGTGTGAGCGTAAAGAGACCAAGCCGCCGCCGCGTTACAGCGAGGCCTCGCTGATCCGCGCGCTGGAGGCGAATGGCGTGGGGCGTCCCTCCACTTACGCCTCGATCATCGAGACGCTGAACTCGCGTGATTACACCGTGCGCGAGAAGCGTCAGCTCGTGCCCACCCCGCTCGGGCTGGAGGTCAACGATCTGCTGGTCGGCAAACTGGAGCATCTCTTCGACGTCGGGTTCACGGCACGCATGGAAGAGAGCCTCGACCGCATCGAGGAGGGCGGCGTCGAGTGGACCGCGATGATGGCCGATTTCTTTGGGCAATTTAAACAGTGGATGGAACAGGCGAAAGCGCCGCCCGCCGATACCGGCAAGGTGAGAGCCGTGTTGAAACTGCTTGAGCAGATCACGGCATGGGCACCTGCCGTGCAACGCGGCAAACGCACCTACAGCGATGAGCGTTTTGTGGCCTCGGTCAGGGAGCAGATGGAAGCCGGCGAAAAGGCGGTTTCAGACAAACAGCTTGCCGCGCTGGTCAAGATCGCGCTCCGCTATCGTCAGCAGATCCCGCAGGCCGGCCAGGTGCTGGCCGGCCTGGGATTTGAAGAGGAGGTGGCCAAGGATCAGGCGGCCCCGAGTGATGAGGTGGCGAGGCGCCGCTTTGAGGTGCTGAAAAGCGTGGATCTTTCTGAGAGCCAGGCGGCCTTTGTCGATTCGTTGCGTCAGCAGATGGAGTCCGGGCACAAACTGAGTGAACGGCAACTTGCTGCGATCGACCGAATCATTGTGCAGAATGCGGCACAGATCGCGCAGTTTGACCGGATCAAGCAGGATCTGGGGTTGGACGTGGGCGCGGAGGAGATGCAGCCGGACAACGAGAGTCCGCTGCTGCTGGAGATGTTACGTCATGTCACCACCTGGCAGGAACCGGTGACGCGCGGTAAGATGACGTTTGACGATCAGGTGTTCTTCAACAGTCTGGAGGAGCAGTTTGGGCGCAAGAAGTCGCTCTCGCCCCGCCAGCGTTATGCCATGAAACGAATGGTGTTCCGTTACAAAGGCCAAATCCCCGAGTTCGACCGTTTTGCAGAACAGCTTGGACTGAACAAGAAGGGAAAAGGCGTAAAGGGCGGCAAGCGTGCTGCGCTCGCGACACAAGAGTGACGGGCGGCAATCGGCAAGGGGGGTTCACCGTGGACTCCGAAGACTACGTGGATCTTGCGGTCAGGATCGGCAGTGACGCGCCGCCGGAGCCGCTGCCGAATCGTGCCGACACGGCCGACGATGCGGAGGTCGCGCGTTTTGTCATCTTTCTGCGGGCCGAACGTCATGCCTCCGACCACACGGTGGCCGGTTATGTGCAGGACATCGGCCAGTTCACCGCATACGTGTGGCCTGAGGTTGCCGTGAAGCCGCCCTTTGCATGGCGGACGCCGTCGCGCGACCAGGCGCGCGCTTTTCTGGTGGCCTTTCACCGTGCCGGGTGGTCACCGGCGACCACTCGGCGCAAACTCTCCTCGCTGCGGGCTTTTTATCGCTTTCTGGAACGTGAAGAAATCGTGCCGCACAATCCGTTTGCGGGTTTGCACGGGCCGCGTCTGGGGCGTCGGTTGCCTTCCGTGTTGGGTGTGAAGGAGGTGGAGGCCCTGTTGGCGGCACCGCTGGCCGCGTTGGCTGAGAGCCGCGCGCGCCACGGCGTGGTGACGCCCGCCGCCGAGCATGCGGCATTGCGCGACACGGCTCTGTTTGAAACCCTTTACAGTACCGGCTGCCGGATCAGCGAGATCGCCGAATTGCGCTGGGGCGACATCCGTTTTGAGCAGGGCACGACGATCGTCGAGGGCAAGGGACGCAAGCAGAGGCTTTGTGTGCTGGGCCGTCCAGCCTGCCGTGCGTTGCAGGCGTTGCGGCAGCAGGTGGGGCTCCTGTGGCCAGGCGCGGACGGTGCCGACGGCCCGCTGTTTCTCAATGCTAAGGGAGGCGCATTGACGTCGCGTTCGATCGAACGCCTGATGAAGAAGTGGCTCAAGGCCGCAGGGCTGCCCACCGAGATCACGCCCCACAAGCTGCGTCACAGTTTCGCCACGCACCTGCTGGACGCGGGCGCCGATTTGCGCAGTGTTCAGGAGATGCTTGGGCACGCCAGCCTGTCGACCACGCAGATCTACACGCATGTCTCGATCGAGCGGCTCAAGAACGAATACGATAAAGCACACCCGCGCGCTCACACGTAAACATGTCACAGTTCCAGCAGGCAGAGGATGCCGTATGCGGTTTCGGCGATCCGGGCGTCGTCCGTTGCCGCTGACCAAAAGCAGCCGCCTTCCGGAGCGCTCTTCTGTGTGGAGATCAGCCAGGTGGCCAAGTGTGAACGCCAATCGAGAACCGTCTCTCCTTGCATCAAGCGACCGCCTGCCGTGCGGTTGATCAGGCGTGCGAGCCGCCACGCCGCCCGTGTGCGGTTGAGTGGGGGAGGCCAGATGGCTGCGGCGCGAGCGACGAGCCCGGTGGACTCAGTGTCTGGAACGGAGGGGGGGCCGAGCCCGGCTTGCGCCAATACCTCCTGCCAGAACCGCCGGTCATCGGCGGAAGCGCCGTCGGGGGAGGGCGCACGCCGGGCCATATCTTGCAGGTAAGTGCCGCGTTCAGGCGTGTCGGGCAGTGAGAGCGTCAGCGCGAGCATTCGCCAGGCGTGCACGTCAAGGGCCGACACGTGGTGGGTGGCGGACTGCCCCAGCCAAAGTGCCGCCCGAGAACGTGCGTCCTGGTCATCGGGATGAGCAGATCCCGCAAGCGCGGTCAGCGCGAGCGCGGTCAATGCGACACGCGGTGTGGCTCCCCAGGAACCATCCGGGTTTTGGTGCAGACGGAGCCAACGCGACGCCTGACGCACCGCGCGGTCGGCCTCGTTGCCAAGCGAGATGTCGAGGGACGACCCCGGCTGACGGAGCGGTGTCGCAACGAGATCGGCATGCGCAACCCTGATCCCGCACAAGAGCGCGATCAACGGGTTCAAGATCGACAGCGAACGTAGCATCAAGTATTCTCCTAATCTGCTTGCGTTAATGTAGCGCATGCCGGCGGCAAAAGAAAGCCCCGGGTCAGAAGTCAGGATTTAGGAA
>DAOTKE010000035.1:0-24992 GCA_035449085.1 Kiritimatiellia bacterium | reverse complement strand
CCTCCCCCCTCGCGCTTCCCAGCATCTCGACCCCCTTGATTTGGAACCGCCGCGGATTGATTGGTTGCATGGACGACGAACCGTTCTTCATGGTACTCTTTCGGTATGCAGATGAGTAATCGGTTGGCCCGCCGTCGGGCGGAGCCGGGGACAAATGATGGCATAACGTTCAACGCTCAACGCTCAACGCTCAACGCTCAAGTTTTTCTCAAGGCTATTGTAATCGTTTGGTCGTTTTGTCCGGGCGCGCGCCTGCTAGGGGCCGACGGGGGCGACTTCGCCAGCCAGTGGCAGCAGGCGCAGGCCGCCTGGGAGCAGCGGGACTTCAAGACGGCGGTGACGAGGTTGTCCGAGATTGAGCGGGCGGCAGTGCAGGAACAGGAGTGGGGGCACGCCGCGCGCGCGGTGGCCCAGCGGATCGAGTTGGAAGTGCTGGAAGCCCAAGCGCCTGCCGGTTCCGCCGCGATCAGGCTGAAAGAGGAGGCTGCCCGTGCGCCGCTTCCCATGCGGCCCGTGCTGGACGTGCTGGCGGCCCGCAGTTTCCGGTCGTGCGCCGAACAGACCGGTGTCGGCCGCAAGCGTGATGCCCGGCTGATCGGAGAGCCGGAAATCCCGTTGGCCGAGGGCGTGCCGCAGCAGCCGGAGCGCCTCCTGAACGAAATCGAACAGTGCTACCAACACGCCCTGGCTTTCGAAGACGCGCTCAAACGGATCCCTGTCGAGATGTATGCGGCGCTGTTTGACGAGGGCAACGTGCCGGACGCGCTGCGCCCCACGCTGTTTGACGCCGTCGCGCATGATCTGTTGGAATTCTACGCCTGGTGTTGGCGGCAGGGGTTCGAGGACACGGAAGCGGTGGCCTTGGATGCCGACGGTCCGGCCCTGCAAGACGTTGACGGGTTCAATTTTGTGATTCCTGCTGAAGCGGCGCGTCGCTCCCGTGTGTTGCGGGCGTTGCGTCTGTGGCAAGTGTTGCTTGCCTTTCACGAGGAAGACGAAGATCCCTCCGCTTATGCCGATGCCGATTTAAACCGCATACAGTTCTGCTATCCGCTGGTCACGGGTGAGAAACGCGAGGAAAGATATTGCGCGGCCTTGGACCGGTTCGCGCACAAATGGCGGACACATGAGCTGTCCGCGCGCGCGTTCGCCCTGCGCGCGCAGATCGCGTTCGATGCGGGGGATCCCGCTTTGGCACGTGTCATCGCGGAGAAGGGTGCGGCTGCCTATCCGGCGAGCATCGGCGCTGCGCAGTGCCGTCATCTGATCGCACGGATCGAGACGCCTGACCTCGGCCTCAGTGCGGAACGGGTCTGGTGTGTGCCGTGGCCGCAGTTTGAAATCTCTTACAAGAATCTGACGCAACTTCATTTCCGTGCGGTACAGGTGTCGTTCGACGAGGCGTTTTTGACGCGCCGCACTCAACCGACAGCCGATGCGGCGGCAACACAGTGGCTGAAGCGCAGGCCGATCAGGCAGTGGGGGGTGGCGTTGCCGCCTGCGGGGGATTACCGGATTCGCAGTCACAGCGTGTCTGTGCCGCAAGATGTTCCGTCTGGACTCTACGCGCTGTTCGTTTCTCCGGAAGCGACCTTCGACCCCGGAGGAACACCGATCCTGTGGGAAGTGTTCAGAGTCTCGCGGCTGGCGCTGGTGGTTGATCAGAAACCCGATCGGGTTCACGGGTATGTGCTGACGGCACGGGAGGGGGATCCGGTCCCCGCAGCGCGTGTCACGGTGTGGCGTAAGCAGGCTGATGGCGGTTTCAAGCGTGAACAGGTGATGATGACAGGTGATGATGGCGGATTCGCCGTGCTTGGTGACCACGCGGGCGAGATCATGATCCTTGCCGAACGACAGGGCGATGCCGCGCAAACATGGGCGCCGCTTTGGAAAGGCAATGATCGTGCACGGTTTGATGCGCCTGTTGCGCGCGCGGCATTCGTGACGGACCGGGACGTGTACCGTCCCGGCCAAGCCTTGCGTTACCGGGGGTTCTGCTGGAAGGATGACCCGGTGTCGCGCAGTGTATTTGCGGCCTCCGGTGCACGTGTCAAAGTTACGGGTGTGGATGTGTCGGGCCGTCGGTTGGAGGGACAGGTGATCACGTGTACGCCGTTTGGATCCTGTTCGGGCGAATTGGTCATTCCTGGCGACACGCCGACTGGAACCTTTACGCTGACTGCGGACGGGATGGAAGGGGCCATGGCGGTGCGGGTTGAGGCCGCTGCCCCTTCATCTTTGAATGTCACGTTAACGAAGCCTGTGTCCGGGGCGCGGCTTGGAGATGTGCTGACCGTCGAAGGAACTGTCGAACGGGAGGGTAAAGCCGTGCCGGGCGCTCGTGTGCTGTGGCGGGTGGTGCGGCATCGCGAGGGGGATGATCCGCGCACGGCGGTGTCGTTGACCTCCGGTTCCGCGGTGAGCGATGCGCAGGGGACGTACGCCGTGACTTTCTTTGCCAAGACGCCCCCGCAAACCGAGGGGGCCGAACCGGCGGCCTACGTGTTTACGGTGACGGCAGAGGTGACAACCGCTGACGGACGGGGCGGAAGCGCCGACCTGCCGGTGGTGTTGGGCGAGGCGGCGTGGCAGGCGCAACTGACGGTCGATGCTTGGCAAACCTCAACTCAGCCGGTCAGGTTTGAGGTCAGCGTGCGAGCTCTGGATGGTACGGCAGTCGCGACGCCCGGCGATCTGCGAGTTGTGCGGCTCGAACCGCCAGAATGGGGGAAACGGCCGTCCCTGCCGCTGGGGAACGATTCGATCACGGGGGGGTGTTGGGCCAACGACGGAGAGGCGGACCCGAGCGATGCGTGGCCGGAGTCGCGGACGCTGGCTGAAGAACGCATTCTGACCGGCACCCATGGAATGGCGTCTGGCTCGTTGCCGTTACGCGCTGGTGCCTACCGGTTGGTCTTTGAAACACGTGACCCGTCCGGACGACGCGTGTCTGCGCGGCGGAACGTGCGGGTGCTCGATCCGGATGCCCGGCGCCTGCCCTTTACGGTGCCCGTGTACATGGAGGCCGAATCCTGGCGGGTTCCCGCCGGGGGAACCTTCCGAGCAGTCTGGGGTAGCGGTTACACGTGCGCCACGGCCTTGATGCTGGCAGAGTCGGACGGGCTTGAACTGTTGCGGATGCGTACGGACCCCGAGGTCACGCAACAGCGGTTCGAGCTGCCGGTCGATGCCGCAGCGCGTGACGGGTTTTGGTTCCGCATGCTGAGCGTGAAAGAGAATCGCGCTTATACGTATGAGCGTCGGGTGGACGTGGTGCGCCGCGATCGGAATCTGACCCTGGCAGTGGAGGACATGCCGCCTGTCAGACGGCCGGGCGAGCAGATCTGCTGTACCGTCAAGGTCAAGGGGCCGGACGGTACGGGATGTGCGGCCGAGATTTTTGCTGTGCTGTCGGCCGACGAGGCGTTCACCACGCCGGTGTGGTGGGACGCGGGCGGCGGGCTCCTGAACGGCGCCAGTGGAACGAATGCCGGATTTCTGTTCCAAAACCACGGCGTACGATTGGCGCAGTTGTGTGGCGGCTGGCGCGATGTCGGTGCGCCGGAAGCATGGCGGTACCGGAGATGGCGCACCTATGTCGTTGATCCGCAACGGGGTGGCGAGCCATCCGGATCAGAACCTCAGCGCACATCGGTGCCGCCGGTTCAGAGTGACGGTGAGAGAGGCGGAAGCGGTGCTTCCGTGGCAGCAGCGCGTGCACCGCGCTTATTCCTGCCGCAGGTGATGTCTGACAGCGAAGGTTCGGCCCGCCTTTCCTTCACAATGCCCGAGACGTCAGGACGTTGGCGGTTGATTCTTTTTGTGCATGACGCGCGTCTGCGCAGTGGCCGACTGGACATCTCCTTGCTTTAGATGAATCTTTCGCAGACATCGTGCAGACAGCGGCGATTACGGCGCAACCGGCGGCCGTGCAGGCGCAGACGCGTGCGATGCCCGGCTATGATGCATTTTCGCTCAATATGCGCTATTATTGGCGCGTGCGAGCCTTAGACGTCTGGGAGACCCCATCGGATTGGGCCGCCTCGCCGTTCGTTTATGGCGGGCTCCAACGGGCTCAGCGGCACAACCGTTGCTGTGCGACTGCCGACCGAGTTGGGACAGGGGTTCTTCCGCGAGGCGGTCGAAAGCGTGCGCACAGAATGAGAGCGAAAGGATATGACCATGAAAAGTTCGACACGTAGGGGGTTTTTGAAGGCCGTGTTGGCGTCCTCGGTTGCGCCGGTTTTGATTCCGGCCGCAGCGTTCGGCGCGAACGAACGGCTCGCGTTGGCGGTGGTGGGAGCAGGGAGCCGCGGACGGCATCTGGCACGGCAGTTCGCCCGGCTCGACGAGGCCCGCGTGGTGGCCGCTTGTGATGTGGACACGCGTGCGGTGAAGACCTGCGTCACGGAGATGCACAAGGCGTATGGTGACACCGGATGCGTCGGTTATGCCGATTTTCGCGAGGTGCTCGCATTACCGGGCCTTGATGGTGTGATCATCGCGACCCCGGATCATTGGCATGCCTTGGTTGGGATTGCAGCGGCGCGCGCCGGCAAGCACATCTTCTGTGAAAAGCCGCTGGCGAATTCGATTGGCGAAAGCCGTGCGTTTCGCGACGCCGTACGCCGCGCCGGCGTGGTACTGCAGACTGGATCGTGCGAAAGGTCGCGTGATTCGGCGCGTTATTGCTGCGAGGTCGTCCGCAACGGGTACATCGGACGGCTACATACTATGTTCATCCACCTGCCGACAGACCAGGGGCATCACGAGCGGGTGCGCCAACAGTCTGTGCTGCCGGTGCCCGAGACGCCTCCGGCCGAATTGAATTACGATATGTGGTTGGGGCATACGCCAAAGATTCCCTATTATCCGGGATTGCATCCTGGAAGCTGGCGCTTCAACTTGAGCTTTGGGTGCGGCGAGATGTCCGACCGCGGTGCGCATGTGATCGATCTGGCGCAACTCGGCAACAACAGCGATGACACGGGGCCGGTCAAGATCTCTGCGCGCGGCTGGGACGACCGTCATGGCCTCTACAACACACCGATGGCCTTCGAGTTTGAAAACATCTACGCCAACGGCGTGAAGATGATCGGCGGCACCACGCGCAGCCCGCGCGGTGTGCGTTTTGAAGGTGACGAAGGCTGGATCTTTCTGCGCATTCATGAGGGGACGCTGGAGGCCTCCAATGACAAGCTGCTGAAGCTGGATCCCTCGACCTTCAAGCTACAGATCGGCCGCACGCGCAGTCACGAGCAGAATTTCATCGACGCCGTGAAGCGCGGTGTGCAGCCTTTTGCCGACGTAGAGGTTGGGCACCGTAGTTGCACGGCATGCCTCGTCAACATGATGTCGATGCGCCTGGGGCGCCCGCTGACCTGGGATCCCGTTAAGGAACAATTCGTGAATGATCGCGAGGCCAAACGACTGATGACCCCGAAAATGCGTGCGCCATGGACGTTGGGCTAACCGGTCAGCCCACCGTGCGGCTGAGCCAGATCTTTGTGAGTTTCACCAAGATCGGTGCCGTGTTGTTTGGCGGTGGCTACGCCATGTTGCCGTTGCTGGAACGCGAGGTGGTCAACCGGCGCAAGTGGTGCCGGTTTGAAGAGATGGCGGATTACTACGCCATGGCACAGTTAGTGCCTGGCGTGGTGGCGGTGAACACAGCCATGCTGATTGGCCATCAGTTGCGTGGTTTTTGGGGAACCGTAGCGGCGACGCTGGGCGTCGTGGCGGCACCGTTCTTTGTGATTCTGGCCTATGCGGTGGCCTTCGATCAGATGCGCGAATCGCAGTTGCTGGCAGGCGCGATGGCGGGGCTGCGTCCGGCCGTGGCGGGCCTGATGCTGGGCGTGGCGTACACCATGTTCATGCGCAGCCGTAAAACGAAACTGGGCGCAGGCGTGGCGTTGACGGCTGCGTTTCTGACGCTCGGATGTGGGGTCAGCGCGGTGACGGTGATTTTGCTCGGTGTACTCGCGGGGGCCGGATGGTTTGCGGCGGAGACGTGGCGGCGATCATGAATCTTTTCTTCAAATTGGCCTACGCGTTTTTCAAGATCGGCCTGCTGACAGTCGGCGGTGGTCTTGCGATGATCCCGATTATCCAGCATGAGATGGTCAGTCGCGGCTGGCTAGACAACCGGCAGTTCTTGGATATTCTCGGAATCGCTCAGATGACGCCGGGAGCAATGTCGGTCAACACGGCGACTTTTGTCGGGTATCGGGTCATTGCTGACGGCTGCTCGGGATCGTTGGCTCTGGCGGTTGTCGGGGCACTGGTTGGGACGTTGGCCGTCTGTGCGCCCTCGTTAGTGTGTGTCAACCTGTTCGGCGCATTTTGGAACCGGAACCGTAATCATCCTTGCATGTTACGCATCTTTGATGTTTTGCGGCCTTTGGTGACCGGACTGGTGATCACCGCGGCGGGGTTGCTGGTTCTGCACGCATTGTGGGGGGATTCGTTCCGGGCCATGACCGAACGGTTGCCGGATGTGCGCATGGCGGCGATCGCGTTGGCCGCCTTTGCACTCACGGCCTTCAGCAAGGTGTCGCCCGTCTATATTCTGCTGGGCGGTGCCTGCGCCGGCATGGTGTTGGGGTTGATGTAGGAGGATTGCCCGTGCCGCGTATAACTGGCCAGCATGCGCTCGACGCTGATACGCTCCGAGGATGAGGCGACAATCAAACCTTCGTCGAATAGCCGTCGCAACGCGCCTTGACCTCGCGCAACTCAGCAATCTGATCATCGACATCGTGTTCCGGATCGACCTCTATGGCGAAACGGACGCGTAGCAACAGATCACCCTCGCGTTCCAACAGCTTGTTTAGCAAAGCGCACTGCGCCAGATCCTTTTTCCGTCGCCGCCAACGTCTTGTCGGGGCTTTGTTCATCCAAATCGCTATCGGGATCGGGATCGTTTCTTCTGCCGGTTGCCCGTGTTTTGTTTTCGTGATGGCCTCGCAAGGTGTTCGATTCCGATAGCGATTTCGATGTTCTCTCTAACGTCAGAGGCCAGACACGCCGCAGAGCGGCGTTGTCTGCGCCGACGGGTTCGAGCGATTTCAAGCGTGAGAACTGATTCTCAGCCGTTCGGCGATCCACATTTTGATGACGGCCTGTCGGGGAACGCCGAGCCGTTGGGCCTCTTTGTCTAGAGATTGAATCATCCACACAGGAAAATCAACGTTGACTCGCTTCTGCTCTCTTCCGGGGCGGGTAGCCTTGGAAAAATTCAGATACTTTGACACGTCGTCGCCGTTGTCAAAGACCTTGTCAAAGACTTCAGCTTTCATAGGCGTCTACCTCCTCTTTCCGCGCACGGCGAACCGATATGATCCGGATCGCCTCGCCTCTGTAAGTAAATATGGCCGACCCATGTTTCTGTCCCATCTTGCCGACCAGCATGTACCTCGCCTCACCCTGCGTCCTCGCGGGCACAATAAGTCTGTCGGCATCTTCCCAAAGTGCCTGCGCTTCGAGAAAGTCAATGCCATGCTTCTTCAGGTTTGTCGCGCTCTTGTCTGGATCGAACTCAAAATCCATGGTATATACCATATACCAATATAACACCGGGTGTCAATCGGCGTTGCCGTCGGTTTTGTCTTCCCCTCGAACGTCAAGGCTCTACGGCGACGGTATCCCGGCGACGTAGAGCCTTGACGTTAGGCCGGGAGGCCGTACGCGTTCACAGCGAAGCGGTACCCGTTCACGTACACGAGCACCATATAAAGGGACAGGTGTTTAATCATCGATCAGAATCGCTATCGGGATCGAACGCATAAGTTCGTGAAGAGGGGATCGTGTACGGGTACGTGAACGAGAACGTGAACGAAAACGAAGAGGACGCGGGCCAACCAGAGGGTGCGGTCAGTGGGTCGCAGTTTGACATTAGACATTATGAGGTTACAAGGTGTTTGCGCGGTGTGCCAAGGTGTCGGCATGGCGAGGCCGCTGCGACACCATGACGCGGACCGATGGCACCTCATCACCGGCTCTCAGCACGGGCAGGCAGGCGCTCTTCCTGGATGGCCTTGCAGTAAAAAGGGCCTGGAGAACAGGTCGGCGGGCTGGGCGTGGCCGCGGTCGCCAAGTCGGCAGAGAGGATGGCGGCGCGGTTGAAGACCGGCAGGGCCCTGCAGCGGTCGGCCGCGCGAGTGTTAAGGCTGCCGGAAACGCCTAATGTCTAATGTCAAACTATGATAATCATCTCCAGAGCCGCAAAAAAGGAGTATTTTGGTCCGCGAAGGGGCGAGGCGCCCCCGACACGGAAGGAGGCTTGGCCATGGGAGAAACGACGGTCTTGTACGGCGGGCTGGATCTGCACGGCGACAACGTGTTCTGCACGCTGATGGACGCGGCCCGCAACGTGAGGTTCGAGCGGCGTTTCCCCAACGACCTGTTCACGATCACCGAGGGGCTCAAGCCGTTCCGGAAGTGGATTAAGGCGTTGGCTGTGGAGTCCACCTACAACTGGTACTGGCTTGTGGACGGCCTGCGGAAGGTGAAGTACGACGTGCGGCTGGCGAACCCGGCCCGGATGCAGGAGAACATCGGTCTCAAGGCAGCCAACGACAAGACGGACGCCCGCTTCATCGCCCGCCAGCTCGTCAACGGCATCCTGCCGAGGGCTACATCTACCCGGAGGAGACGCGGGGCGTCCGGGACATGCTGCGGCGGCAAGCGCGTGATCGCCGTCAAGGCTCCGGCCAACAAGCTCGCCAAGGCCTGCTGCTTCATGATGCGCGACGGCACGGTTTCTGCCGGCCGGAAACCGGCAGACGAAACAACGGCGGATTCGGAATATGCGTTTGTCCCAGACCCGACTGTTAACGGAGTAAAGACATGAAAACAAAGGACACCGCCTCAAGAAGGCGGGCGGGGAAGTGTTTGCCTGTTGACTCCGGCTCTAGGATGAGCGACCCCTCTGCCTTTGGGGGGGCGCCGGAAAGGGCAACGTGTGAGCGAGTCTTCGAGCGAACGAACGCATAGCGCGCGCCGTTATGCGACGTTGCCCGGTGACGGGTCGGACGTAGTTCGACCCGCCATTCCGGCGCGGCCACGCGCGGCTTGGCGCTGCCTGGCCGCGGCGGGGACCTCGCCCACCACGTTCGATCAACCCATAAGCGCAACGGTCGGGCGGAGTTTCGCCGCCGCTACCACCACCGGAGCGCGCCAGCGCGTAGGTGCCCCGAAGGCGCGTAGCGCCGCAGACGCCGGAGCCGGTGGCGGCCGCCGTGGCCTTCATCAGCACGGCGGATGCCACCGGCGTAGGCGACAAGTAAACGAGGTCGCTTCAGCGACACAGCCCCGTAGGGCCTGGCGCGAAAGCTGCCTCCTCAGCAGCTTTCGTGTACAGGCCCGGAGGGTAGAGCCGGAGTGCCGCCGCGGCGGCACGTAGGCGATAGCGAAGCGCACGGCGCGAAAAATGCGACCGCAGATTTTCGTGTACGGACGCGGAGCGGAGATTGGCAGGACGTTTCAATGTGCGTCGTCAGAAGGCTGCTCGGTTTTCTTAAGGATTCTATCCCCAAGCGCCGGGTCTACCGTATATGTTCTCAACAATTCTCGAAGCTCATTAGTAGCCGAAGGCGGCTTCGAGTAGGCGCCGACGGCAAAGTCTTCTGCCTGGTCTAATAGTTGCCTTCTCAGGATTCTGAGTTTCTGTTGAAAGACATATTCTTTCCGTGCCTTTTCGGCAACAGCCATGGCCTCCTCGTATTCCCTTCGGATCTCAGGCTCTTTGATGGACTCAGGCGCCGTTCCAGATGGATATGGACCGGGAACTGCCACATTTCTTTCAGGCGGTGAGGCCGATTCATGATTACGATCAATCTCTTGGTCCACGGCCTTGAGCATCCTGAGCCAGGTTTCTGTTTGAAGTTTCCGTATGGCTGGCCATTCCTTGGATGCCAGCTTTTCCCGCTTCAACTGAACCATGCGCTCGATCATCTCTTCAAGAATGCGAGGCGCCTTCTCCTTACGAAAACTATCCAATCCACCGCTAATCTCTTTGGAGATAAGCGCTACCGCTTCGATTGTCAGATTCGTCATCGTGTTATCATCCCTCGCTTTCTCTCCGAAGCTCGTAAAGACAAAAGTGAAAATCACCAACGATATGCCTATCCTGGTCTTCATTCTTTCTCCTATCTCAGTAGCCGGAAGTGGGGTCGCTGGCGTTCTTGCTGACCGAAGTGCCGCCTTTGCTTATGGTAACCTTGCCCGTAGCATCCGCGTCCTGTTGATGAGTCACTGTTGTGAACGCTTTCGCGCTTCCACCACCAACTCGAAATTCCCATGGGATCGGCCACGTGAAAGACCCTACGGAGAAGGGCGGTCCTTTGCTTCCGCTCTGGACTGTATCCACGAAGGAATCCTTGCTTGGTTTTTCTGCTGTGCCAGCAATTACAGGGCCCCAACTTCCGAGGGGGTGGACTATCCCGTTCAGATCACTATAGAACCCTGCACCGACGCCCGTACACGTTTGTTCCCTGATCTCGATATTTATGAAGGAAACATCGTGTGGGGTGATGTAAGCCCTTCCCTTGAATCCGGCCGATGCAGTCCCGTTTATGTGCCAGACTTCCTGTTCCTGGCTCCTGCTCCATAGCGACACCGTCGGGCTCTACAACATTGAAATTGACCGAACATGAGCCACCACCGTATGTCGCTGTGATTGCAGGCGTCGAAGCCCGATCATGTGCGGTGAAGGTCACGGGATTCCCAGTGGTGGCACTGAGAGTCCCGTTGCCTGAGATTGACCAAGAGACGGGAGTCAATGACGTGGGTTGCAGCGTCAACGTGACTTGCTCGCCGACGCCGACCTTCTTTCGAGTCCTGTCGGCGGGCACTGTGGCAACCGTTTCGGTGTCCACTTTAAGGATGGTCAGCCGCACGGCGTCGGCGCACTTGAAGAGGGGGTTGTCCTGGCCTTGCGGGTTCTCGTCGTATTCGAGGCGCAGCTCCACGTCGCGGAGGGCGGCGCTGGGGGAGATCCCCTCGACGTAGACGGTGCCGGGTTGCGCACCGGCATTCCATGTCTTGGGCAGCGTCACCTGCGTCGCGCGCCCCATATCCTGCCACACCTTGATGCGGGTGTCGCCGACGTTCGCCGAGAGGGTCAGCTTGCCGGGCAGGTTGGCGGGCTCCAGTGTCAGTTTGACCGGCGTCAGGCTGTTGGTGCGGCCGCAGGCATAGCCGCCGGGGTTCTCCTCTAGCGGCTCGTCAAGGTCGTTGATCACCCCGTTGTAGTCGGCATCGACGTCCAGATCAACGCTGACGACGCGCCCGTGGATCGTGTCCGCGGCCTTCTCGCCCGTCACGTTGTCCTCCTCGCCAAGGAGGCGCACCACGAACTCCGTCGCCGGGGCCAGCGCCAGGTCGGCGCGCGCCCGGCGCTCGGCGGGGAGCAGTCCGCGCGGCGGCGGCACCAGCCTGCCGGCGGCGCACTCTTTGACAAGGTGGCCCCAGCGCAGGAACTCGGCCTTGTCTCCGCCGGACGCGTCGCGGCGGCGCGCGAAGACGGCCTCGGCCTCCGGGGCTCGGCCGAGCATCAGCAGGGCGAGTCCGCGGTTGAGGTCGAAGGCTGAATCGGTGAAGCTGGCGCGCGCGGCGGCCTCGCCGTAGGCCTTCAGGGCGCGGGCCGGGTCGCCCAGATCCTCCAGCCAGGCGTCGCCCGCCGCGCGGCGGGCCTCGGCGGCGCGCAGGACGTTGGTGTCGGTCAGCGAGCGCCGCCAGAGGTCGTCCCAGGCGGCCAGTGCGCCCCCGGTGTCGCCCAGGGCGCGGCGCGCCTTGCCCAGGCCGAACCACGCCCGCCCCCACAATGGATGGCCCCGGCGGTTGTTGAAGGCCATGAAGCCTTTGGCGGCCGCGTCGAAGCGGTTTTTGGCCAACAGGGCTTCGGCCTGCTCGATCTCGGCCAGCGCCGGGGCGCGCCGGCGCTCTTCCTCCTTGGCGGCCTGCGCCGCATGGATCTGTTCCAGGCGCTTGGCCGCGGTGCGGGCATTGGCCAGCGCCCGGTCCACCTCAGGCGCGTAGCGGCTGCCGGGATGCTCCTTGAGAAATGCCTCGAGACAGGATACCGCCTCGGCGAGGTTGCCGTGGCGGGCCAACAGCACGGCATGGCAGGACTCGGCGCGCTCGCGCAGCGGCGAGTCCGGATAGCGATCCAGCCACTCCTGCATGGCCGCGATGCCTTGGCCAGGGTTGTCGGCGGCCAGGCACCCGCGCAGCAGGCGGACGGCGTTCGTGCCGCCGGGCGAGAGTCCCGCTCCGGCGGCGGCATAGCAGTCAAGCGACGGCCGGGGACGATTGGCTGCCAGCAGCGCGTCGCCCTCCCGCTCGTACATTCGTGGAAGCGCCGCGCAGGCGGGGAGGCGGCGCCGGCAGTCGTCGAGCACGCGGGCGCGGATGGATGCCGAGGCGCCTTCGCTCAGCAGCAGGATGTGGAGCCGGTCGAACGCTTCGGCGACGGCCTCAGGGGACTTGCGCCGGGCAACCTCGTCGTAGGCCGCCTTCTCTAAGTGCCGCCTGGCGCCGGCATTGTCGCGCAGCATCTGGCGGCATATGCCCGCCTTGACCAGCGCATCAGCGTAGCGTGCAGGGGGGGGGGGTACGTTTGGCATAGGCTAGCAGGGTTTTTTCGGCGCCGGCCCAGTGGCGCTTGGCGAAAAGGTCGGCGGCCTGTTGCCACTGGGGGTCAACCGGTGCTTCCGCGGCGTTAAGCTGTACCGCTGTGGCCAGGACAACCGCGACCGCTATATTGTATCGTGCGGTGCGGTGCGTACGCATCCTTCCGAGAGAACCCGTCATGGTACCCCTCCCCGAAAGCAAAGGCACTGGTGCAACGCGGGTGACTCCAAACAGTCGCCCATTTACACGGGGTTGAGTATAAGACCGTCTGGATGCTTCGTCAAGCATGCTTTTTCGTTTTCCGAAAGTGCGAAAGTGCGCCCTTGTCAAAGTAAATGCCCATTCGGTAAGAGTAAATGACCCCATGCGTCAATTTGGCTCGCTTTAGGCGCATCCACTTTGACAAGCGACCATGATTTTGAGAAAACCTATGCACAATTTGGTTTTTCGTTATGATTCCTTGATTAGAACAAGTTGGCCTAATATGGGTCCGCAGCCGGTTTTTGGGGCGCGCCGGTTCTTCGATTATCTCGTCTCGACCGGGAACGTGTCGGACGGCCGTCCCGTGCTCACAGAGGAGTCGTTCCAGTCCTTTATCTCGCATTTGGCGACGCGCCTTCGCGTGGCGGCGGGCACGCAGAACCAGGCTTTCGCCGCGGTTCTGTTCCTCTATCGCGATGTGCTGGGGGTGGAGGTCGGCCGGCTGGAGGACACCGTGAGGGCGAAGCGCGGGCAGCGGCTGCCGACCGTGTTGTCCACGGATGAGGTCCAGAGGCTTTCTGACAAGATGGAGGGCGCACCGAGGCTGATGGCGGAGCTGATCTACGGCGGGGGATTGCGAGTGATGGCGTGCTGCCGCCTGCGGGTTAAGGATGTGGACTTCGGCATGAACCAGCTTATGGTGCGGGGCGGGAAGGGCGACAAGGACAGGTCGACACTGCTGCCTGAACGTCTTAAACCGGTGCTCAGACAGCATCTGGAGCGCGTGCGGGGCCTGTACGAGACGGACCGGGCGGGCAAGGTGGCGGGCGTCCACATGCCCGGCGCTCTGGAGCGCAAACTGCCGCACGCGAGCACGGAATGGGGGGGGGCTGGCTCTTCCCCAGCCGCTGACATCCGGCAGGTTCAGGAGCTGTTCGGGCACACGCATGTGGAAACCACGATGATCTACACGCATGTGGCGAAGGGGTTGCGCGCACCGCCGAAAAGCCCCCTCGATCTGCTGGGATGATGGTGCCCCCAACGCCGAGGATTGCGCCTCGGCTTCGTGTACGGCAATCATCGGCCTGAGCCGTTCCTACTGAACCTCCAGTTTCACCCCGCGCCTCGGTGTGTCCCGTGACTTGCGCCCCGTGACTTGCGACCTTCGGAGTTCGGTGTTGGGCGTTCAGCGTTCGGCGTTCTCCTTCCTCTTCTTCCTTGTGTGTCTTGTTTCGGGCGTCAGGCTGCGGTACTATGCGCGGCATGTGATTCGTGGGGGAAATGGACCGTTATGTTGACCAGCGATTTTGATTACGAGCTGCCGCAGGAGCTGATCGCGCAGGAGCCGCCCGCCGCGCGCGGGGCCTCGCGCATGATGGTGCTGCACCGCGCGGACGGACGTTTGGAGCACCGCCGCGTGGCTGATTTGCCGGAGTACCTGTCGGCGAACGACCTGCTGATTGTGAACGACACGCGCGTGTTTCCGGCGCGCATCCAGGGCAGGTGGGCCGACACGGACGGGGCGCTGGAACTGCTGCTGGTCGAGCCGGTGTCGGGGGATGCGAATGCTGCGCCGGGCGATTGCGTGTGGCGGTGCATCACCGGCTCGGGACGGCCGGTCCGCGCCGGCCAGCGCGCGGTCTTCGCCGAGGGTCGCCTGACCGCCGAGCCGCTCGCCAAGAACGACAACGGCACGTGGGACGTGCGCCTGCGCTCGCCGGAGCCGCTGATGGCGGTGCTGGACAGATACGGACTCACGCCGGTGCCGCCCTATATCCACCGCAGCGGCGATGAGCGCCAGGCACGGCTGGACCGCGAGCGCTACCAGACCGTCTACGCGCGCGAAACCGGCGCGGTGGCGGCGCCGACGGCCGGGCTGCATTTCACCGATGCCCTGTTCGCTGCGCTCGCGGCAAAAGGCGTGCGGCGCGCGGCGGTGACGCTGCATGTGGGGCCGGGCACCTTCAAGCCGGTCAAGACCGATGTCGTGGAGGCGCACCGCATGGATGCCGAACGCTATGCGGTGCCGCAGGAAACGGCCGACGCGATCCGCGACTGCCGGGCGCGCGGCGGCCGCGTCGTGGCGGTCGGCAGCACCAGCGTGCGCACGCTGGAGAGCGTGGCGGCGGCAAACGGCGGCGAGGTGGTGGCCGCCGCCGGTTCCAGTACCATCTTCATCTATCCGCCTTATCACTTTCAAGCGACCGACGTGATGCTCACGAACTTCCATCTGCCGCGGTCGACGCTGATCATGATGGTTGCGGCGCTGGCCGGGCGCGAACGGATTCTGGCGGCGTACCGCGAGGCGGTCCGCGAACGTTACCGTTTTTTCAGCTACGGGGACTGCATGCTGATCGTGTGACGCCACTTCAATGTTGTTTCGGACGGGGTGATTCGGTACACTCGTAACGTTTTTCCATTTTTCAAGTTGCATGCGTTCGGATGTGTCATCCTGAGTCGGATGTGTGTGAAAAGAGGCTTTTTTTATGACGATGAGCGAGGTCGCGGAGGTGTTGCAGGCAGAGGTTCTTGTCAAGGGAGACGGCATGCAGCGCCGCGTGGGGCATGTTATGGCGTCGGATCTGATGAGCGATGTGTTGCTGGTCGATGAAGAAGACATGCTGTTGTTGACGTCGCTGGCCAGCGACCAGGTCTTGCGCACCGCCCAGATTGTCGGTGCGGTGGGGGTGGTGGTGGTGAACGGCAAGCCGTTGCCATCTTCCATGGTGAACGTTGCGAACGATCTGCACATGACCTTGGCCACCTGTCGCCTGTCCAAGTACGAGGCGTGTGTGGCGGTGCATCAAGCCCTGCATCCGCAATGAGCGCGTCCGGCAGCCAGGCCTCTGTTGAGCCGCGCGACGAGCGGCCCGCATTGGGAGAGACGGGCAATGATCCGCTCGTGCTGCTGGAACTCATTCAGCGCCTCAAAGTGCGCGACGTGATGACCTCCGATCTGGTGACGCTGCCGCGCGCTGCATCCATGCAGCAGGCGCAGGAGTTGATGCGCCAAAAAAAAATCAGCGGCGTGCCGGTCGAAGAAAACGGACGTTTTTTCGGTCTGGTCAGCATCGATGACATCATTCGGGCTCTGGTTGCCGGTACAATCCATGAGTCATGCGGGCGTCACATGACCACCAAGCTGGTGGTGCTGGAAGATGACATGCCGCTCTCCTTCGCCCTGCGGTATTTTGATCGCTACCACTATGGTCGTTTCCCGGTTCTGAACCGAGACCGCCGGCTGGTGGGCATCATCTGCCAGCGCGACATTAACCGTGCGCTGTTGGTCGAACTGACGCGGGAGCTGCACCGGCTCGAGAATGACTCGGTGCGGCAGGGGGGTGACGGCGTGGCGAGTAGCCTTTATCTCTTGCGCGAGTTCCCGATTTGCAAGTATGATTTTGAGAACGCGGGAAAGGCTGCTAACCAGATCAAGCAGGTGCTGCAGGAAAAGAAGTTTCCGCCGAAGGTCATCCGACGGATCGCGGTGGCGGCGTACGAGCTTGAGATCAACCTGTGTGTGCATTCCGACGGCGGGGTGCTGTCGTGGCAGGTCTCGAACGGGCGCGCCGAGGTGATCGCGCGTGACGCGGGGCCCGGCATTGAAGATGTGGAGTGGGCCTGCCGCGACGGCACCTCCACGGCCAACGAGTGGATCCGCTCGCTGGGGTTCGGTGCCGGCATGGGGCTGGTGAATGTGCGGCGGGTGTCGGATGAATTTGAGATCACCTCCAAGAAGGGATCGGGGACAACGGTGAAGTCGGTCATTTATCTCGAGGGTATGCCGTCATGACACTGGATGCTGTGGTCACCGCATGCAACTGGGAGCCGGTGCTGGTGCCGGATCCTATGGCCGAGGTGTCAGGCGCGTACGTGTCGGATCTGCTGAGCGATGTGATGGCCCACTGTCCGGACGGAGCCGTGCTGATCACCGTGCAGAACCACACCAATTCCGTCGCGGTCTGCACACTCGTCGGTGCGCCGGCGATCGTCATTGTACACAACCGCGATATCCCGGAGGATATGCAGGCCGCGGCTGTGCGCGAAGGCATCGCGCTGCTGCGCACGCCGGACGACCAGTTTCATGCCGCCTTGATGATCGGCAAGGCGCTTGGAAGCGGAGAGGGAGAATCATGAACGTGAAGATGGCCGCCTTGGGGCTGGTGGTGCCGTTGCTCGCGTGGGCGCAAACGGTGGAGGTGCGCGCGGATCGCGATTCACATGTGTATCGTTGCGGGGAGCCGGCGGTCTTCACGGTGCGTGTGGTCGGAAAAGACCGTCAGCCGGTGGCGTCAGGACAGCTTCGTGTCACGCTGACGAATTTCGGGACGCAGCAGGTCGCCCAAGCCGTCTTTGACCTCGCGAAAGCGAATCCCGTGAGCTGCGCTGGCACGCTGCGTGAGCCGGGTTTCTTAAAGTGCACAGCGGTTGCCACGTTCGACAAAGCGGAAGTCAAAGGGCTCTCCGGTGCCGCTTATGAGCCGGAAAAGATTGAGCCCGGCTCGCCCCGTCCGGCCGACTTTGATGCCTTCTGGGATGCGGCTGTCGCGCGTCTGGAGGCCGAGGTGCCGATCGATCCGCGTGTCGAGCGGATTGATCGCTTCTGCACGGACAAGCGCGAGGCGTTTAAAGTCAGTTTCGCGACGTTTGACGGGATGCGTGTGCACGGTTTTCTCAGTGTGCCCAAAGGCCCTGGGCCCTTCCCGGTGGAAATCAATGTTCCGGGGGCCGGCCCTGGCGTGACTGGGCCTAACGTCGGAATGGCGGACCGGGGATTCATCCATCTGGTCATGAATGTCCATCCGTTTGAGCCGGCGCCGGATGCGGACGGGCAGAAAAAACTTTATGATGAACAAGATCGCCAGGTGCAGGCGCGGGATGGCGTGAAGCGTTACTGTCAGTCAGGCGCGGCGCAACGTGAGACCTATTTCTACTACCGGATCATGCTGGGCATCAATCGTGCGGTCAACTGGGTGGCGGCCCGCCCGGATGTCGACAAGGCGCATTTCACCTACACGGGCACGAGCCAGGGCGGGGGCTTCGGTTTTTACCTGCTGGGGCTCAACCGCCATTTTACAAAGGGTGTGATCCATGTGCCTGCGCTCACGGATCTGTTGGGCTTTCAGAAGGGACGTGACTCGGGGTGGCCGAAACTGATCGAAAATATGCGGGAATCCGATAGGGAGGCCGCCCTGAAGGTCGCACCCTATTTCGATGGCGCACATTTCGCGCCCCGCGTCACCTGCCCGGTACGCGTGTCGGTCGGTTTTATCGATGAAACTTGCCCGCCCGCTGCGGTGTACGCAGGTTATAATGCCCTGCGCGTTGCCGATAAAGAGATCGGACATGGCATCGGCATGCCGCACAAGGTTTTTGCCGAATTTTATGATCGATTCGATCAGAAGTGGTTGAGACAGCGGTAGACGCCTGCACCCGAATTGCGCGCGGTTGAGTTGTCGGCGGTTCGTGCTGGCAGGCGTGTTGCAGTCGCAAGAGGAGGGTGCATCTATGAAACGGATTCAGGTCGCGGCCTGGGTGTCGGTAGCCGTCGGGACGGCTGTCGCGCAGGAGATCGGGTATGTGGAACGCTTCAGTCTGGCGCAGGACCGCGAGGCCGCGCTGACGGAGCTGGTGCCCGGTACGGACGACGATTTTTTCTATCGCGCGTTGCACGTCCAGAACAGCGGGGATCGCGAACGTTTTGATGAGATCATGGCCCGTTGGCAACGTGAGCGCGACGGACGCTTGGTCGATCCGGCGCGCGAACTCGCCAACCGTCAGGCATTGCTCGATTACGAGCGTCAGCCGCAGAAGACGCTCGACTACCTGAAACGTGAGCTGGGCCTTTCGTTCGCGCACGCGCGCCGCACCGAGGAGCGGGTGACCCGTTATCCGTCGCGTTTCGATAATGCGGCGCTCGCTCCGGACGCGCTGCGCGAGCGGGCCTTGCTCAATCCCCGTTCGCTGGATCTGCTGAGCGGGGACGGACTCAAGTTCGTGGCCACCGCGCGGCTCAGCGATGAGCAGCGGCGCAATCTGCTCGCGCACCTGCAGCGTCCCGACCTGCCGAATCTGGTCGAGCTGGTCGCGGCCGACCTGGCGGTTCCCGGCAGCCGGGGTTTCGGGCACCATCCCATACACGCGCGGATGACGCTGGCACAGTTGGATGACCTGTTGCGCCGTGTGCCGCACCTGCGCAATGAACAGGCCTTCGTGCACGCCTATCTGTCGGCGCTTGTGCCCTGCGATGAAGTGGATCTCGACACCAATCCGGCTGAACGCCAGGCCTATTTTGAACGGCTTTGGGCCTATGTGCGCACATTGGAGCCCGCTCACAACTCGCTCAAGGCGAACGTGCTCTACAACCGGCTGCGCCATGATCTGACACAGGGTATTTTTGATCGCGCCCGCTTTCTAGAATATCTTAAGCTGCCGCGCCAGGTGCCGACATTGCGCACTGAGTTTCGTGAGCGTGTCCCGCACGCCAACCAGTTTGCTCAGCTCAATCAGGATTTCAAGCTGATCGCCTTGCCGCCGGTTCCGCAGGAAGAGCCGCTGGTGCGCCGTTTCCTGCTGGAGTTTTTCAAGCAGGACAAAGACTATAGCGCGTTTGAGGCCTATCTGCGCGACGACTTTCTCAAACCGCTTTTCGCGGAGGCGAAGATCGTCAACGGCATCGGCGAGCCGCAGCAATGGGTGCCGTTGCTGACGCCGTCCGCCTATGCGCGCCTCAAGGAACGGGTGGACATCGATTGGGCCGAGACCAATCCGCCCGAGTTTGCCGCCGAGGTTCCCGTGCGGCTGACCGCCACGCTCAAGAACGTGCCGGTTCTGCTGGTGAAGGTCTACGAGATCAATACCTTCAACTACTATCGTGAAACCGGGCGCCCGCTCAATCTGGCTGTGAATCTCGACGGACTTGTGGCCTCGGTCTCGCGGCGCATCGAGTATGCGGAACCCGCCGAGCGACGCCACACGCAGACGTTCGAGTTCCCTGAGATCCGGGAACGCGGCGTCTATGTGGTGGAGTTGATCGGTAATGGCAAGAGCAGCCGTGCGCTGGTGCAGAAGGGGCGGCTCGACGTGCTGCAGGAGGTGACGGCGGCCGGACATGCGTTTACGGTGTTCGACGAGTCCGGGCGGCGCTTGACGGACGCTACTGGATGGCTGGGCGGACGCGCTTTCGCGGCAGGCAAGGATGGCCGTATCCTCGTGCCTTTTTCGACAGCGCCACGGGCGGAACATCTGATCGTTCGGCATGGCGGTTTCGCCATGCGTGTCGCTTTCGACCATCTGGCCGAGCCGTACACGCTTTCGGCGGGGATTTACGTGGATCGCGAGGCGTTGATCCGTCGCGAACGGGCGCAGCTCGCTGTCCGGCCGATCCTGCGCGTCAACGGGCAGCCGGTCAGCCTGAAGCTGCTGAAAGAGATACGCCTCTCGGTGCGCGCGACCGATCTTCAGGGGGTCGTCACCACCAAGGTTTTCCCGAACCTCCCGTTGCGCGAGGATGCCGAGATCGTGCAGGAGATCCAAGTGCCCGAGTGCACAGTTGCGCTTGATGTCACCCTGCACGCCGAGATCCAGAATCTGAGCCTGAATCAGAAACAGAAGTTGAGCCACACGGCACACTTCGACCTGAACGGCATGGAGCGGACGCCCCTGACACGCGCGATTTATTTCGGGCGCGACGCTGAAGGCCACTTTGCGGATTTGCGCGGCAAGAACGGCGAGCCGTTGGCAGGCGAACCGATTCATCTGAGGCTCCGCCACCGCTATTTCCAGCACGAGACCATCGACGCCCATCTGAAGACCGATGAGAACGGCCGCGTGCGGTTGGGTACACTCGCAGGCGTACGTTCGCTTACCCTTTCCTCTGGTGATAGGGTGTCCGGAACCTGGCAACCGTTACACGATGCCTATACGTTGCCGGAAGCGTTACATGGCAAGGCAGGCGACACGCTGCGCGTGGCACTGCCGCCGGGTGCCGATCCGACGGCCACGCTGCTGGAGGTCCGTCGCGGCCGCTTCGTGAAAGAGTGGCAGGCCGAGCTGGCCGTGAAGGATGGTTTTCTGGAACTGCGCGGACTGCCGGCGGGGGACTACTCGCTGTGGCTCGCCGAACCCGCGCGGGAGATCGCGGTGCATGTGACAAGCGGTGAACCGCGTGACGGTTTTCTGGTGGGGCCGCGCCGTGCGCTGGAGCTGCCGCGCCTCAAACCGCTTTCGGTGACCGCGGTCTCGCCCGGCAAAGACACGGTCGAAATCCGGCTGGCGAATGTCTCGCCGTTCGCGCGCGTGCATGTGGTGGCGACGCGCTACCAGCCGGCGTATGACCTGTTCGCGCGTCTCGGCGCGGCGGCTGTCGCAAGGCCGTTGTGCCAGCCCTGGCAACCGGCGCGCGCGTACTACGAGTCAGGCCGCGACATCGGCGACGAGTACCGCTACATCCTCGACCGTCAACAGACGCGGACCTTCCCCGGTAATATGCTGGAACGTCCCGGCCTGCTGCTCAACCCTTGGGCGTTGCGTTCGACCGAGTCGGACAAAGAACAGCTCGCGGGGGGCGGCGCGTATGCGGACCGTGCGGCAAAGGAGGCCAAGGCCGAGCGGAGCGCACCGGCGGCCAAGGCACTGATGGCACCCGGAATACCCGAAGGTTTCGCCTCGCTCGATTTCCTGCGTCAGCCCGCCGTGACGCTGTTGAACCTGGTGCCGGATGCGTCGGGAACGGTCTCGGTTCCGCGTGAGGCGCTCAAGGGGTTGCCCTGCCTGCGGGTGCTCGCGGTGGATCCGACCGCGTCCGTGCTCGCCTGCGCGTTTCTCGGCGACACGCCGGTGGAGACGCGCGACCTGCGGCTGGCCGAAGGGCTGAATCCGGCCAAGCCGTTCGCCGAACAGAAGCTGATCACGCCGCTGCAGGCGGGCGAGACGGTGACGGTGGCGGATCTGGCGGCATCGCGCTTCAAGGCGTTCGGGACGGTCGCGGAGCTGTACCGGCTTTTTGCGACGCTCAATCCGGATCCGACCTTCGCGGAGTTCGGTTTTGTGGCAAAATGGGATGAGCTGGATGCCGCGGAGCAACGGCGTCTCTACGGCAAGTATGCCTGTCATGAACTGAATCTCTTCCTTTATCACAAAGACCCGCGTTTTTACGAGGCGGTGATCGCGCCCGCACTCGCCAATAAGAAAGACAAGACCTTTGTTGACCACTGGCTGCTGGGCGACGATCTGAGCGGGTTTCTGGAGCCGTGGCGCTTTGGGTGCCTCAACGCGGCCGAACGGGCCATGCTCGGCAAGCGGTTGCGCGCGGAGTCGCTCTCGCTGGCGCGGGACGCGCGTGAGCGCGCTGATCTGAAACCGCCGGATATGGAAGCGTTTAACCGGCGCTTTGACACCGCCATTCAGGCCGGTGCCTTGGAAGGCGAGACGGCCGCCGCCGCTTCCGGCGCGGTTCAGGAAGGCGCACGGGTGCCGCTCGAGATCGATCTGCCGAAACCGCAGTTCACCGGTACGCCCAAGGACATCCGGTCGGCGAATCTGGAGGGGGCCGTGGAACGAAAGATGGCCCCGGCCGCGGCGCCGGCGCTATCCGTGAGTGCTGACAGTCCGGTCGGTTTAGAGAACATGCGGCAGCGGGGGCTGTCAGCCCAAAGCAAGGCCCGTAAAAACGCGGACGGCGCACTTGTTCAGGCTCCTGGGGGTGAGGAGTCGCTTTTCTTTGATACGCAGTCCGCCGAACGCGATCAGGGGCGACGCTTCTTCCAGCAATTGGACAAGACGCAGGAGTGGGCGGAGAACAACTACTGGCATCAGCCGATTCAGAATCAGGTCGCCGCATTGGTTGCGGACAACGCGTTCTGGGCCGATTACGCGATGCATGATGGCCGGACACCCTTCCTTTCAAAAGCGTTACTGGAGACGACCACATCGTTCACCGAGATGATGCTGGCGCTGGCGGTCTTGCAGGTGCCTTTCAAAGCCGGTGCGCACGTTGAGAAACACGAGGGCGCAGCCTACACGCTGACCGCCGCGACGCCCCTGCTTTTCTTCCACCGTGAAATCCGCGAAAGCGCGCGCGCGGACACCGCCGGCTCGGTGTTGGTCGCGCAGCGTTTCTTCCGCGCGGATGACCGTTTCCGCTTTGAAGGCCAAGAACGGTTCGACACATGGGTCACGGATGAGTTTCTGCCGCAGGTGGTTTACGGCACGCATGTGGTGCTCACGAACCCCACGGGCGAACGTCAGGCGCTGAACGCCCTGCTGCAGATCCCGGTCGGCGCGATCGCCGTCAACTCTGGATTCACGACCAAAGGCGTCTATCTGGTGCTGGAGCCCTACGCGACGAAGACCCTGGAGTATTATTTCACCTTCCCGGCGACCGGACGTTTTACGCATTATCCGGTGACACTCGCGAAAGAGGGTCGTGTGGTCGCCGCGGCCGAGCCGTTCACATTCAACGTCGTGGAGAAACTGAGCCAAGCCGACACCGATTCGTGGGCCTGGGTCTCGCAGCACGGCACGCCGGAACAGGTGCTGGCGTTTCTCAACGCGGCCAATCTCCATCGGCCTGACCTGAACGAGATCGCGTGGCGCATGAAGGACAAGGCCTTTTTCAAAGCCGTCATCGGGTTGCTTGAAGCGCGTCACCTCTACCACGACACGCTCTGGTCGTACGGCATTCTGCACAACGAGCCTGCCGTGATCCGGTCTTACCTGCAGCATTCGCCCTTTGCGGGACAGTGCGGCCTGTGGCTGGAGTCGCCGCTGTTGTCGTTGAATCCGGTGGAACGCTTCGATTATCAGCACCTTGAATACGCGCCGCTCGTCAATCCGCGCGCGCATCAGGTGGGGCCGCGCCGCACCATCCTGAACCCGGCCTTTCTGCGCCAGTATCAGCGCTTCATGACGGTACTCCGCTATAAACCCCGCTTATCGGCTGAGGATACCCTGGCGGTGGCTTATTATCTGGTGTTGCAGGACCGTGTGGCCGAGGCGCTGGAGATGTTCAGCCGCGTGAAGCGCGACGAGGTGGCTGAACGGTTGCAGTACGACTATCTCGCGGCTTATCTCGCCTTCTACACCGGCGATCTTGAGCAGGCGCGTGCGCTGGCTAAAGCACATGCGGACGAGGGGGTGACACACTGGCGTGAACGCTTTGCGCAGGTGCTGGCGCAGCTCGATGAGATTGCGGGGGCAGAGCTGGGTGCCGCACCAGTCAATGCCGAGAGCCGCGATCAGGCGCAGGGTGCGCTGGCCGCGACCGAACCGGCGCTGGAGCTGCTGGTGGAGGCCGGACGCATCCAGCTCGACACGCGCAATGTGACGGAGGTCACGCTCAACTTCTACCCGATGGACATCGAATTGCTCTTCTCGCGTAATCCGTTCCTGCAGGAGGGGGCCGCGCAGTTCGCCTTCATCCGGGCGGTCGCGAGCCGGTCGGTCGCGATCGCCGCAGGACAGAACCGCACGACCGTGGAGGTGCCGCCGGAGTTTGCCACCAAGAACGTGATGGTGGAGGCGCTGGCGGGCGGCGTGCGCAAGACGCAGGCCTATTACGCCAACACGCTCAGGGTGCAGATGATCGAGAGTTACGGGCAACTGGTGGTCACGCAAGCCGAGACCGGCCGGCCGGTGGCGGGCGCGTACGTCAAGGTGTATGCCCGTGCGGCCAACGGCAAGGTCAGTTTCATCAAGGACGGTTATACCGATCTGCGCGGCCGTTTTGATTACTTGTCGCTCAATACCGACGAGGCCAATCAGGCGGAGCGCCTGGCCGTGCTGGTGCTGAGCGACACCTTTGGCGCGGTCGTGCGCGAGACCCGACCGCCGAAACGGTAAGGGTTAAGGAGGAAGGGGAGAACGCTGAACGCCGGGTGTCGAACCGGAACCGCAGGCTCGCCGGTGCCGGTGGGGTTTTCACGCTCGACAGCCGGGGAAAGGACGGGCGTCTGCTCGTCCAGCCGCTGGACTTGATGTGGTGTGGCGGCTGGGCAAGCCGACGCTTGCCCAGCCCATGTTGCAGTGCGTCCTGTGTGGGAAGAGGGTGTGCCCGGTTCTGTGCATCTTTTCGCCAGTGACAAACGGTCTTCGCATCCTCAGCGGTTCCAAATCAAGAATTCTTCGAGTTGCGAGGCTGCTGGATAGCGCGA
>DAOTKE010000034.1:0-25048 GCA_035449085.1 Kiritimatiellia bacterium | reverse complement strand
GCCATTATCAAAGAGTTATGCCACATTGCTCTCGAATCTTTGGGACAGTACTGGGGCATGATGATTCTGGCGGCGGGTCTCGCCGGCTTGGCGGCGGGCGGTCCCGCCATCGACACATCGGCGGATCGCGCGAAGACGCCGCTGGATCCGGGGCTCAGGCGGATCGGGACGGTCCGGCCGCGCAGCGCGGATCAGATCGCGGGCTCGAACTGGACGTTGGGCTGCGAGACGCTGGATCGCGGCTTCGCGATCTGGGATGAATACAAGGGGTATATCGTGCCGTTGGGGATCAAGACCATCCGTCTGCAAGGGGGATGGGCCAAAACCGAAAAGGTCAAGGGCGTGTATGACTTTGCCTGGCTGGACACGATCATCAACGACGCGCGCGGCATGGGGCTGAACATCCTTCTGGAGACCGGATACGGCAATCCCATCTATCCGGGCGGCGGGGGCTTTGATCTGGCCGGCGGTTTCCCGACTTCCGAGGAGGGGCTCGCGGCGTGGGACCGGTGGGTCGAGGCGATGGCCAAACGTTACGCGGGCAAGGTGCGCGACTGGGCCATGTGGAATGAACCGGACATCAACAAGCAGCACAAGCCCGCCGACATCGCGGCGTTCAACATCCGTACGGCGGAGATCATCAAGCGGATCATTCCCGACGCGAGAATCGCGGGGCTTTCGCTGGCCAGCTCCAATCCCAAATTGCTGGACCAGTGCCTGAGCGCGTTGGCTGAAAAGGGCAAGGTCGATTTGTTCCACTGGTTCATCTACCACGGCTACGAGTTCAATCCGGACGTGTCCTATCCGAAGGTCGAGGCGCTGAAGGCCACGCTCGCCAAGTACTCGAAAACGGCGCGGATGCGGCAAGGGGAGAACGGGTGCCCTTCCGAAACCGCCACGCGCTTTGCGCTGTCCAACCATCCCTGGACCGAATACAGCCAGGCGAAGTGGGACCTGCGGCGCATGCTGGGCGACCTCGGACACGATGTCGAATCCGCCATCTTCACGATCTGCGACTTCAATCACAAGGGGCGCGAGATCAATCGCAAAGGCCTGCTGCACGCTACCGAGGACAAGCGGGTGGACGGCATCAAGCTGGCGTACTATGCGGTGCAGAACACGGTCGCGATTTTTGACGACACGCTGGCACGTGTGACGGTGCCGGCGGTCAGCGTCATGGCCGACAAATCGAGCGCCTGTTTCGCTTACCGCCATGTTAAGACCGGGGCGCCGCTGGTCGTGCTGTGGGACAATTCCGGCAGGCCGGACGACGCGTTCGTCACGCGTCCCGCGCAGGTGACGGTCAAGGACCTTACGTTTAAAGAACCGGTCTGGGTGGACCTGATCACCGGCCGCGTTTATGAGTTGCCGGCCGACCGCATGGTGAAGGCGGGCGCGTTCACGCTCTTCAAAGACGTCCCGTTCTACGACGCCCCGGTGCTGATTGCGGAGAAGGCGTGGGTTCTCAAGTAGCCGGTGCCCATGCGTCGCCGGAGACGATATGCCCGCCGGGGTGCTGCAGCCAGTCGGCAAGCACATGGCACAGCGGCGCGGGCTCCAGCCGCGCCGCGTGCAGTTCGGTCAGGGGCTGCCAGCGGAATCCGATCCAATCCTCGGCCGCTGGAACTGGCTCGCCGGGCGTGAGCCCCGGGATGGCCAGTTCGAACACGAGGTTGATCTCGGCATGGGGCTCGCCGTTCTGCAGGAAGGCGTGTTCGCAGCAGCCGAGAAAACGGTCGGCCGTCGACGCGCGTCCCAGCTCTTCGGCGATCTCGCGTTCCAGCGCCTGCCGCGCGGTCTCGCGGAATTCGATGTGCCCGCCCGGCAGGTAGGTGAGTGTAGAACGTTTGCCGTGGCAGAGCAGGATGTGGCCGTCCACGACGCAGACGCCGCGCGCGATGACTTCAACCGGGGAGTGTTCGTTCATGTCGGATTCCTTGATAAGCTCGCCGCGCGGTGGAACCGCGAATGATCGAGGGGGTAACTTTCAACACAACTATCAACGTTCAACGCTCAAGTTATGGACGGGGTACGGGGGGCATGCCTTCAGCAGTTCGTTGTCATCGCGGCGCGTGACCGGCCACGGGTAGGCACCCAGCGCCACCAGCGCGTCGCCGGCCAGGAAGAGCGAGCCGCACACCAATACCACACCGCCGTTGGCGTGCGCCCAGGTGCGGGCCGCATCGAGCGCAGAGCGTACATCCGGCGCGGTGGCCACCGTGTCGATGCCCGCCATGCGCAGCAGGCCGGCGGTCCGGTCGGCGCTCAGCGAGCGCGGGTTCGAGGTGGCCACGCCCCACGCGCATGTGACGACCGGGGCCAGGATACGCAGGTGGGCAAGCGCGTCTTTGTCGCCGCAGAAACCCGCGACCAGCGCGACCGGCGCCTTGACCTTGCAGCCCTTCAGCGCCTGGCGCACGGCGCGCGCGCCGTCGGGATTGTGTGCGCCGTCGATGATCACGGGCGGATCTTCCGACACCAACTGGAAGCGCCCGGGCCAGCAGACGGTACTGAGACCGGTGACAAACGCGGTGTCAGGCAGGGCGAGGCCGCAGGCCGCCGCCGTTTCGAGCGCCGCGACGGCCGCGCAGACGTTCTCGATCTGGAAGGCACCCGCGAGCGGGATATGAACCGGCGGCAGGGTGCGCTCCTGCGTGCTGATCTTGACAGTCTGTCCCGCTAGCGTGCTACGCGAGACCGCGACCGACACTGCGTCGGCGGCGTCGATGCAGCGCGCGCCCTGCCGTGCGGCGGCGGACGCGATGACGGCATGTGCCTCATCAGGCATTGCCGCGCACACCACGGGTCGCCCTGGCTTGATGATGCCGGCCTTCTCGGCGGCGATTTTCTCGACGGTGTCGCCCAGCCAATCGCAGTGATCGAGTCCGATGCGCGTGATGACCGAGACCAGGGGCGTGACGATGTTGGTGGCGTCGAGGCGTCCGCCCAGTCCCGTTTCCAGTGCGGCCAGCCGGACACCCGCCTGCCGGAACAGGACAAACGCGACGGCTGTGAGGCATTCGAAGAAAGTGGTCTCGGGTACCCCTGATTCTGCTTCCAGCGCGAGTACGGCCCCTTCGACCTCGCGGGCGGCGGCTTCCAACATGTCATCGGAGACCGGGGTGCCGTTGATCAGGTAGCGCTCGTGCACGCGCACCAGGTGCGGGGAGGTGTAGCGGGCGACGGGATAGCCGGCGGCGCGCAGCACCGCTTCGCAGAGCGCGGCGACCGCGCCTTTGCCGTTCGTGCCGGCGATGTGGATCACGGCCAGATCGCGTTCCGGGTGACCGAGGCGTTCGACGATCCGGTTGATCGTGTCGAGTCCGGGCCGCATGCCGAAACGGCGGCGTTCGGCCAAGCGTTGGAAAAAGGATGTCATGGTATTTCCGGTGAATCAGGCCCCATCATAAATCAGGGGGAATGGCCATGCAAGGACTCTTGGGAATCGAAGGGTGCGATTCCGTTGTGTTGGAACTGCGTCCTGCGCAAAAACTCCGCTTGGCCGCCTCTGGGCTCCATCCTACAATGCGCCTATTGATGGGGCCATCGAAATCGAAATCGCTATCGGGATCGGGATCGCTATCGCCAGCGAAGGAACGCCGGACGGCACGGAGGCCAGCGGACGGCACGGAGGCCGTCCCTCCAGGGCATCGGATACGGATTGGAGGGACGGCCTCCGTGCCGTCCGCCCTTCTCCGGTTACCCGCGCAGTGTGCCTGACGCGCGTTCGGCGCGATATTCAGCGACCGTTCGGCGCAGGCCTTCAGGCAGCGGGATCTCGGGTTTCCAGCCTAGGCTGCGGATGAGGGTGGTGTCGCATAGCTTGCGCGGCGGCCCGTCGGGCATGGAGGTGTCGAAGCGCAGATCGCAGTGCGTGCCGACTGCCGTCTGCACCTGTTCCGCCAGCTCGCGGATGGTGAGATCTTCACCGGAACCGATGTTGACCCAGTCCGGCGGATCGTCAAGCTGCAACAGGAAGAGCAGGGCGCGTGCGAGATCATCCACATGCAGGAACTCGCGGCGCGGATTGCCACTACCCCAGAGCGTGACTTCATGTGCGCCGTTGATGCGGGCCTCTTCGAATTTCCGGATCAGTGCGGGCAGGACATGCGAGTGCGCCGGATGATAATTGTCGCCGGTGCCATAGAGGTTGGTCGGCATGGCGGAGTGATAGAGCACGCCGTGTTGCCTGCGATAGTACTGGCAGAGCTTGAGTCCCGCGATCTTGGCCAACGCATAGCCCTCGTTGGTCGGTTCTAGCGGGCCGCTCAACAGCGCATCCTCTGGAATCGGTTGTGGCGCAAGCCGCGGGTAGATACAGGAACTGCCGAGGAAAAGCAGGCGCGGCACGCCGGCTTCGAAAGCGCCGTGGATCACGTTCGCGGCGATCATCAGATTCTCGTATAGGAATGTGCCGAGTGCCGAACGGTTGGCCTCGATGCCGCCCACGCGCGCGGCCGCCACGATCACGCAGTCCGGCTTGTGGCGCAATAAGAACGCGCGTGTCGCGGCCTGGTCGGTCAGATCCAGTTCCGCGTGCGTGGCGGTGAGAGGCGGGCGCAGGCCCATCCAGGCCATTTCCCGGATCACGGCGGAACCGACCATGCCGCGGTGCCCGGCGATGAAAACAAGAGAAGAGGCGTCCATGGTTGCAGGTAATAAGTAATTGGGCAACAGGTAATGGGTTATGAGTGATAAGTTACAGGTTGGGGGTTACTCGGCGTTTTCCAGGACGCCGCCGGCCTGCTGCACGGCGAGCTCTTGGCGTGCCACGCGCATGTCGGCTTCGACCATCAGGCGCACCAGTTCTTTGAAGGAGACTTTGGGCGCCCAGCCCAACACGCGGCGCGCCTTGGAGGCGTCGCCGAGCAGCAGATCCACCTCGCTGGGGCGTTCGTAGCGGGGATCGTGTTTGACGAATTCGCGCCAGTCGAGCCCCAGCAGTCCGAAGGCTTCTTCGCAGAATTCGCCCACGCTGTGCGTCTCGCCGGTGGCGAGCACGTAGTCGTCCGGCTCGTCTTGCTGCACGATACGCCACATACCCTCGACGTAATCGCCGGCGTAGCCCCAGTCACGTTTGGCTTCCAGGTTGCCGAGGTAGAGCGCGTTCTGCAGGCCGTTCTTGATACGGGCGGCAGCCATCGTGATCTTGCGGGTCACGAAGGTCGGGCCGCGGCGCGGCGACTCATGGTTGAACAGGATGCCGTTGCTGGCGTGCATGCCGTACGCCTCGCGGTAGTTGACCGTGGCCCAATATCCGTAGAGCTTGGCCACGCCATACGGCGAACGCGGATGGAACGGCGTGGTCTCGCGCTGCGGTGTCTCACGCACCTTGCCAAAGAGCTCTGAGGAGGAGGCCTGGTAAAAACGCGCCTTCTTGCCTATCCCGGTCTCACGCAGTGCCTCCAACAGCCGGATCGTGCCGAGCGCCACCACGTCGCCGGTGTATTCCGGGACATCGAAAGAGACGCGGACGTGGCTTTGCGCCCCGAGATGGTAGACCTCGTCCGGCGTGATTTCGTACATCATCTTGGCCAGCCGACCGGCGTCGGACAGGTCGCCGTAATGCAGAAAGAGCCGGGTGCCCAGGATGTGCGGGTCCTGATAAAGGTGGTCGATCCGCTGCGTGTTGAAGCTCGATGAGCGGCGGATCATGCCGTGGACCTCATATCCCTTGGCGAGTAGCAGTTCGGCCAAGTAGGAGCCATCCTGGCCCGTGATGCCAGTGACAAACGCACGTTTCATGACGATCCAATCGTTGTGTGTTGACCGTTGCGGGATCGGGGAACTTCCCGTACCCGTCGCCAACGATCATAACACATTCAGAACGGGCGTCTATTTCGTAAAAGCGAAAATATCACTTAATGATTTGCGCATATCAGAAGCTGGCCTGCAGGGCGATCTCGAACGTGCGCGGGTCGCCGGGGAAGCACTGGTAGTAGTGGCGGTTGGACTCGATGTAGCGCTCGTCGAAGATGTTTTTGACGGCCAAGGAGAGTGTGACGTTCTTGGGGCCTCCGAAAGTCGAGAGCGGTACGTCGGCCGAGCAGTCGAAGACATGCCAGTCATCGATGAAGTGCTCCTTGCTGACATAGGCACCGCGCATGGTGGCGTCATAGCGATGGCGGTAGCGGTACCCCAGGCCGAGCACGACGCCGCGTAACGGCCCCTGTTCCAGCCGGTAGGAGGTAGCGGCGGTGAGCGCGTGTGGCGGGTAACGGTCGAAGGAGGTGCCGGTGGTCTTGTCCTCGTACCGCGTATAGGCATAGGACGTGTAGACCGACCAGTTGTCGCGGATGTTACCGGTCAGCGACAGCTCGAAGCCTTGGGATTCGCTTTCACCTTCGGTCTCGTAGTAGGTGGAATTCGGGATGAGCGTCGGGGTGTCGCGCTGATTGATCTGGTAGACCGAAGCACTCAGCCAGAGGGTTTCGATCGGTGAGATGCGTAGTCCGGTCTCATACTGCGTGGCCTGCCAGGAGGAGGTCAGTTCGTCGTTAGGTGCACGCAGGTAACCGAAATTCGGCGACTCGGTTTGCGAGACATTGCCGAACAGCACCAGCCAGTCGGTCGGAAGATACGAGAGGCCTGCGCGTGGGCTGAAACTGTAATCTGAATTACCGAGGCTGCTCTCGTGCCGGTCGACACGTGCGCCACCAAGCAGGCGGAACTGCTGCCAAGAGATGATGTCCTGGGCAAAGAATCCCATCTTGTCGACGTGCGTGTCACGATAGTTGGCTGGGACCCAGGTGTGCTTGGCATGGCGTGTGGCGACCGATTCAAAGTAGCTGCGCCCTTGCTCGCTCTTACGCGCGAAATCGGCCTGCATGACGGTCTCATGTGACAGGGGGCCGGTCTCGTAGCGGGCCGTCGCGCGTTGATAGATGTTGTAACGCCGGAAGGTCAGGTCTCCCTCGGAATGATCGAACGGTTTCTGGATGTAGGCTGGGGCAATGATCGAGCCATTGGCATTGGCAAAGCCCGAAGCGCCCAGATGTTCGAAATCGACTTTGGAGTAGGCAAAACCGGCGCCGGTGCGTAGGGTCCAGACACGCGAGGCGTCCCACTCCACAAAGGCCTGCGAGGTGTGTCCAAGGTAGTGGTCGCGCATGCCGGAGGTGGAGATGCTGCTGTCCCAATCGTACCCGCCGAAGGGTTTACCCTTGTAGATGGGAATTCCCTGGTAGGCGGGTTGATCGGTACGTTGGAATGTGAGGGAGAAACCGATGCGCAGGTCGTCGCGTACCTGCCAGAAAAGCGAGGGCGCGAGCATGAACGTTTCGCGCCAGCGAGCGCCGTCCGGCAACCAGAAGGGCTTGCCGGTTTCGAAGCTGAGGGGCATGCGTACGGTGAGTTTCTCTTCGATGATCGGTTCGTTGAGGTCTAAGCTGAAACGGTGACGCTGCAGATCCTCGCCGAAAGTCGAACGCATCGAGACATCGGTGAACGAGCGCGCCGGACGCGGCTGCTTCTGCACCAGATTGACAGACCCACCTGCGCCATACGGCCCGAGTGAAGAGGTCACACCGCCCTGCGTGGCGCCGACCGGGCCTTTGACGATCTCGACGCGCTCGAACGCGGCTGGATCCATAAAGATGCCCATCGATCCCGCCAGACCGAGCGTGCCGTCCAGCATCACCTCGCTGCCCGGCATGCCGCGCAGTGTGTACTGGCCCGAGGTGCGGTCCAGCATGGTTTTTCCGCCGGTATAGATGCCGGCCTGGTAGCGCAATAAATCGTGTAAATCCGCGGGGTTCATCTCGGCGATGAAGTCTTCGGTCAGCACATCGACCGTCTGCGGCAGTTCTTCGGGACGCGCGTCGCTGAAGGTCGCAGTCGAGACCGTTTCGGTACGGTATTTCGAGATCGGAGCCCCTTCGACCAGAATTGTACCGAGATCCACAGGGGCGTTGGTTTGTGCACTGGCGAAGGAAACGCATAGCAGACCCAAGAAACCGATACTTACTGACATTTTCATCTGAAACGCATGTGCCTTGTGCATACCAGCTACTACCCCTGTCGTTTCTGACCGATTTGCGAACGGCCCCACCACCACCCGGCGGGGAGCCGTTTGCGTGATTAAACGGTGTCAGGAGCGATACGGTTCATGGGTGACAGAAGAAATTAACATCGGTCTTGTCGGTGCGACTTTGAAGTCGGTATGATGCGCGTGGATTGTCTGTTCCGAAGAAAAGGGATGGACGGTGGCAGGGTGGGGAAAAAAGGGAGTGAGAAAATGGCTCGGTATGCAATCGGTTTGGACTACGGCACCAATTCGTGCCGCTCATTGATCGTCAACCTCACGGACGGTACGGAGGTCGCCTCTCACGTCTACGCCTATCCCACGGGCCAGATGGGGGTGATCGGCGATCCGCGCGATCCGAATGTTGCGCGTCAGAGTCCGGCGGACTATCGCGACGGCTTGATCGAGATCGTGGCCGAAGGCCTGAAAAAGGCGCGCGCCGCCGATCCGGCCTTTTCGCCCGATGCAGTGGTGGGTATCGGTGTCGATACGACCGGCTCGACACCGATGCCGGTGGACCGTTCCGGCACGCCGCTGGCGTTGCATCCCGAATTCAAAGATGATCCTGACGCACAGGCGTGGTTGTGGAAAGATCACACCAGTCATGCGGAAGCGGCCGAGATCACGGCGCTGGCCCGTGCGATGCACCCAGAGTATCTCGCCGCGTGTGGCGGCACCTACTCCTCCGAATGGTTCTGGGCGAAAATCCTGCACCTCAAGCGTACAGCGCCGCGCGTGTTTGAGGCTGCGTTCAGTTTTGTCGAATTGTGCGACTGGATTCCGGCGCTACTCACAGGCGTTGAGGATCCGCTCGTGCTCAAGCGGAGTGTCTGCGCGGCCGGCCACAAGGCGATGTATGCGAAAACGTGGGGCGGCCTGCCGGATAAGGCTTTTTTGGCGGCGCTTGATCCCGCGCTGGCCGATCTGCGTGACCGTCTCTACGCGACCGCCTATACCGCTGACGTCAAGGCGGGCGAGCTATGCGCCAAGTGGGCGGACTTGCTCGGACTGCCCGCCGGTATCGCCGTGGCGGTCGGCGCGTTTGACGCGCACATGGGGGCGGTGGGCGCGGGCTGCGCCGCCGGCAAGTTGACGAAGATCCTCGGCACGAGTACGTGCGATCTTTTGGTCGCCAAGAATGATCCGCCTCTGCGCGATATCCCCGGCGTATGCGGGATGGTCGATGGCTCAGTCTTGCCCGGTTACATCGGCATCGAGGCGGGACAGTCGGCTGTCGGCGATATCTTCCTGTGGTGCGTAAACCATCTGGTGCCGGATACGTACGGGGCCGCACAGGGAGAGAAGTTCACTGCCCTGGACGAGGCGGCAGCCAGACTGAAACCTGGCGAGAGCGGACTGCTGGCACTCGACTGGAACAACGGAAACCGCTGCGTGCTGACGGATGTCCGGCTTTCCGGCCTGTTGCTCGGTCAGACGTTACATACGTCCGCAGCCGAGATTTACCGCGCTTTGGTCGAGGCCACGGCCTTCGGGGCGCGCATGATTATCGATCGCGTGCGTGACTATGGCGTGCCGGTGGAGCAGGTCATCACCTGTGGCGGGCTGGCCGTCAAGAGTCCATTCCTCATGCAGGTGTACGCCGACGTGCTGAACATGCCGATGGCGGTGGCGGCGTCCGATCAGACCTGCGCGCTGGGTGCGGCGCTCTTCGGCGCGGTCGCGGCGGGCGCGTTTCCCGACATCGAAGCGGCACAGGCGCAGGTCTGCCGCGTGCGTGAACAGGTTTATCGGCCGATCCCGGCGAACGTGGCGGTTTACGCCGAACTGTTCAGGTTGTACCGGCAGCTTCACGACGGCTTCGGGACGGCCGTGTGGAACGGCGGCATGGCGAATGTCATGAAAGAGCTGATCGCGATCCGGGAACGGCAGCGGTGATGGTGGTGGTTCAACTTGGTTGAAGCGCACCCTTCGTGGGAGCGGGTGAAAACGCGGATTGCTTTTCGACGGGCATTCGATTTTAATACGCGAGGAATAGTGGTGGGCAGGGAATTCCTGCCGGAAAACAAAAAAGGGGCACAAACTCATGAAGCATCTTTTAATGGCATGCGCGGTTGCACTGGCTGGCGCTTGGGCGACGCAGGCAGACGAACCGGCTCTTGAGGAGGGTTTCGTCTCGCTGTTCAACGGTAAAGATCTGACCGGTTGGGTCGGCGCGACCGACGGATACAAGGTGGAGAACGGGATTCTCTATTGCGATCCGAAAAAAGGCGGGAATCTGATGACCGCCAAAGAATACGATAACTTCATTCTGCGTTTCGAATTTTGCCTGTACACCAACTCCAACAACGGACTGGGTATCCGTGCGCCACTAAAAGGGGATGCGGCCTACGGCGGGATGGAGCTGCAGATTCTCGACGATTCGGGGCCGCAGTATACCCAGTTGAAGCCGTACCAGTACCACGGTTCCATCTACGGCGTGGTGCCGGCGAAGCGCGGTTTTCAGAAAAAGGTCGGGCAATGGAACTTTCAGGAGGTTCGCGCGATCGGCTCCAGAATCACGGTGATCCTGAACGGCGAGGTGATCGTGGATGCCGATCTCTCCACCATCAAGGAAACGATGGACGGCAAAGCGCATCCCGGTCTGCACAATGCCAAGGGGCACATCGGCTGGCTGGGACACGGCACGCGCGCCGACTGGCGCAACATCCGTATCAAAGAGGTTCCGGCCGACTACCAGGTGGTGAAGCCGGCCGACAATAGGCCGCCGGCGGGATTCACCGCGCTGTTCAACGGCAAGGATCTGACGAACTGGAAGGGCGTGACCCGCGCTGAGAAATTTGACAACCCGCTGGTGCGCCAGAAAGCCTCGCCTGAGAAACGGGCCGAAATGCAGAAGATGGCCGACGATGAGATGCGCAAGAGCTGGCATGTGCGTGACGGCGGTGTGCTCTATTTTGACGGCAAGGGGTACAGCCTCGCCACGGCCAAGGATTACGGCGATTTCGAGATGTGGGTCGACTGGCGGCTGCTGACCGTGCGCGGCGACAGTGGGCTCTATCTGCGCGGCTCGCCGCAGGTGCAGATCTGGGATGCGCACAACCAGTGGAAGATCGGGTCCGGCGGCCTGTACAACAACAAGAAGAATCCGAGCCAGGCCCTTACGATCGCCGACCGCCAGATCGGGGATTGGAACACCTTCTACATCAAGATGGTGGGCGACAAAGTGACGGTCAAGCTGAACGGCACGCTGGTTGTGGATAACGTCGTGCTGGAGAACTATTGGGACCGCAACCAGCCGATCTTCCCCAAAGAGCAGATCGAACTGCAGTGCCACGGCGACCCGATCGAGTTCAAGAACATCTACATCCGCGAACTCTAAGGCGTTCGGGAACGGCCGGCGGCGGGCGGTGTGCGGGTGCGTTCGGAGAAGGTGACGCGCCACGTGATCGTGCCGCCGCTGCCGCTCGTGAAAGCGATACGCACGAGCCGCCCGTCCTCAACGGTCGGCTCGTATAGTGTCGTGATCGGGGCATCGGGCGTGTTGGCGTTCGCGTAGGCGTCATCCGGGCGCGCGACAACGCCGTCGCCGGGGGCGATCGTCAGCTCGTAGCCGTTGGCACCGGTGATGCCGGCCGAATCCACCACGAAGGTGCGGGCAGGGCATCCCGACGTACAGGTGAGGATGCGCAGTTCGTAGCGGTCACCGGCAACCGTCTCACTGACGCCCGAAAGGGTGCATGTGGCGGCATCCCAACGTTCTTCGACAACATCAAGTAGGCCCTGCGTGATGTGACGCGAAGTCGCGATGAGCTGCGGCCGGTCGAGTACCGGCCGCACGGCCAGCATGGCGCAGGCCTGCGGGGGGAGCGTGCAGACAAGACGGTCCTGAAAGGACGGTGTGAGCGCGTTGCTCCGGAAGTCGAAGGCGATGCAGGTGCCTGCGTTGGCCAGGCCCAGCTTGACGATGGGCACGGCGATGCGCTTTTCCGTGTCCTCCCAGTTGAAGAGACCGACCAGGCTGCGGCGCGGGAGACGGTCGGCCTCGCGACCGACGGCAAGCCAGACACCGGGCACGCGGTCTTCAAAGATTTCCACCGGACGCGAAACGATGTTGGTGCCGGCAATGAGACTCTGCAGCGCTGAACCGATGAGCGCGGCACAATAATAAACGCTCTTCACTTGCTTTCTCCCGCGACAAAGTGGGTGCCTTGCGACTCAAAGAGGCGCAGGCGGCCTTGGCGCGCGAGCGGTTCAATGACTGCGCGCAGGTCATCTTCGCTACGTCCAAAGGTCGTGGCAAGAACGCCGAGTGACAGCGGGTGGCGCTCGACCAACGCGACCAGCGCTTCGGCGTTGAGTTCGCGCGAGGCGAGTGTAGGTTCGGTGCCGCTCGTGTGCGCGGCAGAACCGAAGAATGCGCTGAGATCATGTAGGCGTTCAGGCGGGCAGGCGGTGACCCCGCTGTCGGCGGGGGGGCGCACGGCGGTGTTGAGCGTGATGGCGTCCGGCGCAAAACCGCGGGCTAGTTCGGCAATGCGCTGGACTTGGTCATCGCGGTCGTTGAGGCCGGGGATGATGAAGACCTCGAGGTCGAGACGGCCGGCGAAGTTCTGGCGGAAAGCGCGGTAGCCGTCGAGGATCGCGTCGAAACGGAGCGAGGGGTGCGGACGCGATACGCGTTCGAACGAGGCCTGATCCCAGGCGTGCAGCGAGATCTTGACGACATCCGCCAGCGCGGCATCCTGCCGAACTTCGGGCAGATAGAAGAGCGATCCGTTGCTGAGCAACAGCGAGCGGTAGGGCGTCTCGGCGCGCACGAAGCGGAAGAGGTCGCCGAAACGCAGATGCAGCGTTGGCTCACCCGATCCTGACGCCGTGATGAAATCAAGCCCTCCTCCCTTCTCACTCCTCCCTTCTTCCTTCCTTCCCTCCTGTGCCAGCCATTGCCTCAGCTCCGCGAGGATCGCGTCCATCGGCGGCGTGTCAGTGCGTGTGAGTGTGGCGTGCGGTGTGGTGCCGAGCTGGCAGAAGCGGCAGTCGAGCGTGCAGGTCTTCGGCACGGCGAGATCCACGCCAAGCGAACGGCCGTAACGGCGCGACGGAACGGGGCCAAACAGATAGTGATACGCATTCATGAGTCATGTCCCAATCAAGGAAAAGAAGCGTAGCGCAATCCGTCGGCCGATGGCGAACGAAAAAAGGAAGAGTCATTTGCCGCGGTCGGGGGCCAGCACAGGGAGCACGTAGACGGCGGTGTCGGGGGCGTTTCCAGAATAGTACGCCAGGAAATGTGTGCGTCCGATCACGGTGGCGTTGACGTTGCCCGTGTCCCACGGGCGTTCGCTGCCGACACCGACGACCTCGGGTTCGGCCCATCCGGTCGGATTTGACCACACGTCCGACAGCGCGTTGACGCGGCGTTTCACCAGACCTTTGCCGCGTTCAAAATAGTAGTTGCTGATAAGCCCGGTCTGCTCGTCGTACACCAATGACGGCGTCGAGCACAGGATGTCGCCGATGTTGGTGCGTTCGCGCTTCCACGTCACACCTGAGTCGGTTGACGTCAACTGGAACTGCACACCGCCGGAGGAGCCATGGATTTCCGTGCGGGCCAGGGCCAGGATCTTGCCATTACCAACGTATACGGCGGATTGTTCAGTGGGCCAGTCGGCCCTTGAGAGTCCCATCTCGATGGTCGTCTGCGTCCAGGTGTGGCCATTGTCGGTGCTGACGAGCGTCCCCCAGGAGTGGCTGTTGTCGTCCTTATAGTTCCCGGCGAACCACAACGCCATCATGCCCTTGCCCGGGATGTGGAAAATGTCGGTGATTTGAACCGGCAGCGGGGCGAAATCCGGCGTGGATATTTTCTCGAACGCCACACCGTCTTGCGTCCGGTAGAGGTCGTGATGATTTTTCGGGCCGCCGAAACAGCGCACCCAGAGCAGCATGGCGCCGTCGGCGTCGAGCCCCTTGCCGATGGTCACCTCGCCGTAATTCGGCTCATCGGCGACGCAGACTTCCGGCGACCAGGTTTTGCCGTGGTCATCCGATGTGCGCGCGAAAACGCCCCGTACGCCTTCGCCGATGTTGTGGCCGGTGCCGCGGCTATAGGTGCACACGAGCCGACTCCCAATCGCCTGCATCATCGGCCAGGAGTTGTAGCCTTTGCAGTCCTGCACCGTGTACGGCGCAGTTCTGGCCTCCGCCGCCTCCATCGCAAAAACCGTTGTCAACGCCGTGACGGCCGCGGCTGTCATCGATAGTTTCATCTGATTCATAGTCTCACCTTAGGATGGCGATCGTGCCTGTAGGCATCGAGCGCATGAAGAAAGCGACCGGAAGAACGCCATCAGAAATCCTGATTTCGTCCATATATCCGGTGAACGTGTTGTCGGATCCGATCGTGAATGCGGCATGATGCCACACGTCGGGCGTGACAAGGGGGCCTACGACTTGTTTCGACGAGGTGTCGGAGTTAAATCGGCAGCCCAGACGGCCACTCCATCCGATCTGCAGCGCGTAAGACTCATCGGTCCCAAAATTTCCTTGCTGATAGACGATCGGGGCCATCGACCAGCTTGCCAAGTCGCCGGGCGAAACTTTGAAGATCGCCTCGACGGTCAAGTTGGTCAAACCTAGATTTGAAGGGTTAGACGTGTCTGTACGCAGCATCCCTCCGCTGGCGCTGTTGGTGCCTGCCGGGATTTCAGTTAAGCCGAAGTGCATGGCGGTCCGCCGTTCGGATCCTTTGCGCGTGACAGGATCATAGACCCAGATCTCCGCCGGAAAACCCTCTGTGCCAGACGGCATGTATGCGGACACCGTTCCGCGATCGGAACCGGTCAGCGAGTGGCAGAACATCTGATACTTGCCGGGGTCGGCGAGATTGTCGATCACGGTGCTCGGCGTCGAGGTCACGCCGACATCCAGCACGTCTAACCGATACCACAGAACGGGCTTGGCTCTTGCTACGCCTGACGTCAGGCCTGCCGTCACGCCTGTCACAAACGCCCAACGATGCCATGTCTTCATCGCTGTCATCCATTATTTTTGGGCCAATACGGCCAATGAAACCCTCGCAACCGTTAGCTAGCGTAGCAAACACATTTTGATTTGTTGATACTTTTACGTAATTAAAAATCATACTTTCACGCATTATTCTTGCGTTTCAGCGCTCCGTCGCCTATGCTTGCGTCATCATGGAAACGGTCATCGTCTTCCGGACCACCGCCTTGGAGTGCTGGCAACACAAGCTTGAGGGCATACACCGGTTTGCCGATACGCACGGGTGGCGTCTTCAAGTGATCGACGGCGATATCACCGCCACGCAGGCGATGGGTCTGTTGGATTTCTGGGAAGCGGTGGGCTGCATTGTTGAGGCGGACGGTGGCGACACCAAACTGCGTCCCAAGCACTTTCGTCGCACGCCGGTTGTCTTTCTCGATCATTCGCCTGACATCACCCGTGAGGGTGCTTCGGTCGTCCGTCACGACTCCGCGCAAATCGCGCGCGTCGCGGCCAAGGAGTTGCTGCGCCTCAACTTCTCCGACTACGCCCTCGTCGGGTGGTTCTCGCAGGCCTATTGGATGCTCGACAAACTCGAGGCTTTCAAGTCGGTGCTTGAGTTGCACGGTAAGCGGGTGCATGTTTTCGAGCCGGAAGCAGGCGATCGCGGTGGCTCCACCGCGCTTCAGCGGCATCTGCGTTCCTGGCTGCGCAAGCTGCCCAAACCGTGCGGTGTGTTTGGCGTGAACGACTACATCGCCGAACGCGCCCTGTCCGCCGCCGTCGCTTTGGGATACTCGATCCCGGAGGAGCTGGCGTTTGTCGGTGCTGACAACGATGAAATCATCTGCGAAACGACACGTCCCTCGATGACCAGTGTGTTGCCGGATTTCAAGACCACAGGATACATGGCCGCCGAGTTGCTTGCCAACAAGATCGATGACCCTGCCGCGCCAGCGGTCTTGCGCGTCATTCCCCCGCTCGGCATCGTGCGGCGTCAGTCCATGCGGCTTTTCAAACGGTCGGATGCGTGTGTCCAAGCGGCCATGGAACTGGTCCGGCGCAAAGCCGCCGACGGACTCAAGGCGCGAGATGTTCTCGCGACTTTCCCCTGTTCCCGGCGGCAGGCGGAAATCCGGTTCCGTTCCCTGACAGGACACAGTGTGTTGGAGGAGATTCAGGAAGTGCGTTTCGCGCGGGCCATGGACATGCTAAGCAGCCCAAACATCGCCATCGGTGCGATCGCCGGACGCTCAGGGTGGCCCTCTGAAGTCGTGCTGGAACGGTACGTCAAGAAGAGAACCGGCAAAACGTTGTCAGAACACCGGAAGGCGATGCGGTCGGGACAACGTGGTTAGGTTCGGGTGCAGTCACGCCAACCAACACCTGACGGCGTTGAAGCGATAACGCGCGGCGTCGCCATCGCGCAATAATACACCATAGACATCATCGGCATGACGTTTCGCGCCCTTCAGGAAAAGCCGTTTGCCGTTCAAGTAGAGTCCGCCGTTGCGGGCCTCGATCGTCCGCACACCGAAGCGGGCGGTGAGAGTGGGGGCCTCGGTCGACTGTTTAAGTGTGACGGTGTGGAGATTCGGGTGGTCGGGGCTCCAGAGTTTAAAGTCCGGCACCTTCACGGTCGCGCGGAAATGCTTGAATGACACTTGGGTCTCGTTTTTACCGTCAAAAACAAGCGTCGCATCGAAGTCGCCGGACGTGAAATTCACGGCTTCGATCTCGACGGTGCCGGTCGTGTAGTCGCGTGTGCGGACAAAGAGTTTGCGGTTGTCAAACGACAGCCACACGCCGTGGAAGAAACCGCCCCAGCAGTGGAAGTCGTAGTAGGGGCGGACGAGCTTCTGATAGCTCCAGTCAAAGCGGTTGTCGACCGCCGCACAAGCGTATGGTCTCCTGCGGCCAACGCACCGGCCGGGATCTCCACCTTGCTCCACGGCAGGTCGTTGGTGCCGATTTCCCTGCCGTCGATCCAGAACTTGCCGTAAAGCCCCATGCCGTCGATGACCAGCCAAGTCCGTTCCACACCCCGTTCAAGCGTGAACGTCTTGCGGTACAATCCTGTGCCGCGCTTCATATACCACTTTGGCATGGCGTCGAAGCATCCTGGCACGGGCATTGTATCCGTTGCCTCGAACGCGGGGCCGCCGGCCTCCTTAAAGGATTTCCCCTCTTCGAAGCGGAACTCCCAACTTCCGTTCAACGAAAGCGCATTCATCAACAGAATGGTTCCAATCATCGATTCATCTTTTTCGACGGGAATCGTCCGGCATCGACCGGGCGACGGGAACGAGATGTTACGACTCGACACCTGCCGAGACCGGTCGCCTTGCCCCCTTCATGGCAGCACCGCCGTCCCGATCATTTCGTCGAAGCGGGTGGTGATTTTGGCTTCTGACCGCATTTGTCCATGAGATGGAGGCCGGTTTGGTCGGCAGGCCGTCGTCGCTGATGATGCCCCGTCGTTCATCTCGGTTGACCGGCCTGTGAAGACGGGGCCCCCTGTGGTGGTGCTGGATGCGGGCGGCACCAATCTGCGCGCTGCGGTGGTGTCCATCGACGATAAGGGACACGCACAGGATTGACCCGGGACATTACACGTTTGAGAAGATGATTCCGGGTGCCTACTTGGGCCGGCTCGGCTTGACCGTGCTGCGCGCGGCGGCGCTGACGGCCGTGAACCTGGCCTCGGCGATTCTCAAAACCGGCGAGGGACGTGATCCGGCCCGCCCGGTGTGCGTGAACGTGGACGGCGCCACCTATTACCGGACGCTGACGGCGGATTTCGCGCAACGCGTGCAGCGCGAGCTGGCCGCCTTGCTCCAGCCGCGCGGCATCGCCTAAGAGCTGATCCGCGTGGACGAATCGCCCGTGATCGGCGCGGCCCTGGTCGGCCTCATGCGAGCACGGCCCTGGTGCCCTGCGGTTTTAATTGACGGTCAATATCGTGCCGCCGTTGCCGCGCCGAACGGTCAGTAGGCCCGTGCCGGAGAAACGGGTGGCGTCCACATTCTGAGCGCCGCTGCCCGGTGCGCCGTAGGTGCCGCCGACGCGCTGCCTCTCCCCGAACCAGAGCGTATCGACGGTGACGTTCACACCGTTCGGGAGGTCGATTACGCCCGTGCCGTTTTCTGCGAAGGTGACGGAGGCCGCTTCGCAGATGGCGGTGTTGTTGGAGAGCGAGAGGGTTCCGCCCGCGATGATGATCTGGTGGGCATTGAGCCCGAAGCTGCCGGTAGCGGTTACGGCGAGCACGCCGTTACTGACGACCACAGCGCCGGAAAGGGCGTTGGTCTGTCCGAGAGTGAATGTGGCGCTGCCGCTCTTGATAAAGGTGAGCGGTCCGCTCATGATGCTGCCGACGCGTGCGTAGCTGCTGGCACTACTAGCGTTCACGATCAACGTGGAGGGTGCGGTGCAGAGAATTCGTTGGTAGCCTTCGTTCTCTGTGCCATTGAAGGCGTCACCGTGCTGGTCGGTAATGCGGTTGAGCACGAGCGTACGGCCGTTGAGATCCAGCGTGGCCTTGTTGCCGATGTTGTCATTGGATGACTTGCCGATGGTCAGGAAGGGGGTGCTGGCGAAAACCGGATCGGCATAAAGTCGGACCGTCCCTTGCAGGATGTTGAGACCGGACACCACATTGCTACTGGAGTGGATACGCAGTGTGCCGCTGTCGTCACGCGAGAGGCTGGCCGTTGGCATGGTGAGGCGACTGTTCAACACCAGCGTGCCTGCGTCGCGAATGTTTAGCGTGGTGGAACCGGCGTTGGTGATGGTGGTTCGCCCGAGCGAACCGATCGAAAAGGTGCCGTTGTTGTAGCAGCCGATCTGTAACTGGCCGTCCGAGGCAATCCGGATGTCGCCATCCCAGCAGGCCGTGCCGCCAGAGGCGCACCATAACCCCGCGCGTAACCCGCTTCCGCCTGTGACAGTCAGCGTCTCGTCGGTCACGGTGATGCCATCGGCGAGCACCAAACGGTTGTAACCGGAAGACGTGCCACCACGCAACACGGTGCCGCCATTTGTCGCGCCGAGCGCAAGGGCATTGTAAAGCGTGAAGGTTTTCGTCTGGTTGGCATATCCGAATGTCATGGTGCCGTCAAAGGTGTTGGTACCGTACAGGTTGGCTGTGGCGCCGATCATGATGCCGCCGGTGCCCTCGATCACCGCCGTCGCCTGCTGGGTGAAGGTTCCCGCGCTGGGTAGTATGGTGGCCGTCGTGGCGATGGCGAGCGTGCCTGCCAGCGTCAGGGCGCCGCCGCCATCATACACACTATCGTTGGCCTGGCCGACAGTCAGGGAGTTGTATTGGTGACGGCCTTTCAGCGTCAGAGCAGCAGTGCCGAATTTGGACACATCGTGTGCTGTGAGCGTGAACGCCCCCGTGTCCAGCGTATAGGCCCTGTTGGTCGTGGCCAGCGTGATGTCGTGCGGCGTGATGTCCGTCGCGAGTGTCACCGGTGCAGAGGCGATGCCGCGGTCGTCGAACAACACATCGACGCCATTGATGAAGGGGGCGTCAGCGGGCAACCAGTTGCCGGCCGTGAAATCCCAGGTGTTGTTTTCCGCGTGACCTTGCCAGACCATGCGCGGTGTGGTGCCCGAGCCGGCCACCTCCAGAGTCACAGCGGTTTCGCCAATCACCAGGTTGGCATTCGGATAAGAAACCGTCAGGGTGAGGATGCCGTCACCGCTATAGGAAGGATAGGTGACGAGCGGGTAACGACCGGGAGGCAGTCCGCTTTCTGGCAACGTGACGGTCACAGTACCCGCGCCGGTCAAAGTGAGCGGTCCGTCCAGTGCGAGACAGTCGGAGTCTCCGTCGGCTGGGTCACGCAGGTCGAACGTCATTCTGGCAGCGTCGAGCGTAACGCCCGCCTCATGCGCAAGCGTCAGGGTTCCGTACCCGTTGCCGGCGAGCGCGAGTCCGGCACCGGACGCGAAGGTTGCGGTACCGTACACGGTTCCAGTGCCTCCGAACGCCGCGTTGGCTGCTACAGACAGCGAGGGGCTGGCGTTGGTGGCGCTGTTTGTTGATCAGCAGCGTACCGGCACTGACAATGGTAGGGCCTGTGTATGTGTTGGTGGCCGTCAGAATCAGCGTGCCCAGGTCGATCTTTTCGAAAGGCCCCTCGCCGCCAATCACGCAGGCGATGGTCGAGGTGATGTTGTTGGCAATCTCAAAACGTCCACCGGGGTAGACGTCCGAGGCCGTGACGGTCATGTTGCTGAGCCAGATGCCGCGGTTGGTGTCGTCGAGCGTCAGATCGGATTGGATACGCAGGACCGAACCATTCAAGGTTAACTGGCGGGGGTTCCACTCCGGCGGATTGCCGCCCAGATTGTTCTCGTTGCTGAGCGTGAGCTTGCCTTTGCCGACGAGCGTGATGGGGCCGGTAAAGGCCGTGTTGTCGGCTGCCAGTCGGATCTCTTTCATGTGGGACGAGCGGCGCGGGATAAAGAGGAGCAGTGAGCCGCTGCCGGTGAGCGGGGCGTAAACGTGGAAGATACGGAGATCCTCTTCAACACCGGTGCTGAAGGATGCCGCTGCATCCGCCGGAATGGTGATGTTACCGTAGATCTTGCCTGTGCAGTTGCCTAAGCCGTGAGAGACCCTGCCGCGCAGGACCATGGCAGGAACCGTGACCGAGGCGCCGTCAGGGCCTTTCCAGAGTATGCTGCTGGTGACGGTCAACAGGTCACCCGCAAACGTGTGGCTACTGCCTGAACCGGGCGTGCGCATCTGATGGTTCGCCACGTAGGTGTCGCCGGCTTTGGGGGCCTGCCCGTCGTCCCACTGTACACCGGTGTTGAACGACGAGGTGTCCATCGCGTCGTTGGCTTTCATGAAGTGCTCCACGGCAGCAACCCGGCTGGCCCCAAAGAGAGCGGCTGCGGCGGCAAGCGTGTAAAACATCGCTGGATGGATCGGTTTCATGGCTGCTCCTTTTTTGCGGCATATTTCAAATCACGGGGCAAATCAGCATTCACGGAAGACGGTGTGATAATACCGTGTGGCGCGTATAACTGTCTAGCCGGTAATCCGGGAATCAGAGCCGTCCTCGCCGCGTGGCGTTATTGCGGCGGGGCAGGTTTTTTGAGATACTGCCCTTGATTCTACGTTCCGGTTTGGAACGGACACGGACTACAAAGAAGGGGAAGATCTCATGATGCAGTTTTCTCGCCGCGGTTTTATCAAGGCCGGAGCCGCCGGTCTGGCACTCGCCACACCGGTGCTGTCACAGGCCGCCGCACGGGTCGGCAAAAAGGCCAAGATCCAGGTTGGCGTGCAGCTCTACTCTGTGCGCAAGCTGTGCGAAAAGGATTTGGTCGGCACGCTTAAGGCGATCAAGGAGATGGGATACGTCGGCGTGGAGTTCGCCGGTTATTACGGCAAGACCGCCAAAGAGCTGAAGCAGATCCTGGATGACGTTGGGCTGGTCGCTTGCGGTACCCACACGGGACTCGATACGATCAAGCCGCAGAATATCGCCAAAACCATCGAGTTCAACCGGGAGATCGGCAACAAGTACCTGATGGTGCCGGGCATGAACGCCAAGGACGCCCAGGGCTGGATCGATTTTGCGAAGCTCTTCTCGGAGGCTGCGGTGACCGCCAAGGCGGCCGGCATGTATGTGGGCTACCACAATCACCAGCACGAGTTCAAAGACAAGTTCGACGGCGTCTGCAAGTGGGAGATCTTCTTCAGCCATGCGTCGCCCGACGTCTGCCAGCAGATGGATGTCGGCCACGTGGTCTCGGCCGGCGAGGATCCGGTCGCCTGGCTCAAGAAGTTCCCGAACCGCTCGCGCACGCTGCACGCGAAGGAGATCTACCCCGGCCCCGGCATCCTGGGGCAGGTGCCTGAAGGCAAGCAGGGCGTGAAGTGGGACGAGGTCTTCGCGGCTGCCGAGGCGGATGTGACCGAGTGGTACATTGTGGAGAGCGAGGCGGATCCGAACACGCTCAACAACATTCGCGGATGCATCGAGTTCCTTAAGGCCAAGGGACGCGCCTGAGACGAGTCGGGGGCGCGGGCGTTCCCGTCCGCCGCTCCCGTGTTGTCCGCTCACGACTGAAAGAGCGGTGCCAGTTCCGGTGCCGCCAGCACGCGTCCGAGCGCGGGCCGCAGCGGCGTAAGATCTGCTGCGCGTACTGTGGCGGGCGCGTGGTTTTTGTAGGCCTCGCCCCACATGCCAACGGCTGCGGCGCGTTCGTCGTCTGGCAAGAACTTCCAGATGCTTTCCAACAGCCTGAGATAGTCGTAGAGGCATTGCTGTTCGACGGAGAGTCCAGGTGCCGCTCCGTATTCGAAATCCACGAAAAGCAGGGTGCCGGAGGCGCGGTCGCGCAAGATGTTCGCGAGGCTCATGTCCATGTGCGTCACCCCGGCGGCATGCAGGCGGGCGATGGCCGATAAAGCCTCAGTCGCGAGCGCCAGGCGCGAACGTCCGCTACGTCTAGCCTCCTCCTCTAGCGGCCGGGCATCGCGGTAGCCGCTGATCATGCCCTGCGCGTCGCGCCACAGCGGCTGTGGCGTGAGCCCGAGCGGGGCACCGAGGGCATAGGCCCGCCATTCGCGCGCCAGCTTTTCCTCAGACGGTAGCGATATGAACGGCAGGCCGTTTGAGGCCGGTGCCGAGGGCGCGCACGTGGGGACGACCATGCGTAGGTATCCGACCGGATTCCCCGCGCACAGGATCTGGCAGACCACATCGCGTCCGCGTCCGCCGGCCGTGCGCCAGGTGACCGGCCCGCCGAACAGCCGTTCCGCCGCTGCCCGGTAGTTGGCCTCCAGGCGCGGTTGCGCCGCGCGCCACGCACGCCGGCGCCGCCACCATCTTTTCAGTGCACGCATCTTGATTCCTTCACGGTTGGTCGGACGGTATCGCCTGCGGCGAGAGCCAGGACGCGCCTTGCAGCAGCGCCAGGACCGAGAGCGCATGCCGGTGCAGATAGGTGCGATCCGTAAACGCGGCGGCGGCTTCCTTCGCGCGTGCCCGCCAAAGGCGCGTCGGCTCATCGCCCATGCGCCCGCCCGCCATCAGCCACCACTCGGCGCCGAACGAGACCGTCGGCCCAGTTTCGGGCGTAAAATCACGGCAGACCGCATCCCAGCACGCGGCGTGCGGCTCGACAAATGCCAGGCCGTAGAGCTGCGCCAGCCCGTCCGGATAGGGCTTGCCGCGCATTTCGGCATGTGATCCACTGGACAACAGGGCATAACTGAAACGCTGTCGCTCCGGTCGCCAGAATGTGGCCAACGCGCGTCCGAGGCGCTCTGCCCGTGCTCGCGCGTCTTGCGCCTCCGTCTTCTGTCCGTTTGCCGCAAAAAGCCGTTCGGCGGCCAGCTGGCCGGCCCGGACCTCAATGTTGTCCATCAGATACTTCACGCGATAGTCGGGCTTGGCCCAGGTCAGGCCGTCCGCAGGGTCGGTCACGCTTGCGAGGCAGGCGAGTGCGCGGCGGGCGGCCGCGAGGTGTGACGCGGCAAGCGTGCCCCCGGCCTGTCGGAAACGGTCGGCGACCAGCAGGAACAGGGCGGCTGAGCTGTCCCAGGCGTCGGTCCTGCCGGTGTCGCGATAGGCGCTCAGCGTACCTGCGAAGTCGTTCCAGTAGCCTGCGGTACTCTGGTGCGCGGCACACCAATCGAGCCAGCGACCGGCGCGCGCGCGGTCGTCGGCCGCCCCCCCCGTCTCGCTGTGCGCCAGCAGGGCGAGCGCGGCGATATGGGCAAAATAGGGCACGATCCAGACCGGTGCGCTGGCGCGGCCCTGCGGACTGACCTGCGCGAACGCGCCGTCCGGGAGCTGGCAGGCGCGGAGGTGTCTCAGGCAATGATCCACGGCAGGGCGCACCGTGTCCGGTATGCCGTCAGTCTGCGCCGGACCGGCACAGGCGGCGCAGAGCGCCATACAGAGAACGGCTGCTCTCATGGCATCCATCTTGAACCGAATGGGCTGCACGGCAGAGGTCAGGCCCAGCGCATCGTGAGGGCGCCCCACGTCAGGCCCGCGCCGAAAGCGACCATCACCAGCACGTCGTTTTTCTTGAGGCGGCCCTGTTCCAGTGCTTCGCAAAGTGCGATCGGGATCGTGGCGGCCGAGGTGTTGCCGTAGTCAGCGATGTTGAGGAAGATCTTTTCGGAGGGCAGATCGAGGCGCTTGGCCACGGCCTCGATAATACGGGTGTTGGCCTGGTGGGCAATCAACAGTGAGACATCGTGCGGGGTGAGCCCGGCGCGGTCGAGCGCGCACACGGCACATTCCGACATGTTGCGCACCGCCTGCTTGAAGACTTCGTTGCCCTGCATGGTGATGTAGCGTCCCGGCACATTCGGGTTGGGGCGGATGCCGCTGTTGGCCAGTTCCAGCAGATCGGTCTGCGTGCCGTCGCCGCCCAGCTTCGCGGAGAGCACGCCATCCGTCTCCGAATGGTGCGCACTGAACACGGCGGCGCCTGCACCGTCGCCGAACAGGATGCAGGTGTCACGGTCCTTCCAGTTGACGATCGCGCTGTTCACCTCGGCACCGATGACCAGCACGTTCTTCATCAAGCCGGAGCGGATCATGCCCCAGGCGAGACTCGCGCCGTAGACAAAACCGGTGCAGGCGGCACTGATGTCCAGTACGCCCGCGTGGGTTGCGCCCAGGGCCTTCTGCACCAGACAGGCGACTGACGGGTAGATCGTGTCAGGCGTGGAGGTCGCGACCAGGATCAGGTCGATCTGGTCAGCCGTCATGCCCGCTTGGCCCACCGCCGCGGCGGCCGCCCGGACGGCAAAGTCAGAGGTGTATTCGCCCGGCGCGGCAATGCGCCGTTCGCGGATGCCCACACGCTGCCGGATCCAGGCGTCGCTGGTGTCAACCATCTTTTCGAGGTCGGCGTTGGTCAGCCGTTTCTCTGGCAGCGCCTTGCCGACGCCGACGATCCTTGCTGTCAATGTGCGTTCACTCATGAGGGTGTCTACCGAGTTTGTCTTTGATAGGAAAAACATAAAGTATATAATATTCCGGCTTTCGCAACAATAGGCGGAAAGAG
>DAOTKE010000033.1:0-25261 GCA_035449085.1 Kiritimatiellia bacterium | reverse complement strand
CGGTGCCGTCTGCGAGCGGTACCAGATGATCTGGGTCATCTTCATGACCTGCTGCGGCTGAGCGGCGCCGCGCGCCATGGCGAACAGCTCATCGGTCGCCACACCGATTCGGATCGGGTCCGGATAGGAGTAGGTCCACTGCGACAGGACATCTGCGCTCCCGCCGCTCCCGTAGACGCTCGCCACGCGCACCGCCGGATCATGGAACGTCCACAGCCCTTCCCGGCCGGTTGAACGCAGCCCCCGATGCAGCTCGCTATTCATGCGGTTCCAGCCATCGCCCTCTTTCCAATACCAGGACAAAAAACGCAACAGCGGATGGTCGTCCGGAATCACCCTGTCAGGCGGGAAACCGGCCAGCTTCGTATACTCCACGCCACTCTTGCCCGGCGCATCCATCGGATAATCCTCACCGGCCGCACGCCGGAACGCTTCACGGTCATGCGCGTGCCAGCAGACATTCGCGCCATCACGCACTTCGGTGTGCAACAGAGCCGCCTGCCAGGCCGGGAAATCGCTGTAGACCTGCGCCACTGATGCGCCCACATGGAAAGCGAAGGTCTGCATCTCGGGGAACGCCACACAGAGTGCCGGTTTTTTGTCGTTGCGGGCCCCCTTGCTGTCCACGCGCCGGAACTCCGGTTTCGCGTTGGCCGCCCAGTGGCCGGGCGAGAGCGTCGCGATGATGCCGAGATCATGCGCCAGCGCGGTGTCCAGCATCCGCTTGACCTCCGCAACACGCTCAGGCGTATCGGGCGCAACCGGTTTCCCCGCCTCATAAACACGTCCGTAGTCCGCGCCAAAACCCAAACAGTGCGTAAAACCGATTTCCGTCAGGCGCGGCAGCTCGCGTAACACGTTGGCCGCGCCGTAAAGACCCCACATCACCACCGGCATGCGTGGCGGGCGACGCGGCACCAGCGTGAACGTCGCGCTCTCCTCGCTCACATAGGGGGGCGCCGCGTCCTTCAAAGGCATCGACACGCGGACACGCAGCGTGTAACTGCCAGGACGCAGGGAGGTGTCGATCGGCACCTCCAGCGTCCGCACCGCGCCCGGCGCGAGTTCAGGTATCCGGTCTTGCGCGGTTTCGCGTCCCTCGACCGTGCAGCGCACCGACACGTCACGCGCGACCTGACGCTGGGCATTGGCCAATGTGAAACGCAGGGAAGGCGTCTTTTCCATGCGGACAAACACGCTCCGGTCTGACGCCAAGGCCAACGTCACCGGACGGAATTCAAGGGCACCCTGGCACAGCCGCACCCGCGTCAAATATCCGGGAAAGCCGTGATAAAGACTGCCGATGCGGTCGCCGATGGACAGCGGGTGGCGGCCTGGCGCGATGCGCCCGCGACCCGTTCGGGTGACCGTGCCCAACGCGGCGCCGTCCCTGAAAAAGCGCACCGTGCCTGAGCCGTCATAGGTGACCGCGAGGTGCGTCCAGACGTTCGTCACAAACACCGACGGTTCCGAGCCGTAATTCTCCGAATCGTCGCCGAAACCGAGCCGCAGGTAGACGCGGCGGCGGCCGCTTTTGTCCGCCGCCCCCAAGGTCCACTGGTAATCCGTGTGCGCCACGTACTTCTTATCCACAAGGAACGCTTCGGGATAGTCGGTGAATTCAGGCTTCGGCTTGATCCACATCTCCAGCGTGAACGCGCTGCGGGGCGAGAGCGTGGGATGGTTGGCAACAACGGCGGCGTGACGCTTGTCTTCCACCGGCCAGCCGCAGAATGACTCCAGACAGCCACCCAGGCTGGCATCCGAAGCCAGCACGGCCCCGTGCAGCACCGCGTCACGCCCCTTGCCTGACGCATCCTTCAAATCAGTGAAGGTCCACAGGCCCAACACCTGCTCACCGGTCACGTCATCGCCCGCATAGGGAGACAGCCAATTCTCACACGGCCGTTCCGCACGCAGCATCCAAGCCGACACCGCCAGCAGACCCGCCAGGCAGACCCCGCTTCTCACATATTCCCCTTTCCTTGCATGCCGTCAGCTTGAACACAAACTCGCTGTCAGTATGCAAAAGGGCGCCCCTGACTGTCAAACATTCCCGGCGCGGTCCGTCAAACAGAATAGACACCGTAGGTTTTTTGAGGCGGTCAAACAGTCAAGGATTGGAGTTGCAGGAGCCCCACAAGCTTTGTATAGTAAAGCCGTTCTTTAGGTATTGAAAAAAGGAGCGCTCAAAAATGTACGGAACGGTTCAACATCTTGCGTGTGTACGTGTCATCGGCCTCGCCCTCGCCGGAGCCTGCCTGATGGGAGTGACAGGCTGTAAGCCCTCCGCTGAAGAAATCGCGGCGCGCGAGGCGCTCCTCGGACACGAAATCGAACGGACATTTGAAAACATCCAGCGGTTGCGCGGCGATGAGAATCTCGGCGAAGCTCTGACCCTGATCGATCAAGCCCTGGCCAACCCCAAATATGCGGCTCACCGGACGCGTTTCTTCACAGAAAAAATCTCCGTCCTCTTGGCCCAAGACAACGACGCCGCCGCCCGTGCCGCCATTCTTGAGGCGTGGAAAAAGACGCCGGAATCCGCGCGCGCCGTCTTCGGCAACGTCCACAATGCGTACCGGCAAATGAACCGCCACGCAGACATCCGCCATTGGTGCCGCGACCTGCAGGCTCGCGATGTCGGCTTACCGGCCGACCTGATGCCGCAGGTGCTGAACTGGCAGCTCGCGGCCTCGCTCGCCATGGCCGACGCTGATCTTGCGCAGTCCGACCTCGACAGCGTGATCAATGGGCTGCCAGCCGACAAGGCTGCACCGATCGTGCAACAGTCCGTGGGAGGCCTGATCGACGCCGGCAAGCACGCCTTCGCCAGCCGCCTGTTGAGTCACCTGCAATCCAAAAAACTGAAGGATCCCGCATACAGCCAGATTTTGGCGGCGCTTTCGCTGCGCACCGTTTTAGCCGCAAAGAATTGGGACGCGGCACCCGCCGAGTTTGACGCCTGCGTCGCTCAACTGCCGGACAGCGCGCTCTATCCTCTCGCACGCACTTTCTTCACGACGCTCCAGAAAAACGGACGCAATGATCTGGTCGAACAGGCCAGCAAGAAGGTGGTGTTCAACGCCCTCGACAAAACCAACTCGGTCAACTACGCGGCACGCGTCTGGGTGGAGACCGGGGTGGCCGCCAACCCCCGCGTGCTTCCGGAACGCCTCGATGCCCTGCTGGCCGCCCGCATTTCTCCGGTTCAGGTCGGCAACATCTTCGACCGTTACTTTTACGAGATGGCCGAACAGCTCGACACCATTCGCGCTCTGTGCGCCGTCGGCGAGCGCATCCTCGTGGCCTGTTCCGACGAGAACACCATCAACTCGATCAAGGTCAAGGTCCTGGATGGTGCCTTCATCACCGAAAATTACGACCTCGCGGTGAGCATGCTGGAAAAAGGTATTCCCGGCAAAGACAAGGCTTGGCATGACATGTCGCTGCCCAAAGTCAAGGCGCACCGCGCCATGGCCAAGAACCAGCCGCGCGAGGCCGTGGCCTTTTTCCGTGAATTCATGGATACCTGGCTCAAATCCGACCAGGAAGAGGAGTTCGATCCCACCAGCGGCATCGCCTACAGCCGCGAGTGGATTCTCGGCCGCAACGCCAAACGCATTGCCGGTATCCTGGACACGATCCCGGACACGGCCGGGGCGGACAAAGCGCGCGCCGAGGCCAAGGGTTATTTCAAGACCGCGATCGAGAAGGCGGCCAACGACCCGGCGGCGCTCAAGCTGCTGCAGGAAGAGACCCAAGGCTTCCTCGACTAGCCGCGGCCCCAGCCCTCCACCAGGGAGGCAATCTCATCAAGGGCTTCCGACTCCGACACCGTTTTAACGCGTTCGCCTCGCACGTAGAGCGCGTACCGCCCTTGCCCGCCAGCCACGGCGATGTCGGCACCCTTGGCCTCACCCGGCCCGTTCACGACGCACCCCATCACCGCCACATGTGGCCGTGGCGCGTCAGGATGCTCGCGGTAAAAACGCTCCAGCCGCTCTTCAACGCGTGTCGCCAATCCTGTCACATCCACGCGCGTGCGGCCACAGGTCGGACAGGAGGTCACGGCTGCACCCGGCGCCCGTAACCCGGCGCTGCGCAACAATTCAACGCCCACCCGCACTTCCTTCGCGGGCGCGTCGGTGAGCGACACGCGGATCGTGTCGCCGATGCCCTCCAACAGTAAAGCGCCCAGCGCCACACAGGAGCGCACCGTACCGGGCAGGAATGTGCCGGCCTCGGTCACACCGAGATGCAACGGATAAACGGTATGCGCCGACAACAGGCGGTAGGCCGCCAAGGTACGCGGCACATCGGAAGCCTTGACCGAAATTTTGATCTCGTGGTAGTCCTCGGCTTCGAGTAACGCGACATGGCGCAGAGCGCTTTCAACCAGTGCCTCGGCCGTAGGAGCCCCGTGCCGCGCCAAGATGTCGGCCTCCAGCGAACCGCTGTTCACGCCGATACGGATCGGCACGCGGCGACCGCGGGCGGCCGCCACCACAGTGCGCACACGTTCAGGGCCGCCGATGTTGCCGGGATTGATGCGCAGCCCGTCCGCGCCGGCCTCCAGCGCGGCGAGCGCAAGCCGGTAATCGAAATGAATGTCCGCCACCAGCGGCAGCGGCGACCGGGCGCGCACCTGCTTGAAGACGGCGGCCGCTTCAGCGTCCGGCACGGTCAGCCGCACAATGTCGCACCCCAAATCGGCGGCCTCGCCGATCTGGCGCAGCAGCGCCTGCGCATCATACGGGTCGGCGTTCGCCATGGTCTGCACGCTGACGGGTGCGCCGCCGCCGACCGCCACGGCCCCCACAAAGATTTGACGCGTCCTGCTGCGCGGCCGCACTGTCGGTATAGCGTCTTTCTGCATGGTGATGACGTCTCCGTCCTGCCGCCGTGCCGCCCGGCTACGGCCGATCAGGCGCTACGGTTTCCGCCGCCTCCTGTTCGCGCGCCATCGCGCGCAACTCCCGGTTAGTCTTGATTTTGCGCGTGATGTCAGTGTAGACCAACAACAGCATCAAACCGATCAGAAGGACGGCAAAGGTGTTGACCAGCACGGCAACCACTTTGGGATGCGGTTTGCGGCGCGTGATGATCTCGTACAAAGCGAAAATGACATGGCCGCCATCCAGCACGGGGAAGGGTAGCAGGTTCAGGATCGCGAGATTGACGCAGATCATACGCAGGAAGCCCAACCCGTCGATCAGGCTGCCGCGCACCGTGTTGTAAAGTCCCATCACGATCGCCACCGGACCGCCGATGTTGCGCGCAACGGCCTTGCGTTCACCCGGCGATTTGGGCGCAAATAACGCTTGCAAAACACGGACCACCGAGAGCGAATCCCATTTGAGCTGCTGCCACGGATTGCGGTACATCATCCACGGCTTCACACCCTCGCGCCCGTCGATCCAACGAATGCCGATCAAATAGCGTTTGGCATCCTCCTCGTAACGCGGCGTCACCGCAAGCTTCACGCGCTCGTTACCGCGCTGCAGCGTAAGCACGGCCGGTTGCGCGCCCCGCTTGGCGATGAGCGATGAAAAATGATACGCGCCCAGTACCGGCGTCTCATCCACCGCCAGAATCACATCCTTCACCTGAAGTCCGCTCTGCGCGGCAGGCGAATCGGGAATCACCTCGTTCACCTCACAGTGCGCCTCGGGAAAGACGCCGGCCAGTATCCGCAGCCCCAGAGCGTTGTTGGTCTCGAACGAGATAGTCAGATCGCGACGCACGCCATCGCGGAGCACACCGAAAACCGCTTCGCCAGAACTGCCCGCCAGTTGCCACTCCACCTGGAGATCGGTCCATGTCGTCACCTTACGCCCGTTGACGCTATCAATGCGGTCACCGGCGCGTAACCCCGCCGCCCAAGCTGCGGACTCCTCCGCCACCGCGCCGACGCGCGTATCCACCACACCGGTCCGTACGCCCGGCATCCAAGCGATCAGCAGCGCCACCGCCACCGCCAATACCACATTGCCGAACGGTCCCGCCACCGAGACAACGATCCGCCGCCACGCCGCAATATCCGGCAGGTCCTGCGAGACCTCACCGCTCCCGCCCTGCATCTTTTCCATGCCGGAGGGATCGAGCTGCGGCAGGGCCACATACCCGCCGAACGGAATACAACCGATTTTGTATTCCACGCCGTTGACGGTACGTTTCCAGATCGCCGGGCCAAAGCCGATCGCAAAGGCATCCACCTTCAGCCCCAGCCACCTCGCGGCCAGGAAATGACCGAACTCGTGGATGAAAATCGCCAGACTGAACAGCAGAACCACACACACGCCCGCCAATACAAATTCCATAATCAGCCACCACTCTTTCCCGGCCTGGATCCGTTAATCAGGCCTACACCTTGTTCGTGCCCCGCAGGCCGCATCGCTCGGACGCCGCGACGCGCGCCCAGGCATCCGCCTCCATAATCGCCTCACGCGTCGCGGCGGGACGCACCGCATGCTCGGCCATCACCTGCTCGACGACCCGCCAGATCCCGGCAAACGAGATCGCACCCGACAGAAACGCCTCAACCGCCACCTCGTCCGCCGCGTTCAGCACCGCTGGCAGCGTGCCGCCAATGGTCGCCGCCTCGCGCGCCAGCCGCAGACAGGGGAAACGCGACTCGTCCGGAGCCTCAAACGTCAGACGGCCCTGGCGCACGAGATCCAGTGCCGGCATCGCGACGGTCATACGGTCGGGCCAGGTCAATGCGTACTGAATCGGGAAACGCATGTCCGGCACCGAAAGCTGCGCCAACTGCGTGCCGTCGACAAACGTCACCAGCGAGTGCACGATGCTCTCGGGATGCACGGCCACGCCGATCCGTTCGGCCGGCACATTAAAGAGCCACCGCGCCTCCATGATCTCCAGCCCTTTGTTCATCATGGTGGCCGAGTCGATCGTCACCTTGCGCCCCATGGCCCAGCGCGGATGATCCAGCGCCTGTGAGGGCGTCACCCGTTCAAAATCGATGTCCGGCTGCGCCGCAAAAGGCCCGCCCGAAGCGGTGAGCACGAGACGCGCCACGCGATCTTCGGCCGCCGGCTCATCGTTGCGCGTGCGTACGCAGACGGGGGAAAAGGCGGGAGACTGAAGACATTGAAACAGCGCGCTATGCTCGCTGTCCACCGGCAACAGGCTGACGCCCGTCTCGGCGCGCCGCCGCATGACCAGCTCACCGGCTGCGACCAGCACCTCCTTGGTGGCCAGAGCCACATCCTTGCCCGTCTCCAGCGCTGTAAGCACCGGTTGCAAGCCCGCCAGACCCACCAGCGCGCAAAGCACGGTATCGGCCGCAGCCAGCCCGGCCAACGCCGTCACGCCATCCGCGCCGGCCCAGACCTGGATGCCATGCGGCCGCGCCAGAACGGCGGCCTCAGCGGCGGCTGCCCGGTCTTCGACCGCAACCACCTCCACGCCGAACTGCAACGCCTGATCGATCACACGCGTGACTTTCGTCCGCGTGGCCAGTCCCACCACCCGCACCGCGTCCGGCAGCGACTCGGCAACCTTGAGCGCGTTTTCGCCGATCGAGCCCGTGCTCCCGAGTATGACGACGGACCTCATGACGCCACCGACTGCCCGACAAACCAGGCGAGATAGAAGTAGAGGACTGCAGGTGAGAAGGTCAGACTGTCAAACATGTCGAGAATACCGCCGCCACCCCCCGGCAACAGGCCGGCGGAATCCTTGGTGTTGGCCGAACGCTTGAACATCGACTCGATCAAATCTCCCAGCGTGCCGACCACACCCAGCACCGCGCCCAAGACCAACGCATGCGTCACGCTCAGTTCAACCAGCGGACCGCCCGGCAGCCAGTCATACCTTTTCGCGGCCTGGATCATCCCCACGCTCACGAGCATGGCCGCGGCGACACCACCGACAAAACCCTCCCATGATTTCTTCGGCGAGACGCGCGGAAACATCTTGTGGCGTCCCCATGTGATCCCGACCGCGAAGGCGCCCACATCGCTGAATTTCACGACCGCCGCCAGATAGGAGGCCAGATACACGCCGACACGCGCAGACGGAATTTCGAACATGGAATCCGCCCCCCACTGCGCCAACCGGATGAAAAAGCTCAACATGAAAGGCAGATAGAAGAAGCCCAACAGCGTGACGCCCGTGTGCTCGACCGGTCGCGCAATCCGCGAATCAAAGAGCACACGCAGCAGCAACGCAAACACCAGCGCCACCAGTACCAGCGTTTCGAACTGATGCCCCATCGGCAATTCGCGTGCCGCGTAGGGCGGAAAGGCGTAACAGGCGGTCAGCCACACCACGCCCATCGCCATGCCGCCATTCCGGCTGACCGGGTGGCCGTTGCGCCGCATCATCTGGTAGAACTCGTTCTGGCAAGCGCAGGACATCAGGAGCAGCGCGCCGAACAGCATCCAGCCCGGCATATAGCACAGGCCGAAGAGCCAGGCCGCCCCCACCAGCACACCCGTAACAATTCGTTTCGTCAAGATCCTTGCTCCTGCTTAGCCCCCGCCACACTCCGCGCAGGGAGCACCCGACCCCACGCCGCCGAAGCGACGGTCGCGTTTAGCGTAGGCCGCCAGCGCCGCCTGAAAGTCTGCCTCGCGGAAGTCCGGCCACAACACCGGGGTCACGTAGAACTCACTGTAGGCGCACTGCCACAGCAGAAAATTGCTGATGCGCAGCTCACCGCTGGTCCGGATGATCAAGTCCGGATCCGGCACGTCCGGCGCATCGAGGCGCACGGCGATGGCCGCCTCATCGACCTCTTCCGGCGCGAGCGTCCCTGCTCTGACCTCCTCCGCAATACGCCGCGCGGCGCGCGCCAGTTCACTGCGCCCGCTGTAGCTGAGAGCGATGATGAGCTGACGGTCAAACGCGACCGTCTCCCGTTCAATGCGGGCCAAAGCCTTCCGCAACGGCTCGGACAGATCTTCCCGCCGACCGATCACGCGCAGACGCACCTGGCGCTCGATCAGGTCGCGCTCGTACTTGTCGATGAAGGCACCCAGCAACGCCATCAGTCCAGACACTTCTGCCGCCGGGCGCGACCAGTTTTCGGTACTGAACGCGTAAAGCGTGAGATAGCGGACTCCCGCGTCGCGGCAGTAATTGAGCACATGACGCACCGTCTCTGAACCGGCTTCATGACCGGCGAGGCGCGGCTGCCCGCGCTGTTTGGCCCAGCGGCCGTTACCGTCCATGATGATGGCGATATGCGCCGGCACTCTGTTGGCTGGATTTTCCACCGTGCGTGTCCCACCTTCCGCGTTGTGCGTCCAGAAGCCCGCGACCGCCCGCCGTCACAGCCCGAGACGCATTGTGGTCTCGCGCGCCGGCCCGACTGACAGGATGCCCAGCCGGCCTCCGATCAGTGACACCAGACGCTCCACGTAGGCGCGCGCCTTAATCGGCAGATCCTCAAAACGCGTGCAGGCGCTAGTCGGCGTCAGCCAACCCGGCATCTCCTCGTAAACCGGCGTACAGCGCTCCAGAACGCTCAGGTCCGCCGGGAAAGTCTCGTAGCGCACACCGTCATCGCGCAGATACGCGGTACAGATTTTGATGACCGGCAGTTCGTCCAGCACGTCCAGCTTGGTCATGGCCCAGAAATCCACGCCATTGACCATCGCGGAGTAACGGCCCACGACGGCATCGAACCAGCCGCAACGCCGCGGACGGCCGGTGGTCGCGCCGAACTCGCCGCCCTTCTGACGCAGGTGCTCGCCGGCGGCATCGTTCAACTCGGTGGGGAACGGCCCCGCACCGACGCGCGTCGTGTAACACTTGATCACGCCCACCACCCGGTCGACCCTGCGCGGTGAGAGCCCCGAGCCGGTGCAGGCCCCCCCGGCCGTGGGATTAGAAGAAGTCACAAACGGATAGGTCCCGAAGTCGATATCCAGCATGGTGCCCTGCGCACCTTCCAGCAGGATATTCTTGCCCGCGCGATCAGCGGCGTTCACCAACGCCACCGTATCTGTGATGTAGGGTTTCAGCGCCTCGGCCGCCTGCGCGTAGATCGACACCATCTCTTCCACGTCCAAGGTCTGCGCGCCCCAGCTCGCTAGAGTGGCGTTGGCCTCTTCAACACCCGACCGGATCATCTCCAGAAACCGGGGGCTCAGCATCTCGCCGACGCGCAGACCGGTGCGCCCCATCTTGGCGCCGTAGGCCGGCCCGATGCCGCGGCCCGTAGTGCCGATCTTACGCTCCTGCGTGCGGCGCGCCTCATCCGCCGCATCCAGTGCTCGGTGCCAGTGCATCACCATGTGCGTGCGGTCACTGATCGCAAGGCGGCCCAACGGATCAAAGCCCTGTACGCGCAGGTCATCGATCTCCTTGATCAAATCGAAAGGATCCATCACCACACCGTTACCGATCACGCACTGCTTACCGGGGTGCAAAATGCCGGAAGGGATCAGGTGCAGCACATATTTCTTCCCCTCCGCAATCACGGTATGGCCGGCATTGCTGCCACCTTGGTACCGCACAATCACATCCGCCTGGGACGTCAGGACATCGATCACTTTGCCCTTGCCCTCGTCGCCCCACTGCGCACCCACCAAAATCGTATTCGGCATAGAAACTCCCACTAACAACGGTCTGCCGACCGTCATGGTCTGTTGTGAACTACGGGGATGCAGTATACCCCATCCGACACCATCGGGGCAACCTTTCCCGCACTAGTCCCTTCCAAGGATCAGGTACGCACGGTACGCCCAATACCCGATGTATTCCTTTTGTACCGCCGTACTCTTGTCGAGACAATCCGCTGAGGGCAAATAGTAGGCGAAACACGATGGCGAGAGCATACCGCGCATCGTCAACGCCTCGTAGTCCGTGGCGGCCGGCACCACCTCCACCCCCATGTGCTTGAAGACCAGCAATGAACGACGCATATGCCACGCCGACGTCACGAGCAGGACACGCTTGGCCTTGATCTCCTTGAGTTTCTCACGTGTGAACAAACCGTTCTGATAGGTGTTCTTACTATCAGACTCGATCACAATCTTTTTCGCGGGCACCCCCAGGTCAATCAGAAACTGCCGCATGCCCGGCCCCTCACCGACCCCCGAGAACAGGATCAAGGGCGCGCGACCCGCATGATAACAGCGCGCCGCGTACCAGCCGCGGTCCGCCGCCGTGTCCAGATCGGCATCGCGCGTCAGACGCGTCGGCGACCTGATGCCGCCGCCCAAAACCACGATCGCGTCGGCGCGCGGCAACGACTCAGGCTTGGCGGGCGGATAAGCTCGCTCTAATACACCACCAATCAGAACAAAGAACCATGGCGATGCCCACACCCATAGCCACAACACCGACAGCGCCAGTGCCCACAGGCCGCGCCGCAGCCGGTCACGCCACACCCAATAGCCGCCCAGCAACACACCGAACAACGCCAGTGCCAGCGGGCTCAAACACCAGGTGATCCCCTTCATGAAGCTAAGTAACACGATCTACTCCCCGATAATCTTGACCAGCACCCGCTTGTTGCGCAGGCCGTCAAACTCACCGTAAAAGATCTGCTCCCACGGACCAAAGTCCAACCGACCATGGGTGACCGCCACGACCACCTCGCGTCCCATCACCTGCCGTTTCAGGTGCGCGTCGGCATTGTCTTCCGAGCCGTTGTGCGCATACTGGCTGTGCGGCTTTTCAGGTGCCAGACGCTCCAGCCAACGCTCAAAATCGGCGTGCAACCCCTGCTCGTCATCGTTGATGAACACGCTCGCCGTGATGTGCATGGCGTTGACCAGGCAGAGCCCCTCGCGGATCCCGCTCTCTTTCAAACAGGCCTCAACCTCAGGCGTGATGTTGATGTAGGCCCGTCGGCTCCCAGCCTTGAACCACAGCTCTTTGCGAAAACTCCTCATACCTACTCCTCCACCGTCGCACGCGGCACGGCCTTGGCACCCACCGTACTCAGCGGTTTTTCCTCACACGCCCAAAGCGTGACGCGCAATCCCGCTTCACTCAGCACGCGCACCACGCGTGCCTGTTTCTCCTCATCCATGAGACAGGTGATCACCACACCATCCACATGTTGATGCCTCAAATACCCGTCCAACCGGTCGAGAGTGCCCACCACCCGATACCCGGAGATGATCCGTCCGCGCAAATTGATGTCATCGTCGATCACCCCGACGATCACTTGATCATTCAACCCGGACCGCTCGCGCATCTCCCGCAGATAGCTCCGGAAACGGAGCCCGCCGCCGTAGGCCAGCAGACGCCGCGTGCCGGGCTTGCTGAGCAGAATGCTCCGCTCACAAATCTGTGTCAGGCCACTCACGCTATCGCGCCACAACCGGATCGCGCACAACGGGAACACCGCCTGTGTGCCGAACAGGATCGTGAATCGCGTCACAGAAGGGTGCGACTCGCAAAACAGACACACCAGTCCGGCACCGACCACAGCCCCCGCCACCACCGCCAGGCCCAGCACCGCAAAATCGCACACCTGCGCACGCGACCAGACGCGCTGATACGTTTTCGCCACAACCAGCAGCACGAACACCGGCACCACGTAGCGCGGCAACTCGGCGAGAAAAGCCCCGCGACCGATCGGCAATCCCATCTCCCACCGTGCCAGCACCCAGACCCCGCACAGCAACACCACATCCACCAGAATGTAACAAGGCACCAGCAGCCCCTGCCGTATGGTTCCCCGCTTCCCCGAGAGCAAGCGTCCCGTGTCCCACAACTCCACGCTCTCCAGATGCCGCGCCACCACGGCAATCGCCAACACGAACGCAATCAGGAAAAAACCCGGCGCTCGCCCCTTCAGCAACGTGCCGACCAGCCCGATCGTCACCAACCCCACACTCATCGCATAAAGAGACACCGCCGCTCTACGTTGATTCATCGTCTGCCGCAGCACCCGGTGATGCAGATGGTCACGATCCGGCTGCATCACGCGTACGCGGTGCCCCACCCCCTTGAGCGGCTGCGGCAGCAGCGAGCGGACCGACCGCCGCCAGATCGCCAGCAGCGTGTCGAAAATCGGCACCCCCATCGCCAGCAGCGGCATGCCGAGCGACGCCACCAGCTCCTTGCGCGATCCGGTCACCAGCGGCAGCGTCGCGATGCACAGCCCCAGAAACATGCTGCCAGAATCGCCCAGGAATACCGAAGCCGGGTGGAAGTTGTAGCGCAGGAATCCCAAACACGCGCCGGCCAGCACCAGATAGGGCAGCGTCGCCGCCGAGTTCCCGGTGAACAAGAGTGTCCCAGCCAAGCCCGCCGAGGCAATCAGCGCCAGCCCCGTCGCCAGCCCGTCCATCCCGTCAATCAGATTGAATGCGTTCACCGCCCCGACGATCCACAGCACCGTGAAAAGGCAGTCCAACCAAGGCGGAAACGCCACCACAATGCCTCCCAAATGGATCCCGGACCAAAATAGAATCAGCGCCACCCCCACCTGTCCAGCCAGCTTGACGACCGGCCGCAACCCTTTTTTGTCGTCTACCAGACCGATCAACACCAACAGTCCAGACGCCAGCAGGAACCGTCCTTGCCAATAACAGGAAAACTGTTGGCTGATCGGCGCCCCCTCGGACAGCACCAACGCCACCAGCACCACGTGGAAGGCCACAAAAATCGAAAGCCCGCCTCCGCGCGGAATCGGCACCTTGTTGATGCGGCGCGCGTCAGGCTGATCCACCATCCCGATCTTGCGCGCTGTCTCACGCAAAAACGGTGTCAGCAGCAACGAGATCGCCAATGCTCCGCAAAAGGCCGCCGCATATCTAGCTCCGTCCGTCGCGATGCGCGCAAAAACGCCATCTGACATCCTGACCCAATCTGTGACCCAATTGACCGTCATTCGCTATCCCTATCCTGTTCGAACACGATCTGGGGATACAACTCGGACAAGAACGCTTCGAACCGTTCGATCCCCTCAGGTGAATCGAGCCCGGACGATACGTTGACCGCGATCATGACCCAGCGGTTGATCCTGTTGTTAATCGAGCGATCCCACACGTCCAGCAGGATACGTTCCGTGTGCGAGCAACACACGCGATCATGGCTCAAAAACCAATAGACCAGACTCATGCGCGCCCCGCCCGGCCGTTGCGCATTGATCCGTCGCACCTGCAGGCTGCGACCATCAGCCAACGTAAGCGGCACACGCGCCGCATCCAGCATCGCGAAGCCCTGTGCCGGCAGACACAATTCCGCACGGTGGATACTGTTCCGCTGCCGACCGCCCACCACCACGCTGACCGCATAGGCCAGTCCGTCCGACGCACGATAGTTCCGCTTGATGATCACGGTGTCTTTGGGCAGATCGCTCCACTCGCCCAGCGAAACCGTCGCCATCTTCCCGCCGCATTCGGGACAGACAAACCCCTCCGCCCCGCGCTTCAACAGCGGCTCCTCCGCCGTCGCCAAGCACTGCGGATCATGGCAAAACCACGGCACCTCTCCCGTAAACTCACCCACACGCGGCGGCAACTCCGCCGCCACGAACGAGGCCGTGTTGAACACCGGCGGCGGCATCGACATGTTTACAGCAAACACCGCCAGCACCACCCCACACACCCCCACGACGATGCCATCTCCTCTTCCCCCACCTGAGCGTTGAGCATTGAGCGTTGAGCATTGAGCGTTCCCCGTTGAGCGTTCAGCGTTCTGCGTTGAGCGTTCAGCGTTCTCCCCCTCCTCCTTCTTCCTTCCTCCCTTAATCCACTCTCCCGCCTGCACCATCAGCAGCACGCCGACCAGAAACACCACATACCCGGAATAGTCATGATAGTACCCCGTGGCCACCTGCTGCCCGAACCATGCGGCCACCACGCAGATCGACATGATGCGCACCATATTACCGATCACCGCGATCGGCAGCGAGCAGACGAAAAGCAGCCATTTACGCCACAACCCCCGCTGCGTGAAATAGGCATACGCCGCCGTCAAGGCCATCATCGCAAACAACGAACGGATACCGCTGCACGGATCCGCCACATCCACATTGAACTCGGCACCGGGCACCCGTGAAAAGAGTGCCGTGCCCGACCGCTCGACCGCCAGCCCCATGCCGTTCAGAAGCCCAGTCGCGATTGAGGTCGAAAGGATGCGCAGATGGATCGTGAAGAAATCGATAAAGGACGACACCGGGATCGTGAAACACAGAAACGCCGCCGGGAAGCGCATCAACCGCTCCACACCGCGTCCCCAGAAAGCATACGGCAACGCCCACACCAAGCCGATGAACGACACCTGCTCCAAACGCGACTGCCCGCCACGTCCGCCGAACCAGGCGATCACCAGAAACAGCACCGTCCACGCCGCCCCCGCCAGACTCGGCGAGCCTGCCGCCGCCCGCAGCGCACCGCGCTGCCGCCACAACACCGCCAGACTGACGAACGGCACCACCCAGCCATGCGACATGTCTTCGATCGGCGCCGCGAACATCACCATCGTGAAGTCGAACATGTAGCGATAATTGAACGCCGCCGCCACCGCGATCAGCGCCAACGCCGCCGGCCGTAACCAGTCGAGTCGCTTTGTCACGCGCCCCCTCCTCCGTCGGTCGCCGGCCCTCCCTCATCCGTCACACTGGATGCCGTCCACTGACGCAACGCCACACGCACCTCCTCCGCCGTCGCGCCGTCCCGTTCCGCCAACTGCCGGCATGCCGCCAGCATCGCCGCCGTCGCGCCGTTTTCCTCAGTCGTCTCCTTACTTACGAAAATCCGCGCATGCCCGGTCTTGTACGCTGAGCGCTCGCTCACGTCCAGCTCCTCAAACAGCTTCTCGCCCGGACGGATGCCGGTGAAAACGATCGGCACGTCTTCGTGCGGACGCAACCCGGAGAGCGCGATCATCTCCTCCGCCAGCTCCACGATCTTCACCGGCTCGCCCATGTCGAGCACGAAGATCTCGCCGCCCTGCGCCAGCGCCGCCGCCTGCAGAACTAGTGAGACCGCCTCGGAGATCGTCATGAAGTAGCGCTGCATCTCCGGATGCGTCACCGTCACCGCCTCGCCACGCCGGATCTGCTCGCGGAAAAGCGGCACGACCGAGCCCGAAGAGTCCAGCACATTCCCGAACCGCACCGCCGAGAAACGCGTGACCCCGTGGGCGTTCAACGCTTGCAACGCGCGCTCCGCCAGCCGTTTGCTCATCCCCATCACCGACACCGGACGCACCGCCTTGTCGGTCGAGATGAACACAAAACGCTCCACACCGCACGCCACCGCCAACTCGCCCAACGCACGCGTGGCCAACACATTATTCTTCACCGCCTCGACCGGATTATGCTCCATCAGCGGCACATGCTTGTGCGCCGCGGCATGCACCACGATCTGCGGCTCGTAGTTGCGGAAGATCGCCTCCATGCGTATGCGGTCGCCGATATCCGCCAGCAACGCCGTCACCGGCGTCTCGGCCCCGCATGTGCGGATCTCGCGTTCGATCTCGTACAGCGCGTTTTCGGACCGCTCCACCAGCACCAGGCTCGACGGCCCGGTACGCAAGATCTGCCGCGTCAGCTCACTGCCGATCGAACCGCCCGCGCCAGTCACCAGCACCCGTTTGTGTCCCAGTAGCTCAACCACCGCACGGCTGTCAAGCGACGTCTCCTCACGCCCCAGCAAATCGGTGACATCCACGTTACGGATTTTCGAGGCGGTCAGACTCCCGTCGATCAGTTCGTAGTAGCCAGGCACGATGCGCGCCGGCACATGCGCCCGCTCGCACAACCGCACCACGCGCCGGATCACGTCACGCGGCACCCGCGCCATCGCGACGATCACCTCGTCCACCGCATGCCGACGCGCCAATGCGGGCAACTCGTCGATACGCCCCAACACGGGGAATCCTTGGATACGCGCATGGCGTTTGGCCGGATCATCGTCCAAGAATCCGACCACCGCCTGCCGCCGCGCCCCCTGCCGCCGCAACTCGCGCGCCACCAGATCACCGGCCGACCCCGCGCCCACCAGCAGCACACGCCGCACACGGCCATTCAGTGTTCCGCCCCAAGGCAACGTGGCCCCTTCGGCCATCAGGCGGCCCAGCATTCGCACCCCGATCAGCCCCCCCGTCACCAGAAAGCTATTGAAGAAAGTGATGCTATAAGGCGGCCGCAATCCCATCTGATGCGGCAGCACCACACGCAACGCTAATAGCGCAACGGTCGAAGCCCCGATGGCACCCACAAACCGCGGCACATCGCCAACGCTGACGTAACGCCACAATAGCCGGTTGCAGCCGAACAGCTCCAGGGCCACGCACTGCACCGCCCACACCGTCACGAACGAGACCGCCACCCGGCCCCAGCCCCACCACGGCTCCTGAAACTCAAAGCGCAGCAGAAACGCCGTCAGATACGCCAGCGCCATCACCGCCGTATCCGCCGCATAGACGCCCAGTCTGCCAGCCCAGATCCCGAAACGCTCTTTCCAGTTGTTGGTCATGAAGTGTGCGTTATTTAATCACATCGGCACCAGTGCGAACAGCCTTGATTACCACGTTACAAATACGCTCCACATCAGCCCGCTCGATCCCGGTTCCAGACGGCAGACATATCCCATGCGCGAACAGTTGCTCGCTGACCGCCCCACCGACCACCCGCGCCCCTTGAAACACCGGCTGCAAGTGCATCGGCTTCCACACCGGCCTTGCCTCAATATTCTCCCGCTCCAACGCTTCAATCACACGCATCACACGCTCATCCGGCCCGTTTTTACACTCGCCATTGCGACCACTGGGTGGTCGCAATAATGCCACCGTCAGCCACCGCGAGCACCTGCCATACCCCGCCTCCGGCATCAGGCTCACGCCCGCCACGCCTTCCAGACGCTCGCGGTACCACTCGAAAATCTGCCGCTTTTTCGCGATAATCCTCTCCAGCGCCTCAAGCTGCCCCACCCCCACCGCCGCCACGAGGTTACTCATCCGGTAATTGTATCCGAGCTCCTCGTGCTCGTACCAGACCACCGGTTCGCGTGCCTGTTGTGCCCTTTTCCGCGCCCGCTCGATCACCCCGGCATCCCGCGACGCCACCATCCCGCCGCCCGATGTCGTGATGATCTTGTTCCCATTAAACGAAAACACCGCAGCCCAGCCCGCATCTCCGGCACTCCGCACCGTTTTTACACTCCCCATTGCGACCACTTTTTGCGACCACGCAGTGGATCGCAAAGATGAGGATAAAACCTTTCGCTCATCGGGGCATCCAGCCTCACACTTCCCCATATCATCTTTTTCGTGAGCCCCCCGCCCGTCTTGCGCACTTTTTACACTCCCCATTGCGACCACTGGGTGGTCGCAATAAACAGCTCCCAGCGCCTCTGCCGCATCGGTAATCAGCGGCACCCCATAGCGCTCGCACAGCGGCTCGATACGCCCGTAATCGCAGCACTGGCCGTAGAGATCCACCGCCACCACAGCCTTGGGCAGCCGCCCCTCGGCAGCGGCCTGCGCCAGCGCTTCTGCCAGCAGATCCGGATCCATCGTCCAGCTTGTCTCGTCGCAATCGATGAAGACCGGCTCGGCCCCGCGCCGCACCGCCGGCGCGACCGACGCGATAAAGGTCAGATCCGAGCAGAACACGCGATCCCCGGGCCCAATCCCCAGCTCGTGAAACAGCAGATCGAGTGCGGCGGTTCCGCTCGACAACGCGCAGGCATGCGGAATGCCGGTCCGCTCAGCGAACGCACGCTCAAACCGGTCCACCATCGGCCCGCACGGCGCGATATAACCGGACGCGAAAGCCTCGTCCACCCTGTCCCGCTCGCTGCCGCCCATCCACGGCGGCGACAAAAAAATCCGTTTGCTCATCCTCTCATCTCCCACACCAGGATTTCATTCGCGTTCATCCCCCATTTTCCCTTGAGCGTCGTTGCACCACCCGCCACAGCACGCCGTCACGCTCAAACTCAAACTCGCCAAGCACAGCCGCCGGCACATATCCCGCCACCGGCGACACCACGAACACACTCCTGCCACGAGCGAGCGCCTCTTCTGCAATCGAAACTGTCTCATCATCTGTCTCGCCCGACCAAGGAGTCATCAGCCGCCAATCTTTCGCGATCACGCACGCCTCACGTGCCGCAAGTAACGGACCGGTTGCCGTTGAATCCGCCACCAGTACATCTCCGGAATTAAGTTGTTCACCGACTTCTGACACAAAACGCGCCGCAGAGTTCTCGGAATGCTTCCATGGCAGCAACCAGTACGTGACTTCATCGCGAAAAGGTAACGTCCGGCTACGCGACACCGCCACGCCCATCTTTTGCACGGCAACGCTCAACAGGCAGGGCCCCACTAACGCACATAAGCACCCCGATATCACCAGCACCCCCCACCTCGCTGGCCTCAATCCAACACGTGAGCAGCCCAGTCCCACCCATACCGCAATCATTCCTAAGGTCGGCAAAACAAACGTCGCCTGGTCTGGAACCCGATAACGCACCCAAAACAGCAGATGAACCAACGTCAGGATCTTCAGCCACAGTAGCGCCTGGCTTGGCCTATACCCGTGTCCTCCCTGCACACCTGCCACTGCAAACAACCACATGGGATTGAGCAGACTGACCGCCGCCAACGCCAGATTGGCTAACCACAATGTGCCACCGCAACCTCCCGTCCCCAGCACCTGCGCCATGTATCCGTCTCCGAACAACACGCTCTTGAGCACCGCCATGGCACTTCCGCCGTCCATGAGTGATGCGACAGTCAACCCCAGCACCGGCAGACTCCCGATGCTCCAGCCCGCCAAACTGCCCAAAACCAACCGGCCACGTTGGCGGTCACCTTTCCACCATTCATGTCCCAACATGGCAACCAGGACTGCCAAGTCGAGCAGCGCCAAGTTGTGCACGCTCCAATGCGCACCATTCACGGTAAACAGCGCAAACATCCACACGACATTGCGCCTTTCGAAATACTGGATCAGACAATAGAGCTCAACCATCAGGAAGGCCAGCGACCATGTATAGACCTCCGCAATCGTCCCCAGCCACCACGGCATCTGCGCGAAGCCCAATACAACGGCTGACAATATCGCCGCCCGAGTTGACCGGGTTAACGCCATGACAGTCGCCGACAAGAACGCGAGCCCCAGCGCAAGTCCAATCCCACTAAACAGGTTAGCCGCATGAAAACAGGCGGGCTGAGGAAACAAGCGAACAAAGCCCCGCGCCATCCCAATGTACAAAGGATGCGCCCGTGCGATGCCGGAGTGCCACACGTAATCTCCAGCCAATACACGGTATTGGAACTCCCCACTGTCCTGCCAGCTCACGCCTCGTTGGGCCGTCGCCGCATATAAAGCAAAAAAGAAGACAAACACCGCCAGGCAGATCAGCCAAGACCGCAAGTGATGATGCCGCTCTTGTGGAGATGTCGCTAACATTCTCTATTCACCAACAACCATGGCTCTGCCGCATTGGATCGCCTCGTCAACATGCGGATCTGATGTCACGTACAGTGTGACCAAATATCGTCCATCTTCAAACGGCCAAGCCACGACACGCGGCAGGGGTTCCTCCGCACAACGAACCCGTGTCGGATGCACCTGATCTGCAGCAACACCAAAACACCACTGCTCGGCTATCATCTTCGGCGTCATGTTCAAGGATTGCACATCCTTCACAACCCACGGATAATTGAGCAACAGGGCAACCTCACGCTCCACCACCAGACGGTAGGAAGCGATCTTGGCATGTCCCGGTCGAGCCCCCAATCTGCCGCGGCTCACGGACTCCCCGTTCATGGCCACATCGCGGTCATTGAGCCCCAGCAGGTCTAACGTCCAGCACTGCGTGTAATACGGGATGATGCCCGCCGCCGTCACCGCTATTTTCACCTGGCTGCCCCCCACCCCAAGGCCGCGATTCAGGACCGACGCCACATCTTGCCATTCGCCACGGCACCTCCGCAATTCGGCAATCGTCTGAAGGCCCGGATACGGGCAGACCTCTGCCACATGCAACACGCTGAAAAGAAAGATCACGCAACAAAAAACGATACGTTTCCACTTTTCGCGTCCCGCCATCACCAATCCCGCAAGAACCGCTATCGCAAGCGGAAAAGCCGGCATCATCATTCTGAACTCCATGAAATCCCCACCGATGGAGATCACATAGAGCTGCCACATCAACCACGCAACACAGCCCCCCCCTCCCCCCGCATATTTCCTAAGAAGCCCCAACTGCCGCCAAAACAGGGGGATCGCGATCCAGAGCCCGTACACGAGATAAAACAACCCCACATAGTAGAGTCCCCTGATCCAGGACACACCGCTGCTCTTAATAAGAAACGTATTCGGCACCCATGCGCCGTAATAACCATGTCTCCAAAACAACCAGACGAGAACGGGCAGTACACCAATCATCCCGGCGCACGACAACGTGCCCCAACGCCCCGGGCGCCCCGACTTCCAGACACGCCACACCACCTGACACCAGAAAGGCGCGAGCAACACAGATGCGTCCATTCGGGTCATCACGCCACATGCGGATGCCAACGCCGCACCGACCAGGATCTTTGCATGACCTGTCGCCTGCCAGCGAACCATGAGCCAGATCGCCCCCATCACCCACGCCGTGACAAATTGCGTTTCAAGCCCGCCTGTCGCGTAACTGCTAAACGAATAGTTCGTACCCAGTAACGCGAGCGCCACGTAGCCCGCCCGGCGATCCTGCCACAATTCCGTCGCCAGTGAATATGCGAGACACAGCGTGCCGACGAAAGCCGCCAACGACAGAACATACGCGTATGTGACAATCTCCACGCCCAGCCCATACGCCGGCGCCAGACAGATCGTCCACAAAAAATTCGTGTATCCCTCCACGCGCTCGCCGATATTCCAGACCAAGCCGTGACCGTCAGCCAAATTGCGCGCATACCGGAACGAGATGAAAGCATCATCCTGAACGAAGCGGTTCATCCAGGCCAAGAGGGTTGCACCCGAGATCAACAGCCCCTTCAGACCGCCGTCACGCCAGCGCTTCAACCATGCTATTTGCGATCCACTCATTGCTTTTGATATTCCTAGACTCGCGCCGCCATCACTTGGAGGACGTGTCTGGAATATGATATTCCCAGATTCTGTAAGCCTGGGCCTCTCCAGCGACACGGTAGTGGGTGTCACGCCACGTCTCAAATTCGACGAAATGCGATTCAGTGTCTAGACCCTTCGGCCAATTTTGGGCGCGCGCCTCCAGAATAAATCGAGGGGGACGGTCGTTAAGCTGCACCATGAATTCTTTCCGGAACCCGCGGATAAGTGGATGACTGACGTTGTGCAGAAAATAGGAGTATTCAAGAAACCGCGTGGCGGGCGGCGCATCCACCAGCAGCATGGCATGAAGTGCGGCATACGTCCAATCCATGGGCTGAACCGTCTCGCCCGGCTTCAATGTGCCTTGGAGATGTTTCCTGAAGGATTCCGCGACGCCTTGCTTGAGACGCACAACAGAAGGCTCCGTCGTCTCCCGCCACACACGTTGCGCCGAAAACGGAATCCAGGCCGCGGCCATGACAATGGCCAACCATTTGCCCAACTTGCGGCAACAGATCAGACGGCTTGCGATAACCAGCGAAAAGAAGAAAAACGGCAGCTTGTGGTATCCCCAAAATTGTCCGCAAAGCCCCAACACGAGCAGTGCGATCACCGGCACGCTGCCCCAGAAAACAAGTTCCCGCCGCTCAAGCAGACGCTCCCGCCAAACTAAAACCAACGCGGCCAGAACTGCAGCCGTATATGGCGAAAACAACATTCCCGCCGTCAGCCGCAGAACCACACGCCCCCGCTCTGCTGGCGGCAGAAAGGTGAAGGACTGCGTCATCTGCCCGTACAACGTCCAATACGTCACGGTTTCGTAAAACCGTGGAATGGCACCGTTTCGATAAAGCCAGACCGCACACAACAGGAGGGGCAGTGCAAAAAAGGCACCGGTAACGACCGCAGCCCGAATCCGTTCGCCCCATGTCCTGCCGTCCATCCACAGGAGGATGAACGCCGGAAGGCCAAACAAGACAAACTGGGGCTTGACCAACACCAGGCTGCCCACTAAAACGCCGAGCACACCGTCATTCCACAGACCCTTTAGCGGCCGTCGTAATCCGACGCATGCAATGGCCGAAAGCGGCACCAAGGCCAGCAACTCGCGCTGCAAGATAAAATAGCTTTCACCGGAGTAGATACGCAGCGCACCTATCCCTGCGGCGAAAAGGCCGCCGCTCATCCTCTGTTCACGCGGAAAGGCCAGGCACGTAAGGGCAACGATAATCCCGACAAGCATCGCATTGGCCACATGCAGAGCCATGTCGGAGAGGCCAAACAAACGGATCAGGCCCGCATAAGCCCAGAGTGCCCCCGGCATGTTGATACAGAAGAAGTCGCGATAAGGCATTTGCCCGTGCGCCACCATCAAATTGGCCTGGTAGAGCATAACCGGCGTATCGTGCACAATCTTCCACGACAAAGATGCCGCAGCGCACGCGATAGCACTCAGGCACACGGCCCACACCGCCAACTGCGTCGGCTCACAAGCTTTCACATTCAACCGCATCGCTTCATCTCAAAAGGGAAGCTCCAAATACTTCCACAGGGACGTGAACCCGGGATTCAGCAACAGTCCGGAAACCTCCGCCCGCGGCAAAATGGCGAGCCAAAGCACGATAAACCCGAAGAAAAACGGACGTTGACGCACTTTGTCGCCGAAAACCGTAACCGCCTCACGCACCCACGGATCCCCCCCCGCGTGCTGGGTCAACAGGACAACGAACTGACACACCACCAATGAACTGAACCAACGCGTCCAGTCCAGCGCAAGAAAAATTGGGGCCGCGCAAACGAGCGGGCCTAGGCAGAGCAAGAACATCAACTTACGCTCTTTCCCCCTTGCGCATCTGACCGTCAGCAGCCAGAGGTACGCGGGCAACAGCCATACCGGAGCTAGCACGGTCAGAAACACCAAGCACGCATTCGCGATCGGACGCGCCCCGTGGTTGACGAAGAGTGCCCACTGGTCGCTCAGAGAGGCGAAATAGGCATAAAAGAACCCTTCTTTATTCAGAGCGTTTTCAATGCCACTGCGAGCGGTCACGTAGGCGGCCAGCGCATCCGCCCCACCACTCGGCTTACCCCAGAACAGCAGACCGGCGAACAAACCAACAGCGGTCAGCGTCAAAATGGCCAGAAGAGCCCTTTGCCGCCATTTCGTCCGATAACCTACCAAGAAAAGAAACGAGGGAAAATAGAGAAAGAAAAATGACGGATGAATCAGGATGCCGACCGCCGCCAGCAGGGGCGTCAGCCAAAGCGCCCGTCCCCAGATCGTCAACCCAGCCGCCGCCATCAGAATAGGCGCGTGAAACAGATCCAACTTGCCAAACATCTCGGCATGGCAATATTGCGTGATGGAACATGGCATAACCAAAAGCGTCGTCACCCAATACAGCACCGCCAGACGGTCACGCTCGGACGATCGCTTGACGAGCCAACCACAGAACAGAGCCGTGCAGAACGCGAGAACAAGCCAGCAGCCACTGATCACCAGGTTCATTTCCTGCGGTGTAATCTGCCCCCGGAACAGCGCCACAACGCTCCCGACCAAGCCCCGCGAGATGAACCCTAGCTCGTACGTGACGTACCAGAATCCGCCCAGCCACCAGCCGTCGCTTCTGACCGCCGTCACGGCGGGAACCTGGTTCTGAAAATATACCAGCAACAGCGCGAAGAACCCCGCCTCATATTTGACGGACTCCCACATGCCGCGTACCGAATGGACTCCGTGTCCTGTCATGTGTCGCACACCCTTTTCATTTGTCCGTTTCTACACTTGCCATTGCGACCACTTTTTGTGACCACCCAGTGGTCACAAAGATGAGGGTAAAACTTTCGCTTCCCAGGGCACTCATCCTCACGCTTCCTCACTTCGTCTCCTTCGTGAGCCCCTTGCCCGCCCTTCGCGCTTTTTACACTCCCCATTGCGACCACTGGGTGGTCGCAATAATCACCGCGTCAGCCGCACGACCGCCGCCCCGTCCGCCACGTCTTTGAGCGCCACACTGCCGGCGCCCAGCGTCGCCCACGAGCCCACACGCTTCAGCGGAATGGTGCCCGCGAGCGTGCCCAGCAGCGCGCCCTCGCCGATCACGCATCCGCCCGACACGCACACGCCCGGACAAAGCTGCGCGAAATCGCCGATCTGCGCATCATGTCCCACGCACACCTGATGATTCACGATCACCCCTTCACCCAGCGACGCCCCCACCGACACCACACTGCCGATGCCCACGTAAC